>JANORB010000111.1:0-10451 GCA_031415135.1 Methylibium sp.
CTGCACCTGCGGCTTTGCTTCGCGCGCCATCGTGTCCATCGCTTGGGTGTACATGCTGGTTCCTTATCCCTTGGGGCGTTTGTCGATCACGCGGCGTGCCTTGCCGACCAGCGTGCGCTGGATCGAATCCGGCGCGCCCACGTGGACCTGCGCGCTCACGCCGATCATGGTCTTGATGCGCTGTTGCAGCCATTGCGCGGCCTCGATGGCCATCAGCTCCGAGCCGGCGGTTTGCAGTTCGCAGCGCACTTCCATCGCATCCAGCGGCCCGTCGCGCGTGACGACGATCTGGTACTGCCCGGCCAGCCGCCCGTGCTGCAGCACCAGCTCCTCGATCTGCGTCGGGAACACGTTGACACCGCGGATGATCAGCATGTCGTCGCTGCGCCCGACGATTCTGCCCATGCGGCGCATGCCGCGCGCGGTGGGCGGCAGCAGGCGGGTCAGGTCGCGGGTGCGGTAGCGCACCACCGGCAGCGCCTGCTTGGTCAGCGTGGTGAACACCAGTTCGCCCTCGCTGCCCTCGGGCAGAACGTCGCCGGTGTCCGGGTCGATGATCTCCGGGTAGAAGTGGTCTTCCCAGATCACCGGCCCGTCCTTGGACTCGATGCACTCGTTGGCCACCCCTGGGCCCATCACTTCGCTGAGGCCGTAGATGTCGACCGCGTCGATGTCGGCGCCGGCTTCCACGTCCTGGCGCAAGGCCTCGGTCCAGGGCTCGGCGCCGAAAATGCCGACCTCGATCGACATGGCGCGCGGGTCCAGGCCCTGGCGCCGGAATTCCTCGATGATCACCTGCATGTAGCTGGGCGTGACCATGATGATGTGCGGCTTGAAGTCGACGATCAGCTGCACCTGCTTCTCGGTCTGGCCACCCGACATCGGAATCACCGTGCAGCCCAGCCGCTCGGCGCCGTAGTGCGCGCCCAGGCCGCCGGTGAACAAGCCGTAGCCGTAGGCGACATGGACGATGTCACCGCGACGGCCTCCCGAGGCGCGAATCGAGCGCGCCATCAAATGGGCCCAGGTGTCGATGTCGGCCTGCGTGTAGCCCACCACGGTCGGTTTGCCGGTGGTGCCCGACGACGCATGCACCCGCACCACCTGTTCGCGCGGCACCGCAAACATGCCGAACGGGTACTGGGCGCGCAGGTCGTGCTTGGTGGTGAACGGAAACTTCGCCAGGTCGTGCAAGCACTTCAGGTCGCCGGGGTGCACACCACGCTGGTCGAACGCGGCGCGGTAGTGGGCCACGTGGTCGTACGCATGCTTCAGGGACCACCGCAGGCGCTGGAGCTGCAGTGCTTGCAACTCGTCGCGGCTGGCCGTTTCGATCGGCTCCAGTTCCCTGGTCTGGGTTTGTCTTGCCGTCATGCGCATGCTTTCGCTCGGTTCGCCAACCGCCGCTCAGGCAACGACCGGTTTACCCTTGATGCGGTACGAGCGCCCGCGGAACACGGCCACGCGCTCGCCGGCCTGGTTGTGCACCGCCACGTCGTAGAGCCCCAATCGACCGGCCTGCGACACCACTGCGGCGTGGGCCGCCAGCGTGTCGCCCAATTGGCCCGGCGCCAGCAGGTCCACATCGAAACCAGAGGCCACGGTGAGTTCGTTGTACGAATTGCAGGCGTAGGCGAACGCCATGTCCGCCAGCGTGGTGATCAGGCCGCCCTGGCAAATGCCGAAGCCGTTGAGCATGTCGGCGCGCACCGTCATCTCGACGCTCGCATGCCCGGGCGAGATGGCCGTGACCCGCATGCCGAGCGCCTGCGCGGCGGCGTCTCTGGTGAACATGCGATCGCGAACGCGTTCGGCCAGGGACTGGGGATCGGAAGCTGCGGAGTCCATGCACTCGAACGGATCAGCGGTCGATAAACCGGGGTGCGCGCTTGGCAAAAAAGGCACTCACGCCTTCGATGTAGTCGCGGCTCATCCCCATGCGCCCTTGAACCTCGGCCTCCATGCTCAGGGCCTCCGACAAGGTCATGTGATCGGCCCTGGCCATCGCACGGCGGGTCTCCGCCAGCGCCCGCACTGGCATCGCGGCGAGCCGTTGTGCGGTGGCCGATGTTTCGGCGGCCAGCGCGGCATCGTCCACGCAGCGCCAGATCAGGCCGATGCGTTCAGCCTGTTCGGCCGGCAGCTTGTCGCCCAGCAGCGCCAATCCCATCGCCTGGGCCCGGCCCACCAGGCGGGGCAGCAACCAGGTACCCCCGACGTCGGGAATCAGGCCGATCTTGGAGAAGGCCTGGATGAACGCGGCCGACCGGGCGGCGATGACGATGTCGCACGTCAAAGCCAGGTTGGCGCCGGCGCCGGCGGCCACCCCGTTGACCGACGCCAACACCGGCACGGGGTAGTCGGCCAGCAGCATCGCCAGCGGCTTGTAGCGCGCCTCGATCAGGTTGCCGATGTTCTTTTGGGTGGCGCCGGGTTCGAGGTTCGGTGCGATTTCCGGGTCGGTGAGGTCCTGTCCGGCGCAAAATCCACGGCCCGCGCCGGTGATCACGACGCAGCGCACCGAGGCGTCACCCGACGCCGCCTTCAAATCGGACAGCAACGCGTCGTGCATGCCACCATTGAAGCTGTTCAGCGCCTGCGGCCGGTTCAAGGTCAGGGTCAGAACGGACCCGTCCTGGTGTTTCAATACAAGCTGGGCGGTTTCGGCCATGGTGGGTTTCCGGCAGGGGCTGAGCGGATCGAGCTGCGATTCGAATTCATTGACCGATCGGTCAATGAACAGTGTGGACTGTAGTGCAGTTGCCACTGTCAGGCAAGGCAACCCGAAAGTTGTAACAAGCGATGGAGTGCTGTGGGCTGCGGAATGCTGGCCCGTGTGATCCCGTAAACCTCATCTGTCAGACACCGAAGGAATTTCCCCATGAACATCACCCGCAAGGCGTTTTTTGAAGTCGTGTCCACCGGGTCCGTGCTGTTGTTGCTCAAAGCCTGCGGCGGAGGCGGCTCGTCAAGCGTCGCCGTTCCGGCGGCGGTGTGTGGCGCCGACGGCAGCGCGATCACCGGCAACCATGGGCACACGTTGAACATTCTTCGAGCCGACCTCGACTCGATGGTGGCCAAGACCTACAGCATCAGAGGCACGGCAACGCACGATCACACGGTGAGCTTGAGCGTGTCTCAACTGCAGGAACTCAAGGCGGGCAACAGCGTGAACGCGGTGTCATCGATCGGCGATTTGCATGCGCACGCGGTGGTGATTTTCGTTGCTTCAGTCTGCCCGTGAGGGTGCCGCTTGGCACACAGGCAACAATTGCTTTCCGCGGCGAGCGGGCATTGCGCATACCGTTGACTTCGTGACCTGCGGCCCCGACGCGGCCGAACCCCTGCGGAGACTCATTCGATGCGCCAAAGACTCTTGCAAACCCTCCCGGCCGCCAGCCTGGCGTTGGCCTTGACGGCCTTCAGCGTTCCGTCTCAGGCGCTCGATGCGGGCCAGCCGGCACCCGACATCGAACTGGCCGCCGGGCCGGGCGCGGAACAGTTGTCAAAGCTCAAAGGCAAGCTGGTCTACGTCGACTTCTGGGCGTCCTGGTGCGGCCCCTGCCGGCAATCGTTTCCGTGGATGAACGAGATGCAGGCCAAGTACGGCGCCAGGGGTTTGCAGATCGTCGGCATCAACCTGGATGCCAAGCGCGCCGACGCGGATCAATTCCTCGCCCAGTTGCCCGCCAGGTTCACGCTGAGCTTCGATTCAAAAGGCGACACGGCCAGGCGATTCGGCGTGAAAGGCATGCCGACATCGGTCTTGATCGGGCCGGACGGCAGAGTGCTCGCCGTTCATCAGGGCTTCAAGGACGAAGATCGCAAGGAGCTTGAAGCCAAGTTCGTCAACGCGCTCGGCGCGCTTTCCAAGTGACATCGCCCAAGGAATCAATCATGACAAGAGGACTTGCATTGCTGATTTGCCTGGCCTGCCTGACCGGCTGCTCCGCCTTCGCGCCACCCCAGCCCTGGGAGAAGGGCAACCTGGCCCGGCCGGAAATGACCATGGGTGGCGATCCACTGGACGAGCGCTTCCTGCAGCACATCTACTCCAGCAAGGAAAACGCCTCCGGAGGTTATGGCGTGGGCGGCGGTGGCTGTGGCTGCAACTGAACGGGTGAACATGAAGACGGCCAGCATGAAAGACAAGAATTCGCGTCGCGCCAGGCACGCCAACCCGTCGACGGTTCGCAGCGCGTCGGGCGCCATCGTGCTGGCTGCGCTGGCGCTGCCAGGGGTCTGGCTGCCGCCGGCCCACGCTGAAGGTGCGCCCGAAAAGGGGACGATCGCCTTCAAGTACCTGTACTACCAGGATTCACAGCCGGGGCTGAAACGCATCACCGTCAATTCGCCGGCGCTGTATGTGCTGGCGCCCGTGGGCCGGGACTGGTCGGTCGAGGGCTCGCTGGTCGTGGACAGCCTGTCGGGGGCAACGCCGCGCTGGCAGTCCGCCATCTCGCAGGCATCGAAGATGACCGAGCGGCGCACCGCGGGGGACATCAAGGTCACGCGCTACTTCGACCGCTCGTCGTACGCGATCGGGCTGAGTCATTCGACCGAACGCGACTACGTGTCGAACGCCATTTCGTTGAACGGCAGTTGGTCCAGCGCGGACAACAACACCACCTGGAACATCGGTCTGGCGGCGTCCGACGACACCATCGAACCCACCTTGGGCGCCGTCAACAAGGTCGGCAAGCGGACCAAGCGCAGCGATGAAATGCTGCTCGGCCTGACCCAGGCGCTGTCCAGCACCGACATCGTCCAGGCGAACCTGACGCTGAGTGCCGGCGAGGGCTTTTACAGCGATCCGTACAAACTGCTCGACGTGCGCCCTGAAGCGCGCAAGCAGGCCGCTTTGCTGGGCCGCTGGAATCACCATTTTGAAGGCGGCCGATCGACCTTGCGAAGCAGCTACCGCTACTACCGCGACAGCTATGGCATCAAGGCCAGCACCGTCCAACTCGAATGGGCCAAGCCGCTCGATGACCGGCTGATGCTGACGCCGCTGCTGCGCTACTACAGCCAGGGCGCGGCGCGGTTTTATGTGGAGCCGCAGTTCGATGCCGCTGGGCAGATCGTGGTCCCGACGCAGGCGCCCGCCGGGCTCAATTCGGGCGACCAGCGCCTGTCCGCGTTCGGCGCCGTGACGATCGGCCTGAAGGCCGACTACAAGCTGACCGATGACTGGACCGTGGACGGGAAACTTGAGACCTACGAGCAGCGCTCCGACTGGAAGTTCGGTGGCAACGGCTCCAAGGGGCTCGATCCGTTTCGGGCCACCTTTGTGCAGTTCGGCGCGCGGCTCAGGTTCTAGTATTCCGGCGCAGAGGTTTCGGAACATGATGAAAGCGATGGATTCGGCCCGAGGGCAAGGCGCAAACCACAGCAATACCCAAAGGTATTGCGAGGATTTGCAACGCCGCCATCGGGTCGAAGACGCGCTTTCATGTTTCGAAGTCTCTGGGTCGGAGTACTAGCACTGCGGCGTCGATGTCGGAGGTCTGCGCACATGGGCATGCAGGCGAGGGCGGCTGAGGACATCGGCTTTCAGTTCTCTGCGATGGCCTGCGACTGCGAGGTGCGCGTCGCGGGCTTGAGCCGCCGCAAGGCCGAGCCTGTGGCGAAACTGGCGATTGCCGAAGTCCGGCGCATCGAGGCCAAGTTTTCGCGCTATCGCGCCGCCAGCGTGGTGTCGCGCATCAACGCGGCGGCGGGCACCGGCCGCAGTGTGGATGTCGACGCCGAGACGGCCCATCTGCTGGACTTCGCGGCCACGCTGCACGCCATGAGCGACGGCTTGTTCGACCCCACCTCGGGCAGCTTGCGCAAGGCCTGGGATTTCCGCGCCGCCCGCTTGCCCGACCAGGCCCACATCGACGCCTTGTTGTCGTTGGTGGGCTGGCCGCAGGTGCGCTGGAAGGACAACCGCATCGAGTTGCCGCGGGCCGGCATGGAACTCGACTTCGGCGGCTTCGGCAAGGAGTACGCCGCCGACCGTGCCGCCACGCTGCTGCAGCAGCACGGTGTGGCGCACGGCATGGTCAACCTGGGGGGCGACATTCGGCTGGTCGGGCCGCGGCCCGGCGGGGCGGTGTGGTCGCTCGGCATCCAGCATCCGCGTGACGCCAAGCGGATGCTCGCCACGCTGATGCTGGGCACCGGCGCACTGGCGACCAGCGGTGACTACGAGCGCTATTTCGAACTCGATGGGGTCCGCTATTGCCATCTGCTGAATCCGCGCACCGGCAGGCCGGTGAATGCCTGGCGATCGGTCAGCGTGGTCGCCCCGGCCTGCCTGGCGGCGGGGGCGTTGACGACGGTTGCGATGCTCAAGGGCGGTGATGCACTGGCCTTCCTGGCCGCGCAGAACGTGGCTTACCTCGCGGTGGATGCGGCCGGTGGCGTTCACCACCACGCCGCCGAGGTGGTGTGGGCTTGAATAGAATCCATCTGAAGGGCGACTAAATGAAACGATTCTGGACTGTGCTGGGTTTGCTCGCGCTGATGGCGTGGGGCCCGGCCGTGCGCGCCGCGGATGAATTCCTCGATCCCGACGTGGCCTTCAAGCTGTCGGCCCGCGCCGGCGATGCGCAGCGCATCGAGTTCCGCTTCGACATCGCCCCCGGTTATTACCTTTACGGCGACAAGTTCAGCGTCGAGGCCTTGCCCGGCACGGTGCGCCTGGGTGAACTTCAGGTGCCCAAAGGCAAGGTGAAATTCGACGAGACGTTCCAGAAAGACGTGGAGTATTTTCGTGACTCGGCCACGCTGGTCGCACCCATTGCCCAAGGGTCCGGCACACCCTTCAAGCTGGTCGTGGGCAACCAGGGCTGCGCTGACAAGGGGCTGTGTTACCCGCCGATGCAGCGCGCGTTCAAGGTTGAAGCGGGCGCGGGAGGCTTGCTCACGCTGAGCCTGCTGACCGATGCGCAATCGGCCGCCTGGACGCCTGTTGCGACCAGTGCCACTGCCACGTCCGCAGCGCCCCGTGCCACCGCGATCGCAGGGCCGGCAGCGACAAACACCCCTGCGGCCGAGCCGGGCCAATTCGCCCAAGCGCTGCAGTCCCGCAGTCTGCTGACGGTGGCCGGCGTCTTCCTGCTGGCGGGTTTGCTGCTCTCGTTCACGCCGTGTGTGCTGCCGATGATTCCGATCCTGTCGTCGATCATCGTCGGCCAGTCGGGCCACGTGTCGAGGGCGCGCGGATTCGGCCTGGCCCTGGCCTATTCGCTGGGCATGGCGCTGGTCTACACCGTCTTCGGCATGGCCGCTGGGCTGGCCGGCGAGGGGCTGGCGGCGGCGCTGCAAAACGCCTGGGTGCTGGGTGGCTTTGCGTTGCTGCTGGCCTTGTTGTCGCTGGCGATGTTCGGGGTCTACGAGTTGCAGATGCCGGCCGGCCTGCAGACGCGGATTTCGAGCTGGTCGGGCCGCTTGCAAGGCGGCCGGCACGCCGGCGTTTTTCTGATGGGCGGCCTGTCGGCGTTGATCGTCGGCCCCTGCGTTGCGGCGCCGCTGGCGGGCGCGCTGGTCTACATCAGCCAGACCCGCGACGTGGTGCTGGGCGGCGTGGCCTTGTTCGCGCTGGCCTCGGGCATGAGCGTGCCGCTGCTGCTGGTGGGCTTGTCGGCCGGCTCCTTGCTGCCGCGCGCGGGGGTGTGGATGGAGCGCGTCAAGCACTTCTTCGGCGTGCTGCTGCTGGCGGTCGCGCTGTGGCTGGTGTCGCCAGTGCTGCCGGCCTGGGCCTTGATGCTGGGTGTGGCCGCGCTGCTGCTGGTGTGCGCGGTTTACCTGGGTGCGTTCGAGCGCTTGTCCGAAGCGGTCACGCCCGGACGGGCGGTGACCAAGGGTTTTGGTTTGATGCTGGCCTTGCTGGCCACGTTCCAGCTGGCGGGCATGGCCTCTGGCGGGCGCGACTTGCTGCAGCCGTTGCAGCACCTGTCCGCAGCGAATGGCGCGCCGCTTGGCGCGCTGGCGTCGAACAAGGCCGAGTTGAAGTTCCAGGCGGTGGCCAACCTGGCGGCGCTGGACGCCGCGGTTCAGGGCTCCGGCAAACCCGTGATGCTCGACTTTTATGCCGACTGGTGCGTTTCGTGCAAAGAGATGGAGGCGCTGACCTTTGCCGACGAGTCGGTCCGCAAGCGCCTGGCCGGCATGACCCTGCTGCGCGCCGATGTGACGGCCAACAGCGCCGACGACAAGGCCTTGATGCGCAAGTACGGCCTGTTCGGCCCGCCGGCCCTGTTGTTTTTTGCCCCGGCGGGCGCCGAGCTGAGCCAGGCGCGGGTGATCGGCTTCCAGAATGCGCGCACGTTTGGCGACCACCTGGATCGCATCGAGTCGCTGAACGCCGTCAAGCTCAGCCTGAACTGATTTCCAAACCACCCCGACCCGACCCACCCCATGTCTGTCTCCCAACACGCCAAGGTCTTGATCCTGGGCTCCGGCCCCGCCGGTTATTCGGCCGCGGTCTATGCCGCCCGCGCCAACCTCAAGCCGGTATTGATCACCGGCATCGCACCGGGCGGGCAGTTGATGACCACGACCGACGTGGACAACTGGCCTGCCGACGTCGACGGCGTGCAAGGCCCCGAGTTGATGGAGCGCTTTCTGAAGCATGCCGAGCGCTTCAACACGCAGATCGTGTCCGACCACATCAACCAGGTCGACTTCTCCAGGCGCCCGTTCACCTTGAAAGGCGACTCCGGCACCTACACCTGCGACGCGCTGGTCATTGCCACCGGCGCCTCGGCCAAGTACCTCGGCCTGCCGTCCGAACAAGCCTTCATGGGGCGCGGCGTGAGCGGCTGCGCCACTTGCGACGGGTTTTTCTACCGCGACCAGGAGGTCTGCGTGGTGGGCGGTGGCAACACGGCGGTCGAAGAGGCGCTGTACCTGTCGAACATCGCCTCCAAGGTTCACCTCGTGCACCGGCGCGACAAGTTTCGGGCCGAGGCCATTCTGGTCGACAAGCTGATGGACAAGGTGGCTGCCGGCAAGATGCAATTGCACCTGTGGCACACGCTCGACGAAGTGCTGGGAGACGCCAGCGGCGTGACCGGTGTGCGCCTCAAGAGCACCCCCAGGCCGACGACTGCGTCGTCCGCCCCCCGAGGGGGAATGAGCAAAGTGGCAGAGCCACATTTGCTCAAGAGCACCCAGGGCGGCGTCACCACCGACCTCACGTTGAAGGGGTGTTTCATCGCCATCGGCCACCAGCCCAACACCGACATCTTCAAGGGCCAGCTGGAGATGAAAGACGGCTACATCATCACCCGGTCAGGCCTGGGCGGCATGGCCACGATGACCAGCGTGCCGGGTGTGTTTGCCGCCGGCGATGTGCAGGACCATGTGTATCGCCAAGCCATCACCAGCGCGGGCACCGGCTGCATGGCGGCGCTGGATGCGCAGCGCTTCCTGGAGACCTGAACGCGGCGCTCCCGTCGGCCACTCAAGCCGCGTAGTCCGACATCGGCGGGCAAGCGCACATCAGGTTGCGATCGCCCCACACGTTGTCGACCCGGCCCACCGGTGGCCAGTACTTGGCCTGGCGCAGCGACACCAGCGGGTAGGCGGCCTGCTCGCGCGAGTAGGCATGCGGCCAGTCGGCAGCCAACAACGCTGGCGCCGTGTGCGGGGCATTCTTGAGCGGGTTCTGATCGCGCGGCCACTGGCCAGACTCGACCTTGGCGATCTCGGCGCGGATGGCGATCATCGCGTCACAGAAGCGGTCGAGTTCGCGCAGCGATTCGCTTTCGGTCGGCTCCACCATCAGCGTGCCCGGCACCGGAAAGCTCAGCGTCGGGGCGTGAAAACCGTAGTCGATCAGCCGCTTGGCCACGTCTTCGGCGCTGACGCCTTGGGCGCCGCCAGTGGCCTCTTTCAACGGCCGCAGATCCAGAATGCACTCGTGCGCCACGCCGCCGCCCTTGAGCTGCGCCGAGCCGCCGGAGTACAGCACCGGGTAATGTTCAGCGAGCCGCGCGGCGATGTAGTTGGCGCTCAGGATGGCGGTCTCGGTCGCCGCCTGCAGGCCTTGCGCACCCATCATGCGGCAGTACATCCAGCTGATCGGCAGCACGGCCGCGTTGCCCAGCGGCGCGGCACTGACGGCGCCGACCTGCTGTTCGGTGGCGCTGCAGGCGACGCCTTGCGTCGCCTGCAGATACGACCGGTGCGCGGGCAGGAACGGCACCAGGTCGGCCACCACCGCGACCGGCCCGACGCCCGGCCCGCCGCCGCCGTGGGGAATGCAGAAGGTCTTGTGCAGGTTGAGGTGGCTCACGTCGCCGCCGAATTCGCCCGGCGCGGCCACGCCGACCAGCGCGTTCATGTTGGCGCCGTCGACGTAGACGCGCCCGCCGTGCTGGTGCACCAGGGCGCACAACTCCTTGACGCGCGCTTCGAACACGCCATGCGTGCTGGGGTAGGTGATCATCACCGCGGCC
>JANORB010000112.1:0-13016 GCA_031415135.1 Methylibium sp.
GCACAACTGCTCGATCACCCGAACGAACGCAGTTCGCACACGGTGCCGACACCGCGCGGCGGCGGGGTGGCCATCGTCGTGTCGTTCTGTGGGTTGGTGATCGCGCTGGGCGCCGCAGGCTCACTGTCTGCGCCATGGCTTGCCGCCCTGCTGGGCAGTGGCCTGCTGGTCGCAGTGGTCGGCTTGCTCGATGATCGCGCCCCACTGCCGGCGCGCTGGCGCTTTCTGGCCCACGGCGTGGCTTCGATCTGGGCGCTGTGGCTGATGGGCGGCATCCCGCCGGTGCCGGTGTTCGGCGACTCGGTCGACCTTGGCTGGTTCGGCCTGGCGCTGGCCACGGTCTACCTGATCTGGATGGTGAACCTGTACAACTTCATGGACGGCATCGACGCGATCGCCTGCATCGAAGCCATCACCGTCGCGTGCGGCGGGGCGCTGTGCTGGTGGCTGGCCACTGGCACAGCGCAGTGGCCGGTGGCGATCGTCTTCGCGGCCTGCGTGGCGGGTTTCCTGGCCTGGAACTTCCCTCCGGCCCGCATCTTCATGGGCGACGCCGGCAGCGGCTTCATCGGCCTGGTGCTGGGCATCTTCTCGCTCTGGACGGCTCAGCAAGCCACACAGGTGTTCTGGTGCTGGTTCATATTGCTGGGTTGCTTCATGGTCGACGCCACCACCACGCTGGTGCGCCGGGTGCGGCGCGGCGACCCGTTCAACGTGGCGCACCGCAGCCACGCTTACCAGTACGCGGCGCGCCGGGTCGGCTCCCACAAGGCGGTTTCGCTGGCGGTCGGCGCGATCAACCTGCTGTGGTTGTTGCCCATTGCGGTGGGGGTGGCGCTGGGGCGGCTGGACGGCACGACCGGCGTGCTGATCGCCTACGCGCCGCTGGTCTGGCTGGCGTTCCACTACAAGGCCGGGGACCGGGCTTCACAGCAGGGATAGACGTACCAGGTAATAGTTGGCACGAAACGTAAACCGCCGGGGCCGGATGCGCCGCCGCGAACCGATCGGTCGTGAAATTGGTCTCTATCATTCGCCGCCTGGGCCACACAGAAAAATCGTCCGCACGGGCCACAGGAGACGAACCACCATGACACTCATCAACATCGGCCAACGCCTTTCCGCCCTGTCGCCGCGCGCCAAGCTGGCGGTGATGATCGGTGCCGACGCGTTGTTCCTGCCGCTGTTCCTGTTGGCGGCGATCGTGATGCGGCTGGGCTCGGTCGAACTGGCTTTGAAAACGGAGCCGCTGGTGCTGCTGGCGATCGGCTGGCTGACCTTGCCGGTGCTGGGCATGGCGGGCCTGTACCGCACCGTGGTGCGCTACATCGACCTGCGCGTCATCGCCGCGTCGAGCCTGGCGCTGGCCGCCGTGGTGCTGGCGATCTTCGCGTTGGCGCTGGCCTTCGAAGTGCATGTGATCCCGCGCTCGGCCTTGCTGATCTATTGGTTCGTGGCATTCACCTACGTGATCACCTCGCGCTTCATCGCCCGCGTGCTGTTGCGCCAGGGCGTGGGGCGGGCGGGCCGGCGCCGGGTCCGCACGGCGATCTATGGCGCTGGCGACGCCGGTGCGCAGTTGGCTCAAACCATGCAACTCAGCCCGGAGTACCAGGCCGTGTGTTTTCTGGACGACCGCTCGGTGCTGCATGGCAAGACCGTGGCGGGCCTGAAGGTGTACGCGCCCGGTGCGCTGCAGGACGCCATCTTTCGGCACGACGTGGCGCAGATCGTGCTGGCCATTCCGTCGGCCAAGACGGCGCAGCGGCGCGAGTTGATCTCGCGCGTGGAACACGCCGGGCTGCCGGTCAAGATTTTGCCGACCCTGAGCAACATGGTGAGTGGGCACGCCAGCGTGGCCGACCTGCGCGAAGTGGATGTCGCCGACCTGCTGGGGCGCGACCCGGTGCCGCCGCAGCCGGCGCTGTTCTCGCGCAACATTGCCGGCAAGGTGGTGCTGGTGACCGGTGCCGGCGGCTCCATCGGCGGCGAGTTGTGCCGCCAGATCGTGTCGCAAAAACCGAAGCGCCTGGTGCTGCTGGACCACTCGGAATTCGGCCTGTACGCCATCGACCATGAACTGCGCGAGGTCGAGCGCGGCATCGAACTGGTGGCCTGCCTGGGCTCGGTGCTGGACGAGGCGCTGGTCGAGAGCACCGTGCGCACGCAAGGCGTTCAAACCATCTACCACGCCGCCGCCTACAAACATGTGCCGCTGGTCGAAGACAACATTCAGCAAGGCCTGCGCAACAACGTGTTCGGCTCGCTTTCAATGGCCCGCGCCGCGCTGCGCTGCGGGGTCGAGACCTGCGTGCTCGTGTCCACCGACAAGGCGGTGCGGCCGACCAACGTGATGGGCGCGTCCAAGCGGGCGGCGGAATTGATCTTCCAGTCCGGCGCGTTGCGGGCCGACGGCCGGACCGTGTTTTCGATGGTGCGCTTCGGCAACGTGCTGGGCTCGTCGGGCTCGGTGGTGCCGCTGTTCAAGAAACAGATTGAGATGGGCGGGCCGATCACCATCACACACCCGGACATCATTCGCTACTTCATGCTGATCCCCGAGGCGGCGCAACTGGTCATCCAGGCCGGCGCCATGGCGCGGGGCGGCGAGGTGTTTGTGCTCGACATGGGCGAGCCGGTGCGCATTGCCGACCTGGCGCGCTCGATCATTCACTTGTCCGGCGTGTCGGAAAAGACCGAGGACAACCCGGAAGGCGACATCGAGATCAAGTACGTCGGCCTGCGCCCCGGCGAAAAGTTGTTCGAGGAATTGCTGATCGGCGACGACGTGGTCGCCAGCGACCACCCGCGCATCTTGTGCGCCCGCGAGCGCCACATCGAACCCGTCTTGCTCGACAAGATGATCGAGTCGCTGCGCACCGCCTGCGACGCCAACCAACCCGACGCGATGCTGCGCCAGATTCGCAACCTGGTGCCCGAGTTCAGGCCGGCGGATGAGGTGAACCGGGAAGTGGCGGCGGCGTTGCAGGCGCGCTGACCTGAACGCACAGAAGCTGACGGTGAAGCATTGAATGCCGGACTTCCGGTCCGGCTTTTCACGGTCGATCGTTGACCGACCAGTCTTCCAGTATCAAGCCACCGGGAACAAAGCCGAACGCTCGATCCCTTGTGACGAGAATCGCATCGGCCGCTTTGGCGTGCGCTGCGATCATCATGTCCATGGGTGCCAAGGTCACGCCAGCCGCCTCGCAAGACGTGCGCAGATCGGCGTAGACGCTGGCAACGCCCTGGTTCCAGGGCAACACGTCGACGCGAATCAAGAACTCGCGCACGCGAGTGGTGAGGCCCTTTGGGTAGCCCCGCTTCGCGACGCCGTAGAGCAATTCGGCCTGGGTGACCGAGGACACGACAACGCTGTGCATCGGCACGGCGGCGAGTCGATCACGCACTGACGGAATGTCGCCCTTGATGATGTGGCTCGCGATGTTCGTGTCCAGCATGAAGACCGTCATTCCGGCATGCCTTCAAAGGGATCACGGTCCTGCCGGCCTTGATTGCGATCGGCTTCGGTCATGAAGTCAATCGGCACCTGCGTCGATGCGTCGAACGCGAACAAGCCATCCCACGACTCAGGCCGGCGCGACAACACGACATCACCCGTTACCTGGTCACGGCGGATGTAGACCTCGCTGCCTTCGAAACGGTATTCCATTGGCAGCCGAACCGCTTGGCTGCGACCCGTGGTGAAGAGCTTGGCAGTGTCAGTCACGATAAGCTCCGAATCAGAATATGGAGTGATAGGTACCATAGTATATATCCAGAGCGATGGTGTGATTGATCCCGGCGAGCAGGCCGTGCATGGAACCTCGCAGCTTGCACAGATTCTGTGGTTCCACAGCGTGCCGCATCAAGTCGATCGCCCGGCTGTCAGTTCACCCTCTGCCTTCAACTCGTGCTGGCTCGGCACCGTCAGCACCAGCAGCCCCGCCTCCTTCGCCAAGGCAATCGCGCTGGCGCGCCGCTCGCCCGACGCACCCGGCATCGCCACGATCACATGGGTGGCCTCGGCATGCACATGCGGCCGGCCTCAGGTGGCAAGTGCCTGCACTTCCGCAGCGAGTTGCGTCCCTTGCTCGCGCTGAATGACCTCGATGTCGTATTGCGCCTGCAGGTTGAGCCAGAACTGTGGGTCGATGCCGAACGCCAGGCCCAAGCGCACAGCGGTGTCGGCCGTAACGCCACGCTCACCGGCACAGATTTCGTCGATACGCCGCTGCTGCACGCCGATGGCCTTGGCCACACGGTAGCGCGTGATCTCCATCGGTTCGATGAAGTCGTTCAACAACACCCAGCCGGGGTGCACCGGAGCCAGTTTGCGGCCAGTGGTGATGCCCTTGAAACTCTCGTGCTTCAGTTCATTCCGTGCGATGCTCATCTGCCTGCTCCATGAAATGCCAACCCGGCCGGGTCAGTGATAGTCGACGATTTCCACATCGAGCGCGATGCCGTCTTTCCAGCGAAAGCAGATGCGCCACTGGTCATTGATGCGAATGCTCCACTGGCCTTTGCGATCATGCTTCAACGGCTCCAGCCGGTTGCCAGGGGGCACCCGCAGCGACTCGATGGACGGCGCCGCGTCGATGATCTTGAGCTTGCGGCGCGCCGTGCCCTGAATCTCTCTCGGAAGGCCACGCACCTCCAAACCCTGGAAGATCGCGGCGGTGCGCTTGTCTGCGAAGCTCTCGATCATGGCGGTAGTATTGGCCAACGACATTAGTATTGTCAATCGGCATTATTGCCCTTTGGTTTGCCGCCAGGCTGCAGGACGATCCTCACTCTGTACAGTTTCAAAGTCGGACTTTGAATTTGACCAAACGACCCCCCCTCAGCCGCCCTCGCCATCTCCTTGCAGCTCGTGCTGGCTCGGCACCGTCAACACCAGCAGCCCCGCCTCCTTCGCCAAGGCAATCGCGCTGGCGCGCCGCTCTGCCGACGCGCCCGGCATCGCCACGATCACATGGGTGGCCTCGGCATGCACATGCGGCAGCGCCAGATCGGCCAGCGGCCCGAGCACCGGGATGCCGCCCACGCGTGAGCCGCGCTTGGCGGGGTCGTCGTCCAGCAGGGCCAGCACGGTCCAGCCGTCGCGCAAGTGGATGCCGGCAACCAGCCGGCGCGCCGCCTCGCCGGCACCGAGCACGATGGCGCGTTTGGGTTCACCTTGTTGGCCGTTGACGATCGAGCGCGCCTGCTCCCAGACCATGCGGTAGGCCATGCGCACGATGCTGAGCCCGGCAATGCAAAACAGCGGGTGCAGCAGCAGCACCGCGCGCGCCACGCCGCTGAGCTGCGCCATCAGCACCGCCGCCGCACTGAGCACCCCGGCCATCAGGCAAGCCACGGTGATGCGCCTCAGGTCGTCGAACCCGAAGTAGCGCCACACGCCGCGGCCCACGCCCATCAGCGCCAGGCAGGCCAGGTAAGCCGCCACGACGCCGAACGACACATAGTCGTCGTACCACGGCCGGCCCGGCTGGTAGCGCTCGAAGCCCAGGCGAAACAGGTAGGTGATATGCCAGCACACCAGCACGGTAGCGGCATCCGCCAGCGCGGCAAACAGCCTGCGCCGCGGGTGCAGGGAAGACATGGCGCGGTCGAGTCGGCTCCAGACTTTGCTGTCGTTCATGGCAAGCCATCTCCTGGGTGTGGGGAACGCGGGGACAAACACCGTGCGCAAGGTCAGGCCGAGCAGGCGCAGGTCGTCCGCCAGGCTGATGTTGTCGACATAGTGCATCGCGTAGCGCAATTTGGACGGCAGGATGACGTCGAGGTACTCGCGTTCGGGGTCCGCGGCCCGGGCCAGCAGGTCGCCCTCGTTGCGGTAGTGCAGCGACGCAAAGTCGGTGATACCCGGGCGCACGCTCAGCACGCGTTCGCGCGACGCCGCCGGGTAATGCTCCACGTAGCGCGGCACTTCGGGGCGCGGCCCCACCAGGCTCATGGTGCCGCGCAGCACGTCAATCAGCTGCGGCAGCTCGTCGAGCTTGGTGCGGCGCAGCCAGCGGCCGGTGCGGGTGATGCGCGCGTCCGGGCCCACGGTCAACTGCGGCGCGCCGGCGGGTTGCGCATGCGTCATGGTGCGGAACTTGTAGATCCGGAACGGTTGCCCAAACCGCCCCACCCGCACCTGCCTGAAGAACACCGGGCCCGGTGAATCGAGCTTGATCAGCAGCGCGACCGCCAACAGCAGCGGCGCCAGCAGCGCCAGTGCGGTGGCGGACGCGACGATGTCCAGGGTTCGCTTGAGCACGACGGGCGGGGGTCGAGGCTCAACCCAGCGCGTCGCCCAGCGCCTGGCAGACGCGCTGCACATCGGCGTCGCTCATGCGCGGGTAGATCGGCAGGCTGACCAGCCCCTCATAAGCCCGCTGGCTGTGCGGGAACCGCAGCGCGCTCAAGCCGTAGCGGTCGCGCCAATAGGGCTGCAAGTGCAGCGGGATGTAGTGCACGCTGCAGCCGATGCGCTGCGCAAACAGCTTCTCGATCAACGCGTCGCGCGCGAGCGGCGCGCCCGGGGCCAGCCGCAGTGCGTACAGGTGCCACGAGTGCAAGTCGCCCGCCAACGCCTTGGGCGGCAGGATCACCGGCAGGTGCTTGAGGCCGGCGTCGTACAGCGCGGCGATCTGCGCGCGGCGCCGTTGAAACGTGTCGGCGCGCTTGAGTTGCTGCAAGCCGAGTGCCGCTGCAATGTCGGTCAGGTTGTACTTGAAGCCGGGTGCCACGATTTCGTAGTACCAGCTCGGCACCTTGGCCGTGAAGCGGTCGAACGCATCGCGGCTGATGCCGTGCAGCCGCATCACCTTGATGCGCGCGGCGAGCGCGGCGTCGCGCGTCACCACCATGCCGCCCTCGCCGGTGGTGATGTTCTTGTTGGCGTAGAAGCTGAACACCGTCGCATCCGATTCGAGCGTGCCGATCAGCGCGCCGCCGCAGGTCGCGGGCAACGCGTGCGCGGCGTCTTCGACGACCTTCAGGCCGTGGCGGCGCGCAATGCCGAGCAGCGCCTGCATGTCGGCGGCCAGCCCGCCGTAGTGCACCGGCAGGATGGCCTTGGTGCGCTTTGTGACGGCCGCCTCGACCAACACAGGGTCAATGCACAGCGTGGCCGGGTCGATGTCCACCAGCACCACGTCGGCGCCGAGGTAGCGCACCACCTCGGCCGTGGCGGTGAAGGTGTGGGTGGTGGTGATGACCTCGTCGCCCGGCCCGATGCCCAGCGCTTCGAGCGCCAGGTGCAGGCCCGCAGTGGCCGAGTTCACCGCCAGCGCGTGCAGGCCGGGGTCGCCCAGGTAGGCGCTGAAATCGTCTTCGAACCGCTTGGCCTTCGGGCCCGTGGTGACCCAGCCCGAGCGCAGCGTGTCCACCACTTCGGCGATCTCTTGCTCGCCGATATCGGGCAGCGCGAACGGCAGGAACGGGGGTGCGGAGGCCATGCGATTCAGGGTTTGGCGATCCAGGCCAGCACATGCGTGCGCAGCAGCGGAACGGTGTTGAACACGGAGTACAGCGACGGGTGGAGCCGGGTCACGGCACGCGCCAGCGGCGGGGCCAGCGTGATGCGCCGGGCCTGCATTGTGCCGCCGCCGAAGAGTTGGCGCAGCCGGCGCAACGGCACACCGCGCACATCGGGGTTGCGCGGGTTGTCGATGGTGAAGTCATACCACAGCACGCCCCCGCCGGGCCGTACCCAGGACCACATCGCGCTGGCCAGCCGCTCTTGGAACACATCGTCGAGCAGGGATGAAAACACGGTCGAGGCAAACACCATGTCCATCGACGCCGGCGCCACGCCCAGCACCGATGCGTCGCCTTCATGCACCACCACGCCGGCCGGCAACAGCGCGCGGGCGGCCGCAGCCCGATCGGGCAACAGCTCCACGCCGCTCAGATGGGCCGGCGCGAAACCCGTCCGCAGCAACTCCAGCAGGTTGGCGCCGCTGCCACACCCCACTTCGATGAGGCGCAACGAAGCCAGGTCGGTGTGGCCCAGGCGCGTGAACAAGCGCAGCATCGCGCGCTGGCGTTCCTGCACCGTCTGCCACACCTCGGGCCTGAGCAGGCTGTAGCGGTCGCTGGCGGCGCGGCGCGAATAACGTTCTTGCACCGCCTTGATTTCGTCGTCGGCGCTCATGGACTTTTCCGTGGCGTGGTGGCCGCAGCGGTGTGGATGGCCTCCAGGAACTTCTGCGCCAGCACCGCATAGGTGTGGTGCGCCAGCACGAACGCACGGCCGCGCTCGCCCATCGCGGCGCGCTCGGCAGGTGTCAGTTGCGCCAGGCGGCGCAGGCCGTCGGCCACCGCTGTTGCCGACTCCGGCGCCACCGTCAGGCCGCAACCCGCCTCGGCGACCGGGTCGTTGCCCGCCTCGACCGAGTGCAGCACGGCGCAGCCCGCCATCATGTAGTCCATCAGCTTGTTCGGCGCAATGCCGAAGCGGTACAGCGGCATGCGCAGCCAACCGATGTAGGCGATGTCGAACTGCCGCAGCAGCGCCGGGATGTGGGCCTTGGAAATGGGCTCGAACAGCGTGACGTTCGTCAGGCCTTCGTCGCGCACCCGCGCGGCCAGACGCGCCTTTTCCATGCCGTCGCCGACCAGCACAAAGACCATCGGCTGGCCTTGCACCAGCGCGGCGGCATCCAGCAGCACATCCAGCGCGTTGGGCTGGCCGTGGGAGCCGGCATAACCGACCAGCGTGTGCCCGGCCTGCCTGACGGCCGCCAAGTGCGCGGCCAGCCCAGCCGGCAGCGGCGCCGACCCTTGTTGCCATTCATCCGGCGAGATGCCGTTCGGTACGATGTGCAGCCGCTTCACATCGAGCCCGTGCGCGCTCATGTGCGCGGCCACCCGGGGCAACATCGACACCACCGCATCGGCATCGCGGCAGGCATCGTTCTCTGCCTTCTGGCACAGCAGGATGAAGGGGTGCCAGCGCGACAAGCCGGCGAGTTGCATCGGCGACGCCGGCCACAGGTCGTGCACTTCGTGGACAAGCTTCGCGCGTGCCAGCCGCGCGATGCGCCGCGCGACCCAGATGTCCATCGGGTAGGTGCTGGAGGCGATCACCACGTCGGGCTTCACACGCTGCGCCAGCGCGGCAGACTCTTGCCACAGCCGCTTCAGAAACGCCCCGATGTTGCGGACCCGGCCGACGCCGTTGCCGCTGTACGGCGGCGCCGGCAGCCAGCGGAACGCGATGCCGTCGATTTGCTCATCGCGCGGCTGCGTCGCTGGGCTCAGTTCCGGCTGCCGGCTGCGAACGTGCGAATACGAGGCCGCGACGATCTGCACCGCATGCCCGGCCCTGACCCATTCGCGCGCCAGGTAGTACGGCCGGTACTCCATGCCGTGCCGCGGCGAGCCGGCGTAGTGGTTGATGAGCAGGATGTTCATGCCGGGGCCGACCGCGCCATCGTGTCGACATAGCAGCGTTCCATTCGATCGACACACAGCCCCCACGCGTATTCGCGCTCAACATGCGCGCGCGCCTGGCGGCCGAGCCGCTCGCGCAGGCCGGGGTCGAGCAGCAAGCGCTTGAGCGCCGCCTGCAAGGCCGGCACGTTGTTGCGCGGCACCACCAGGCCAGTTTCACCGTCGGCCACCACCTCGGGCAAGCCGCCCGCATCGCTGACGACCACCGGCAAGCCGCAGGCGCCCGCCTCGATCACGGCCACGCCAAAACTCTCGCTCCGGCTGGGCGCGGCAAAAACGTCCAGCCGGTGGAGCCAGCGCGGCACCTCGCTGTGCGCCACCGCGCCGACGAACCGGGTGCGCCCGGCAATCCCGAGTTGCGCGGCGAGCCGCAGCAACTCGTCACGCTGCGGCCCGTCGCCGACGATCAGCAGGCGGCACGTGGGCTGCGCAGCCCGCACGTCGGCGTCGGCACACAGGCCGGCAAACGCGCGCAGCAGCAGGTCCACCCCGTACTGTGTTGCGAGCGATTTGACGATGCCCAGCGTCAGGCACGCGGGATCGCGTTGTGAAGGCTGTGCAGCGAACCGCGCCAGATCAACACCAAAAGGCGTGACGGCCACCTCGTGCCGCTCTGGCGTCAGCCGCCGCACCTGCGCGGCCATGGCGTGGCTTGTCGAAGCGATGGCCGTGGCCCGCCGCAGCACCTTGCGCACAAGCCACCCCTTGAAGACGTTTTCATACGGAAACTCGTAGACATCGCTGCCCCACACCGACAACAGTGTCGGCCGAAATCCGGCCAATCCGCCGGTCGTTCCGTAACCGCTCGCGTAGTGAACGTTGAGCAGGCCAGGCCGCCAGCGCGACAAGTGCCGGCGCAGCGCCCACACGTTGGCGAAGTAGCCAAGGTGGCCCTGGTGCGGCAACCACAGAACGTCGGCCCGTGCCGGCAGCAACGCCCGCTCGACGCGGTGCTGCGAGACGACGCTGACGCCATGCCCGCGCTCCACCAGCGCGGCCGCCCAGCGCTGCAGGTGGATCGAATTGGCCGGGCCGAGCAAGGCGATCCGCAGCGGTGCAACGCTCACTGGCGTACCTTCGTGCTGCGCACTCCGGAATTCGCCTTTCGGGCGGCCGGGCAGGCTCATGCCAGGCTCCCGTCCCGCTGCGCTGTGGCGCGGGCTTGAAACGCGAACACCGCGGCGGCGGCCAGCGCGGCGGCAGACCACAGTGCGCACATCGGCAGCACGCCCGACGGCCAGGCCACCCGCCAGGCCATCAGGCCGCCCAGGCCGAGCACCGCCCAGCGCGCGGCTTCGGCACGCACCCCGACCCAAGGCGTGCCGCTGGCATTGGCATTGACCGCGAGCAGGCGCGACGCCGCTTCAGCGGCAGCGCCGACCAACAGCACCGCAACAGCAAGCGCGAGCCCGGCGTAGCCCGGCCCCAGACCCAGCCGCGGCCACAGCGGCGCCGCCAGCCCCACCAGCGCCGCGACCACCAGCAGCGCGGCAAACAGCATCAGCGCCCAGCGCCGCGCTGCGCGCGCGTCCGGCCGCTCCATCCAGCGCCGCAACAGCAGTGGCGCGGCATAGCTGACCGGCGTGAGCGGCACCTGCACCAGCGTCATCGCCAGCGTGAACAGGCCGAGGCCGGCCGCGCCCTGGCCGTGTTCGACCCAGCGCTGCACCAGCAGCACGGCGGCCGTGGACAGCGCCGCCGTGAGCCACGCTGCAAGGCCGTAGTGACCGAGCGCACGCCAGCCCGCTGTTGCTGGCGCTGGCTCAGTCGCTGGCTCAGTCGCTGGCGCACTTGCACTCGCTCCCTCCAGCGCCGACGCGCGCGCCGCACCCCACAAGCGCCACAGCGCCAGCGCCGCCGCCACGCCGAATGCGACCGCGAACAAGCCGGGCCAGCGCAGCGCACCGCCCACGCCCAGCCCGGTCAACACCAGCACGCCGGCAAGCACCACGAGCTGTGGCAGCGCCGTCACCAGGTTGAACCACTCGGTGCGCTCGCGCACCAGCAGCAGGGCCCGAAGCTGCCCCTGAAACACACACAGGCCGATGGCAACGGCCAGCGCAACGGCCAGCGCAACGGCCTGCGGCGCGCCAGCAGGAGCGTGCTGCGCCAGCGAATAGACCGCACCGATCGGCAATGCCAGCAACGCGCTTGCCGCCGCCCAGCGCAGGGCAAGGTGGGCACCGAGCCGCCCCGACTTGACGAAGTAGAACAAGGCCTGCGGCAAACCGAACATCGCAAACGCCGCGACAAACTCGATCTCCGCCTTGGTGTGGCTGAACCCACCCTGCTGCTCCGGCCCCAGGCTGGCGGCCAGCCACAGCGTGGCCAGCAGGGACGCGGCCGCGCCACCGCCCTGGATCAGCATCGACGCACGCAGCTGACGCGGCAGGCTCAAGGCAGGGGCCGCTTGCGCGCCACGGCAAACAGGTTGGAGGCCAACATCCGCCGGCCGATCGCGGGCACGGCCAGCGCCGCGGCAAACGCCGCGCGCTTGAGCCAGCGCTGCGGCCAGTGGCCCGCAAACGCCGCGCCCAGGCGTTCCTGGCGCAACGCTCGGCGCGCCGGCTCGGTGGGCGTTTCATGCACCCAGACGCGCGAAAACGCGGTCACTTCGAGCCCCGCCCGCTCGAACAAGGCCAGCCCCTGGGTGAGCGAATAGCGCCGCAGATGGCCGGAAACATCGTCAGGCCCATAAGCCCGGCGCCGATTGAGCCAGTTGTCTTCGAGCGGCAGGTTGACCAGAACGATGTCGCCCAGCGCCGCCGCGTCGCGCAAGAACCCGCCATCGTCGGCCACATGTTCGAGCACGTCGCTGAGCAGCACCAGGTCGAACGGTTCGAGCCGGGCCGCACGAAAGTCGGCGCAGACAAACTTGATGGCGGGGAAACGCGCTTGCGCTGCCCTGACGTTGGCGGCAGAAATGTCGATGCCGAGCTTGTGCCCACCCGGCGCCACCGGCATCGCCGCGATCAGCTCGCCGGTGGCGCAGCCGATTTCCAGCACGCTGGCCGGGCGCCAGGGCGGCGGCAGCAGTTGCAGCAGTTGCGGCAGCTTGAACAGGCGCACCTCGATGTCGATCTGCGCCTGTTCGAGCGAGCCGCTGGCCCGCCGCGCAACGTAGTCAGGGTGCTCGTCGTAGAGCGCGGAAAAATCGACCTTGGCGTCGGCGGATCGCTCGCCGCGGCGACCAGTGTTCATCCGTGCAGCGCGGCCAGCGAGGTGCCCAGCGCACTGACGACCCGGTCTTGCTGGGCCAGCGTCAAGTCCGCACTCATCGGCAAGCTCAGCACCCGCTCGGCGGCGCTCACGCTGATCGGGCAGCACTCGGGGCAGCAGTGCTGGGCATACGCGGGCTGGTGGTGAAGCGGCTTGGGGTAATGCACCGCCGTCGGGATGCCTTGGGCCTGCAGCGCCGCCTGAACCGCGCCGCGCTGCTCCACAAAGATCGTGTACTGCGCCCACACACAGTCGCGGCTCGGCCGCACGGTCAGCAGTCGCACGCCCGGCACATCCGCCAGCAGGCGCGCGTAGCGTTCACCCAGTGCGCGGCGCTGCGCCAG
>JANORB010000113.1:0-2526 GCA_031415135.1 Methylibium sp.
GCCGGCGCTGCGGGACGGGCCGGCTCGGCGGCCTTGGGCACGGCGCTCTTGCGCGGCGCCGCCCGCGGCGCGGCGCTGGCGCGGGCCTTGTGGTGGGTCAGGTCGATGAAGTCGTCGTACACCGGCTTCGAGTCGTCACCGGTCTTGCCCTGCTGGCCGATGCCTTCGACCCGGCAGCCTTTTTCGCGCAGGCGGATCACCAGCGGCGCGAAGTCGGAGTCCGACGAGACGATCACGACCACGTCAGGCCGCTCGGCCAGCACCAGGTCGACCGCATCGACGGCGAGCGAGATGTCGGTCGAGTTCTTGCCGGTGGACAGGTTGACGATCGGCCGGATCGAGTGCCGTTTGAACAGTTGCAGGTTGGCCAGCGCCGATTCGGCCGTGCAGTAGGCGCGGCGCACATGAATGGCACCGTGCTGGGCCCGCACATGTTCGATCGCCTGGTCGACCACATCGGCCGACACGTTGTCGGCATCGATCAACAGCATCACCCGTTTTTGCTTGTTCATGCCAGTCTCCAGGCCAGGGTTTCACCGCCACGCAGCGGCTTGAGTTGCGCGTCACCGAAGGGCACGGCGTCGGGCAGCGTCCACGCTTGTTCAACCAGCGTGACCGTGCCATGGTTGCGCGGCAGGCCGTAGAACGCCGGGCCGTTATAACTGGCGAACGCCTCCAGTTGGTCCAGCGCGCCGGCGGCGTCGAAGGCTTCGGCATACAACTCCAGCGCGCTGAAAGCGGTGTAGCAGCCGGCCCCGCAGACCGACGCCTCCTTCATCTGCGACGCATGCGGCGCGCTGTCGCTGCCGAGGAAGAACTTGCCGCTGCCCGAGGTGGCCGCATCGACCAGCGCCTGGCGGTGCCGCTCGCGCTTGAGCACCGGCAGGCAGTAGTAGTGCGGCCGCAAGCCGCCCATGAAAATCGCGTTGCGGTTGTACAAGAGGTGGTGCGCGGTGATCGTGGCGGCGGTGTGCGCACCGGCCTGCGCCACGTACTGCGCCGCCTCCTGCGTGGTGATGTGCTCGAACACGACCTTGAGTTCGGGGAAGTCGCGCCGCAGCGGCAGCATCACGCGCTCGATGAACACCGCCTCGCGGTCGAACACATCGACGGCCGGGTCGGTGACTTCGCCGTGCACCAGCAGCAGCAGGCCCGCGCGCTGCATTGCTTCGAGCGTGGGGTGGATGTGGCGCATGTCGGTCACGCCGGCATCGCTGTTCGTCGTGGCGCCGGCCGGGTACAGCTTGCAGGCCTGGATGCCGGCGTCTTTGGCGCGGCGGATTTCATCCGGCGGCATGCGGTCGGTGAGGTACAGCGTCATCAGCGGCTCGAAGTCGCTGCCGGCCGGCCGGGCCTGTAGGATGCGCTCGCGGTAGGCCAGTGCCTGCGCGGTGGTGGTGACGGGCGGGCGCAGGTTGGGCATCACGATGGCGCGCGCGAACTGGTGCGCGCTGTGCGGCAGCACGGCCGCCATGGCCGCGCCGTCGCGCAGGTGCAGGTGCCAGTCGTCGGGGCGCGTGATCGTGAGGCGGCGGGTCATCGGCCGGATTGTCGCCGCATCCGGCGCGCGCTCGGGTCCGTAGACGGTGGACCAACCGCCTCCGCAGGCTCGCCATGACCAACGCCCTCACCCTCATCCAGACCGCCTGCGCCGCCTTCGGCCGGGGCGACATTCCCGCCCAATTGAACCTGCTCACCGACGATGTGCGCTGGCAGTTCACCGGTGACCGCAAGGCGCCTGGTCAGCCTCGATCGCCGGCCATCACCCGCATGACCGCCGCAGTGCCCGACTCCACTCCCAGCTTGGCGCGGAGGCGCCGCAGTCGCTTTTGCACCGTGCGGTGGCCGCATCGCGGCAGCATGCCGATGTCGTGCGCTCAGTGCGCCAGAATCTTCGACAAAAACTCTTTCGCCCGCGGCGTGCGCGCGTCCGGGTTGCCGAAGAAATCATCACGGGTGCAGTCTTCGACGATTTTGCCGGCGTCCATGAAGATCACCCGGTGAGCCACCTTCTTGGCGAAGCCCATCTCGTGCGTGACGACCATCATCGTCATGCCTTCCTTGGCCAGCAGCACCATCACGTCGAGCACCTCGCCCACCATCTCGGGGTCGAGCGCCGAGGTGGGCTCGTCGAACAGCATCACGATCGGGTCCATGCTCAGCGCGCGGGCGATCGCCACGCGCTGCTGCTGGCCGCCGGAGAGCTGGCCGGGGAACTTGTCCTTGTGCACCATCAGGCCCACGCGGTCGAGCATCTTCAGGCCGCGGGTCTTGGCTTCGTCCGTGCTGCGACCGAGCACCTTGATCTGCGCCAGCGTGAGGTTCTCGGTCACGCTCAGGTGCGGGAACAGCTCGAAGTGCTGGAACACCATGCCCACGCGCGCGCGCAGCTTGGGCAGGTCGGTCTTCGGGTCGGCGATGGAGATGCCGTCGACCACGATGTCACCCTTCTGGAACGGCTCCAGCGCGTTGACCGTCTTGATCAGCGTGGATTTGCCCGAGCCCGACGGGCCGCACACCACCACC
>JANORB010000114.1:0-62566 GCA_031415135.1 Methylibium sp.
ACCGGCGGCAGCGGCTGCAGCGTGACGCCAAAGTCCTGCGGGTGTTTGCCCACCGGCGAATGCACGGTGCAGGCGAAGCGGTGGAAGAAGCCCGACTGGATGCAGCCGGCGTTGAACAACTGGCGCACGAATTCGAGCGCGTCGACCGTGTCCTGCACTGTCTGGGTCGGGAAGCCGTACATCAGGTAGGCGTGCACCAGGATGCCGGCGTCCGAAAAGCCGCGGGTCACGCGCGCCACCTGGTCGACAGAAACGCCTTTTTTCATCAACGCCAGCAGCCGGTCGGAGGCCACTTCCAGGCCGCCCGAGATGGCGATGCAGCCACTGTCGGCCAACTGCCGGCACAGCGCCGGGCTGAACGATTTTTCGAAGCGGATGTTGCCCCACCACGAGATGGCGAGGCGGCGCTTTTGCAGCTCGGTGGCGAGCGCCTTCAGCGCCTTCGGCGGCGCCGCCTCGTCGACGAAGTGGAAGCCGGTCTGGCCGGTCTCGCCGACGATCGCCTCGATGCGGTCGACCAGTGTCTCGGCGCTGGCGACATCGAAGCGCGAGATGTAGTCCAGGCTCACGTCGCAGAAGCTGCACTTCTTCCAGTAGCAGCCGTGCGCCACCGTCAGCTTGTTCCAGCGCCCGTCCGACCACAGCCGGTGCATCGGGTTGAGCATGTCCAGCAGTGACAGGTAGCGGTCCAGCGGCAGGCCGTCCCAGGTGGGCGTGCCGACCTCGGCGAACGGCACGTCGGGCTCGACCAGATTGATGTAGCGCACCTCGTTCGAATCGGCCGGCCGCATGAAGGTGCGCACCAGGCGGCTCAGCGATCGTTTGCCCGCCAGGTGCTCCAGCAAGGCCAGCAGCGGGCGCTCGCCGGCGTCCAGCGTGACGTAGTCGAAATGGTCGAACACACGCGGCTCGCTCAGCTCGCGCAACTCGGTGTTGACGAAGCCGCCGCCGAGCGCGGTGAGGATCGCCGGGTCGTGCGCCTTGATCGCCTGCGCAATCCGGAACGCCGCGTACACCGCGCCGGGGAAGGGCACCGACACCAGCACCAGCGTCGGCGCATGGCGCGCCAGTGCGGCCAGCGTCAGCTCGCGCAATGTGCGGTCGACCAGGTTCAGCGGCGCCGCCAGCGCCTGCGCCAGCGGGTCGAACGTGGGCTGGCTCTGGGCCAGGCTTTCGGCGTAGCGCACAAATTCGAAACGCGGATCGACCGCGTCGCGCAGCACATCGGCAATGTCGTTCAGGTACAGCGTGGCCAGGTGGCGGGCGCGGTCTTGCACGCCCAGGGCGCCGAAGGCCCAGGCCATCGGGTCGCCGCCGTCGGGATCGACGTACACCGCGAGCGACTCGAAGCGCGGGCCTTCGGGCAGGAAGTGGCGGCTGCAGATGCGGTGCGCCAGCGTCGAGTCATGGCCCTGCAGGAATGCGATCGTGGGGGTGATGGTTTCGAGGTAGCGCTCGAACTGCGCGTCGAAGGCATCGACGAGCGGCGTGCGCTGGTGCGCCGGCAGCGCGCCGATGGCCTCGCGCACCTTGCGCAGGCCGGCGTGCGACAGCAGCGCCAGGATCAGCGCCAGCGCCAGGTCTTCCTGCGCCGCATCGACACCGCGCGAGCGCAAAAAGCCCGTCAGGTACGCGGTCGACGGGTACGGCGTGTTCAGCTGCGTCATCGGCGCGATGACGGAAAGGACTCGGACTTCTGAGGCGGGCATGGCAACGTTGGCGTGTGGGGCTGATTCTCCGCGCTCGCTCGCGCGTGCATGCCGAACACCGGCCGCAGCCAGCCCACGCGCCGCACCCCCGCCCAGCCGAGCAGGCTGAACAACAACGTGCCCGCCACCAGCAGCGGCGCCTCGATGGCCGGCGATTGTCACTGGAGGGAGCATGCATGGGGTGTGAACAGGCCCTAGACGGGCCCTGGACAGGCCCTGGACAGGCTCTAGCATCCGGGGTCGTTGAACTCGTGCCGGAAAGGTTGTGATGGATCAGGTGGCTGCGGTGCCGCGCTCGCGCTCCGAAGTGGGCGCATTCGCCGTGGCGCTGGCCGGCGCGGTGGCGCTGGCGGTGGCCATGGGCATCGGGCGCTTTGCGTTCACGCCGGTGCTGCCGATGATGCTGGATGACGGCGTCATCGATTTGCACTCGGCCAGCTGGCTCGCCAGCGTCAACTACCTGGGCTACCTGGCCGGTGCGCTGCTGTGCACGTTTCAACCGTGGATCTCGGCCCGGCTGAAGCGCCTGCCGCCGGTCGACGGGCCGGCGCTGGTGCGGGCCGGCTTGCTCGCCACCGGGGCGCTCACACTGTTGATGGCGCTGCCGGCGCCGGCGCTGTGGCCGCTTTGGCGGTTCGCCGCCGGCGTGGTCAGCGCGCTGGTGTTCGTGTTCAGCTCGGGCTGGTGCCTGGCGCAACTGGCGCGCCACGGCGCCACGGCGCTGGGCGGGGTGATGTTTGCGGGGCCGGGGGCCGGCATCGTGCTCAGCGGCCTGCTGGCCAGCGGCATGGTGGCGCTGCAATGGCGCGCCGCCGTGGCGTGGGCCGTGTTCGGCGTGCTGGCGTGGTTGCTCACGGCGGGTGTGTGGCGGGTGTTCGCCGCCGGCGAGTCGCCGCGGGCCGGCGCGCCGGTCGATGGCGCCTCGGGCACCACCGGCGCCGCACCGGCTGCGGCATCCCCGGGTCGCAGCGAGGTCATGCTGCTGGCCGTGGCCTATGGGCTGGCCGGCTTGGGCTACATCGTCACCGCCACCTTCCTGCCGGTGATCGCGCGCGCGGCGCTGCCCGGCTCGGCCTGGCTCGATCTGTTCTGGCCGCTGTTCGGTGCCGGCGTGATCACCGGCGCGCTGCTCTGCACCCGGCTGCGCACCCGGCTTGACCTGCGCTGGCTGCTGGCGGCGAGCTACGTCGTGCAGGCGGCCGGCATCGGCTTGAGCGTGCTGCGCCCCAGCCTGGCGGGCTTTGCAATCGGCAGCCTGTTGCTGGGCCTGCCGTTCACCGCCATCACCTTCTTTGCGATGCAGGAGGTGCGGCGCCTGCGGCCGCAGGCGGTGGCCAGCACCATGGGGCTGCTGACCGCGATGTACGGCATCGGCCAGATCGTGGGCCCGCCGATGGCCGCGCTGCTGTTGAGGCGCAGCGGCAGCGCGGGCGCCGGCTTCACGCTGTCGCTTGAGATCGCCGCCGCCGCGCTGCTGGCTGGCGCGGCGCTGTACCTGTGGCTGCTGCGGGCCCATCCCGTTGTGCGAAAGTCGGCCTGATGAACACCACCCCCGCCGCCATTCCCGCAGGCTTCAAACCGCTCACGATGATGGGCGGGTTCATGGCGGTGAACGGCCCGTTGTACCTGCGCCATGAGGGCGAGTCGGTGCAGCTGGGGTTTCGGGTCGAGGCGCGCCACACCAACCCGTTCGGCAACTGCCACGGTGGCATGCTGGCGAGTTTTTGCGACATGCTGCTGCCCATTTCGATCCACCGAAAGAGCCCCGAGGTGGGCCAGCGCTTCCTGCCGACGATCAACCTGCAGATCGACTACCTCGCCCCCGCTGCGCTGGGCGCCTGGGTGCAGGGCGAGGCGCAGGTGCTGCGCGTGACGCGTTCGATGGTGTTTGCCCAAGGGCTGGCCACGGCCGACGGCGTGAATGCGGTGCGAGTGAGTGGCATCTTCAAGATCGGCGCGCCATTTGCGGGCATTCATGCCGGCGGCGAGGACACAAAAGCCTGATCGCGTGCCCCGCGGCCTCAAGTGCCCGCGATCCGGGCCGATATCGGTGCGAAGCGCAACGCCGGCCCGGCCTGGCGCCAGGAACGGGAGGCAAAACCGCCCGCCCACGCCACCCCCACGAGACCCGAACCGCCCCATGCCGATCGCCACGCGCCATTGCCCGCTCGACCACTGGCGCCACCTTCTCGCGGCGGCCGCCCTCGTGCTGGGCGGTGTGACCGCCGTCAAGGCCGAAGAAATCAGGATCGGTGGCACCGGCTCGGCCCTGGGCACGATGCGGCTGCTGGGCGCCGCGTTTGCCAAGAGCCACCCGGACATCAAGATCACGGTGCTGCCCAGCATGGGCAGCGGCGGCGGCATCAAGGCGGTGCTGGCCGGGGCGGTCCAGCTCGCGGTCAGTTCGCGGCCGTTGACCGAGAGCGAAGTCAAGGCGGGTGCCGTCGAATTCGAATATGGCCGCACGCCGCTCGTGTTCGCGACCGGCCCCAAGAACGCCGCGGTCGATCTCAGCACCCAGAACCTGATCGACATCTATGCCGGCAAGACCGAGCAGTGGCCGGACGGCAGCAAGATCCGGCTGGTCTTGCGCCCGATCGGCGACGGCGACAGTGAACTGATCGCCAACATCGCCCCCGCGATGCGCGAGGCGAAGAACCTGGCGGAACAGCGCAAGGGCATGGCTTTCTCAGTCACCGATCAGGACGCCGCCGACAACATCGAGACGATCCCGGGTGCTGTCGGGCCCTCGTCGCTCGCGCAAATCATCACCGAGAAGCGTCAGCTGAAGGCATTGAGCTTGAACGGCGTGGCGCCCGACGCGAAAGCACTGGCCGACGGCAGCTACCCGTTGCAAAAGCCGCTGTCCATCGTCTCCAGTCCGAAGTCGCCGGCCGCGGCGCAGGCGTTTGTCGCCTTCGTTCGTTCCGCGGCCGGTCGCGAGATCCTGCTGCAGACCGGCCACTGGGTGAAGTGAGACTCGACTCCCCTGGCCACGCCCATGCTCCCCACCGCTCTGCCGTCATCGCGCCTGCTCGGCCGCTTGATCGCTGTCGTGGCCAGCCTGGTCGCGCTGGTGCTGCCGCTGGTCTATCTCAGCCTCGGTTACAGCGCGCTCGAGTCGGCGATCGAGACCAAGGCCCAGATCAAGGCCGAGATCATCAACAAGGCGATCAACGCTTCGCCCGAGATGTGGCGCTTCGAGGAGCACCGCCTGCTCGAGCTGCTGGTGCGCTTTCCGGTCGAGCTGGACAACGAACAGGCCGCGATCTTCTCTGACAGCGCGGAGCTGGTTGTCGCCTCGCCGCATGTGATCAAGCGGCCGATGCTGGTTCGGGCAGCCACCCTGTTCGATTCCGGCACGCCGGTCGGCCATGTCGAGATTCGACACTCGCTGCGCGATCTGTTGATGGGAACCGGGTTCGCAGCCCTCATCGGTGCCGCGCTGGCCGGCACGCTGGTCGGCCTGCTGCGCTTCTTGCAGGCCCGGGAGAGCCGCGTCGTCGGGGCGATGTTCGATGAGCGGGAGCGCGCGCGCGTCACGCTGCATTCGATCGGCGACGCGGTCATCACCACCGATGCGCACGAGCGCATCGACTACCTCAACCCGGTGGCCGAGCGCCTGACGCAGTGGACCCTGGCCGAGGCGCGCGGCCGGCCGGTGGCCGAAGTCTGCCGCTTGATGGACGAGAGCACGATGGAGCCCGCCCCCACCCCGATCGGCAGGGCGCTGCGCGACAACCGCATCTGCCCGTTCGGCGGCGGCGACGTGGCCCTGGTGCGGCGCGACGGCTCGACGGTGGCGATCGAAGACTCCGCCGCCCCGATCCATGACCGGCACGGCCGGGTCATCGGCGGCGCGATGGTGTTCCACGATGTCACTGCGACCCGTCGCATGGCCCAGCGCATCAGCTGGGCGGCAACCCACGATTCATTGACCGGCCTGGTCAACCGCAGGGAGTTTGAATCCCGCGTCGAAGCCGCGCTGCTGAGCGCGCGCAACTCGGCGCGCCACCATGTGTTGTGCTACCTCGACCTGGACCAGTTCAAGGTCGTCAACGACACTTGCGGCCACGCCGCCGGCGATGGCCTGCTGAAGCAGGTGGCGGCGATTCTGCAATCGAAGCTGCGCGAATCCGACACGCTGGCCCGCCTGGGGGGCGACGAATTCGGGGTGTTGCTCGAGGGCTGCGCACTCGAGCCGGCGCAGCTCATTGCGGCCGACCTGCTGGCGGCGGTGCGCGACTTTCGCTACCCGTGGGACGGCCAGGCCTTCAACGTCACCGCGAGCATCGGCCTGGTGGCCATCTGCGCCGAAAGCGCCAGCCGCGCCGAGATTTTCAGCGCCGCCGACACGGCGTGTTATTCGGCCAAGGAACAAGGGCGCAACCGGGTCTGCGTGTTTCACAGCAGCGATGTCGACATGGCCCAGCGGCGCACTGAAATGGGCTGGGCGGCGCGCCTCACCAGCGCGATGGAAGATGACCGTTTGAGGCTGCACTACCAGCCCTATCTGGCGCTGGCGCAGCAAGGCGGCGGGCAACACATTGAAATCCTGCTGCGCCTGATCGACGAAGACGGCAAGCTGGTGATGCCGGGCAGCTTTTTGCCGGCGGCGGAGCGCTACAACGTGATGCCGGCGATCGACCGCTGGGTCATCAGGATGGTGTTTTCGCGCTACCGCGACCTGGCCGCGCAGATCGGTGCGCCGCTGATCTGCGCGATCAACCTGTCGGGCACCACGCTCAACTCCGAAGGGCTGCTGGCGTTCATTCAAGAGCAGGCCGGCCTGCACAGGCTGCCCCGGGGTGCCGTGTGCTTCGAGATCACCGAGACCGCGGCCATCAACAACCTGCGCCACGCGGCGCAGTTCATGAAGGCCGTGAAAGCGCTGGGCATCAGCTTTGCGCTGGACGATTTCGGCATCGGCACCAGCTCGTTCGGCTACCTCAAGAGCCTGCCGGTCGACTACCTCAAGATCGACGGCAGCTTCGTGCGCAACATCGCGCATGACCCGATCGACCGGGCGATGGTCGACACCATCAACCGCGTCGGCCACATCATGGGCCTGAAGACGGTGGGCGAATACGCCGAGTCGCCCGAGGTGATCACCGAGCTGCGCGCACTGGGCGTGGACTTCGCGCAGGGTTACGCGGTGCAAAAGCCGCAGCCGCTGCCCGCGCTGCTGCCGCAGCCCACTCTGCGGCCATCCCGAGTGGTCGAGATGCCGCTGGTTTGAGCGAGCCCCCAGGCGGCGTTGCCGCCGCCCCCCGAGGGGGATGAGCAAAGTGGCAAAGCCACATTTGCTCATGCCCGCGCCTTACTTGCCCATGCCCTTGTCCCACACCGCATGTGTCCACGCATCGGCGCCCGGGTCTTTCTTGATGACGGGGTCGCTGCCGCCGGCCAGCAAGACCTTCACGGTGCGCTGGTAAGCGGCCGGGTCGAGCTTGCCCATGGTCGGCGAGCCGGCCGTGGTGATCAGCTTGGCCACGTTCTCCAACTGGCGTTTTTGCACCGCGGCACTCGACCCACCCGACGCATCGGCCGCCAGCACGGCCTTGACGGCTTCGTCCTGGTTTTTCAACGCGTACTCCCAGCCTTTGATGGTGGCGGCGACGAACTTGCCCATGCGGGCAACGAAGACCGGGTCTTTCAGCTTGGGCGCCAGTGCGTACAAGCCGTCCTCTAACGTGGCCACGCCCTGGTCTTCATACGGGAAGGTCACCAGGTCGGCCGGTTTCACGCCGGCGTCGATGATCTGCCAGTACTCGTTGTAGATCATCGTCGACACGCACGCGGCCTGGTTTTGCAGCAGCGGGTCGACGTTGAAGCCTTGCTTGAGCACCTTCACGTCGGGCGTGGCGCCGCTGGTCTTCAGGCCCAGGCTGCCCATCCAGCTGAGGAACGGGTATTCATTGCCGCCGAACCACACGCCCAGGGTCTTGCCCTTGAAGTCGGCCTTGGTCTTCACGCCGCTGGCGGTCTTGCAGGTCAGCATCATGCCGCTGCGGTTGAAGATCTGCGCCACGTTGACCATCGGCACGCCGGCTTCGCGGGCGGCCAGCGCGCTGGGCATCCAGTCGACCGTGAGGTCGGCGCCGTTGGCGGCCAGCACCTGGGCCGGGGCGATGTCGGGGCCGCCGGGTTTGATGGTCACGTCCAGCCCGGCGTCTTTGTAGAAGCCCTTGGCGGCCGCCACGTAATAACCGGCGAACTGCGCCTGCGGCAGCCACTTGAGCTGCACTGTGACTTTTTCCTGCGCGGCGGCGGTGCCGGCCATGCCGGCCAGTGCCAGTGCCAACGTCATTGGCAAGAGCGGAGATGTTTTGCGCATCAGAAGAACTCCAGAGGTTGTGCCTTGCGGCGAGAGGGAAAAATGATGCCAGCCGCGGCGGGCATTGGAAGCATGGAAAGCACGGGTGTCGAACGGCGCCGCCAGGCGTTCAAGCCCGCCGTATCGACGGGTGCCAGAACGTGGCGCGCCGCTCGACCCAGCCCAGCGCACCATATAGCAAGGAGCCTGCCAGCGCCGCCACGACGATGGCCGCCCACACCAGCCCCATGTTGAGGCGCGCCGCTTCGGTGGAGATGCGAAAGCCCAGTCCGGCCGTGGGCGAGCCGAAAAATTCGGCCACGATCGCGCCGATCATCGCCAGTGTCGAGTTGATCTTCAGCGCGTTGAAAACGAACGGCAGCGCCACCGGCACACGCAGCGAAAAAAGCGTGCGCCAGTAGCCCGCGCCGTAAGAGCGCATCAGGTCGCGCTCCATGTGGCCCGCTTCGTTCAGGCCGGCCAGGGTGTTGACCAGCATCGGGAAGAAGGTCATCAGCACCACCACAGCGGCCTTGGAATGCCAGTCGAAGCCGAACCACATCACCATGATCGGCGCGATGCCCACCAGCGGCACGGTGCTGGCCAGCGCCGCCAGCGGCAACAGGCCGCGCTGCAGGAACGGGCTGCGGTCGATCAGCACCCCGACCCCAAAGCCCAGCGCGCAGCCCAGCACCAGGCCGATCAGCACCGAATGCAGCACGGTCTGCACGAAGTCGCCGGCCAGCACGCCAACGCCGGCCCACAGCGACTGGCCGATCAGGCTGGGCGCGGGCAACAGCACGCGCGGCACGTCCAAGCCCTGCGTCAGCAGCTCCCAGAACAGCAGCACCCAGGCGCCGAACAACAACGGCGCCCCGAACTTGCCGACCAGGCTGTGTTCATCAAATGCCGCAAGCCGGCGCACGCTGAACACCGCCAGGCACAGCAGCAGCACCAGCGCAACGACCAGCCCCGCGGTGCTCATTGCCGGCCCCTCGGCGTGAGCCAGCGCTCGGCCAGCGCCACGCAGGCGGTGAGCAGCAGGCCCAGCAGCGACGCCATCACCAGCGCCGACCAGATCTGCACCGTGTTGCCGTAGTAAGACCCCGTGAGCAAGCGCGCACCCAGGCCGGCCTGCGCGCCGGTGGGCAGCTCACCGACGATGGCGCCCACCAGCCCCGCCGCGACGCCCACGCGCAGCGCGGGGAACAGGAACGGCAGCGACGCCGGCACCCGCAGCATCCAGAACTTCTGCGCCGCCGACGCCGCATAGGTGTGCAGCAGCTCCAGCTCCAGCACCCCCGGCGAGCGCAGGCCCTTGACCAGCGCCACCGTGACCGGAAAAAAGCACAGGTAGGCCGAGATGATCGACTTGGGGAACAGCCCGGTCAGGCCCATGCTGCCGAGGATGACGATGATGATCGGCGCGATTGCCAGCACCGGCACGGTCTGCGACGCGATGACCCACGGGAACAGGCTGCGGTCGAGGCTGCGCGAATGCACGATCGCCACCGCCAGCAGCGCGCCGAGCACACTGCCCATCACAAAACCCAGCAAGGTGGCCGAACTGGTGACGTAGGCGTGGAACAGCAGGTTGCGCGGCGACGCCAGCGGCCAGCCGAAGATCGAGTTCCACAGGTCGGCGGCGATCTGGTGCGGCGCCGGCAGCACCGGCCGGTCCATGGCCCAGGTCAGCCGCATCAGGTCGGCCGCGCCCCAGCCCGGCTGGTTGGACAGCACACGCTCGATGACCTGCGGCGCGTTGAGCCACACCGCCGCGCCGTACCAGACCACCAGCAGCAGCGCCAGCACCGTGAGCACCGGGCCGATGCGCTGCCACGACGCCGCAGCGAACGAGGCGTCGCGCGTTGCGCGGTCTGCGCTCAAGTTCTCAGTCGTGGGCATAGTGCCCACTCCTTCGCCGATCCCGACGCTGGTCGATCCCCGCCCGCGGGGTTGCGCCGAAACGTCCGCGTTGCGTAGAAAGCAGTGCAGGCGCAACTTGATCGCGCTCGGCTGCCTGCTTCGCGGGCGGACGCCTCGCGCGATCCTCGCCCTTCGCTCTAGGCTCTGCCATGGCCGTCATGCAATGCCATCCGAACCCGGTGCGCGATAGCGATGAACTCGGGCGTTTCTCGAATGTCGAGCGTGCGGTCCGCCGGCAGCGTCGATTCGATCACCTCGTTGATGCGCCCGGGCCGCGGCGACATCACGACGATGCGCGTCGACAGGAACACCGCTTCGGGGATCGAGTGCGTCACGAACACCACGGTGCGGCGCGCGCTGCCGGTCTTGCTGCCATCCTCGCCGCGCCACAACTGCAGCAACTGCTCGCCGAGCCGGTCGCGCGTGATCTCGTCGAGCGCGCCGAACGGCTCGTCCATCATCAGCAGCTGCGGCTCGAACCCGAGCGCGCGCGCGATCGACACCCGCTGCTGCATGCCGCCCGACAGCTGCCACGGGTACTTGCCTTCAAAGCCGGCCAGGCCGACACGGCCGAGTTGTTCCATCGCGATGGCGCGGCTCTGGTCGGCCGCTGCGCCCTGGATCTGCAGCGGCAGGCGCACGTTGTCGAGCACGGTGCGCCACGGAAACAGCGCCGGCGCCTGGAACACATAACCGTAGGCGCGCGCCAGCCGCGCGTCGCGCGAGCTGATGCCGTTGACCAGCACGCGGCCGCTGCTGGCCTGCTCCAGGTCGGCGATCACGCGCAGCAGCGTGGTCTTGCCGCAGCCCGACGGGCCGATCAGCGAGATGAACTCGCCTTGCCGGATGTCCAGGCTTACCGCGTCGAGCGCGACGACGGGTTGTTCCTTGGCGGGGTAGACGACGGAGACGGCTTCGACCTGGACGGTGGACCGTGTGGTGGGATCGAGACTCATGCGCTGCCTGTGTTTCGGCGCAGTTTAGCGGCCTGGGTGAGGAGGCTGCGCGGCGTGCGGCGCGTGGGCGACCTGTGCTGCTCGATCGGCATCAACCGGCCCTGTGTCGCCGCGGACATGAAAGATGAAGTGCCCTGTATGCGGCACTGAGCGTGAGTCAAAGCGCCGAGCTGTGGGGCGCTGGAGTCAGATCAGGCCGCCATGAGGCGGCCAGTCGTGGGTGCCGGAGCCGGTCAACAGCGGGCCCGTGCAGACCGCATGGTTCCCAAGAGCCTTGAGCGTCGTGCCCGTGGCGACACGCTTGTCCAGCACATCGAAGTCAGCCCGGGATCGAACCAGCATCAGGCCTTGCGCCTGATCGAGCAAAGGCCGCTCCTGTGGCGGCTGCGCGATCGCCATCACCCGAGTGCCCGGGCCGATGCTTGCCGCGGCAGCCCAGGGATACCACCGATGCGGAAAATAGTTAGCGCGCTAACCATTGAGCCAAGCAAAGAGTCAAGCAAGATCATGGCCGTGGGCTCGGAGGAGGCTCCGAATCGACCCCACCCGGCTGCAGACGGCAAACGACGGAGGCCCGTATGGACCTGCGCCTGCGGCCAGCCGTCGGACCCCTCGCGGGTCGCGGCCTTCAATCCTGAGGAGCAAGAGATGTCTGAACCTACGCTTTATGAGCGCTTGGGCGGTGCCTATGCGATCGCCGCGGCAGCGGACTACCTGGTCGACCGGTTGCACACCAATGCCACGCTCAACAAGGCAAACAAGAAGGTCGATGAATTCCACACCCCGACGTACAAGGCCGGCTACAAGTTCATGGTGACCGCCTGGAGCATCGAGGCCACTGGCGGCCCGAAGTGTTATCCCGGCCGTGACATGTTCGCGGCGCACAAGGATCTCGGCCTCACCGACTATGAGTTCGACGTCACCGCGCACGAAATTCGCAACACGCTTTACCAGCTCGGCGTGCCGCAGCGCGAAACCAACGAGTTCATGGACGTGATCGAGAGCTATCGCAGCAAGGTGATTGCCCGCCCCTGAGGCTTCACGATGCCCTTGGGCGGGGCATCGCGAAAAGTGGTCAGGGCCTGCGGGGGCGGCCGGCCACGTCCATCAAGCGAAGTTTCGTGTTCAACGCCGCAGGCCCGCCGCGCGCGGCGAGCGATCCAATCGCTTCGCCAGGAGCCAACGATGCCGAGTTCAAACGCCTCACCGCTGCGCTCCAAACACGAGAACCTTCAACTTGATCAGCAGTTGTGCTTCGCGCTGTACTCGGCGACGCACGCCATGACGCGCTCCTACAAGCGCGCGCTGGCCGCAGTCGGGCTCACCTACCCGCAGTACCTCGTGATGCTGGTCCTGTGGGAGCGGGACGGACTGAGCATCTCTGAGGTTGCCAGCACCCTGGACCTCGATACCGCCACCGTGACCCCTCTCGTGCAGCGGATCGAGTCTGCTGGCTGGGTCAAGCGCATGCGCGTGCCGGGTGATCATCGGATCTCGTCGTTGAAGGTGCGGCCCAAGGGCCGTGCCATGCAGCGGCAAGTGGCCGACATCCAGCGAACCATGGCCTGCCGCACAGGACTGGAACGTGGCGAATTCGATCGGCTGAAGGCATCCCTGCTGGCACTCGCCGCGCGCATGAATCAGTCGCTGGACACGGTCGAGTGACGGTGCAGACCGGTTCGCCCGACCCAAAGCCCGACAGCCTCCCAGGTTCGATACCAAGCTCACCTGTCCTGGCTGTGCGACGGAGTCAACCGTTCGCCGTAGCACCTGGGCTGCTGCGGGTTCAATGGACAGCAAGCCGGGCTTGTGAAGCCCACCATGGCGAGTGCCAAGATACGCGCCGCGCCGCACCCGCCTACTGATGCAGCTCGATCAACACCACCCGGTTCTCCGCCGCCGGCCAGGCCCGGCCGACGATGCGCTCGCCGTTGAACTCGGCCACCACCGGGCGGACCGGGCCCGCCGCCAGCTTGAGCTTGGACTGCGCCACGCCGGCCACACCGGGCGGCACACCGGGTGGCGGGCTGATGCCGTCGAAGCTGAAGGTGTCGCGCGGCACGCCGAAGTAGCCGCGCGGGCGGGTGAAGGTGAGCACCGATCCGGCGCTCTTGTCGGCGTCGGCCAGCCGCTCGGCTCGCAGGTGGATGATGTTCGATGAGCGCGCAAACGGCGCGCGGTAGATGTGCGTGGTGGCGTAGCCGGGCATGCCGATGACGAACTCGTAGGCGGTCTTGCCGTCAGCGTCGAACGGGCCCCACATCCCATCGGCGCCGATCGTCTTGCGGTGCGCCGCGGCACCGGTTCGCTCGCCGCTGTCGGCATTCGTTGCGAACACCTCGACCGTGGCGCCGGCCAGAGGCAGGTTGTTGACGAAGCCGCCGTGCGTGTTGTTCAAACCCTGCCCGCTGACCTTGCCGTTCAGCACCAACCTGGCCTGCGGCGTGATTGCCAGCGTGGCCGGCGCCTTGCCGGTGATGAAGCGGTGCGCCTGCTCGAAGGCCTTGGCGCTGAACGAGGTCTCGCGGTGGTCGATGCCGGCAATCACAACGTTCTGCGCGCCCTTCAATTCGGGGCCGGCGAACGTGACGTTCGTGGGTGTGCCCTTGGCGCCGATCCACGCGCCATCGGGTTGCGCGAACTTGTCGTTGTTGTCGGAGCGGATCGTCATCCATTTGACGCCGGGTGTCACCTCGTCGTCACCCATCAGGCGGGTGCCGTTGAGTGTGCTGAGGAATGGGCCGGTGCCGTTGAATTCGCTGTTGGGCAGCACGTTCTGGTGCGCCCACACACCGTGGTTGGGCGTGCCGCCCAGGATGGCGTGCGACACCGAGTTGGCGCCGCCGCCGTTGGCAATGTAGTTGCGAATCGCGTTGCCGCCGCGCGAGTTGCCGTACAGCACCAGCGTGCGCGCGCCGATGGCCTTGAGCAGCCGGTCGACTTCGGCCGACAGGTACTGCATGTGCTCGGTGGTCGATGTGCGGCCGTCTTGCGGCTTGCCGTCGTCGTCGCGCGCCAGCGGATAGGGCAGGTCGATCGCGTGCAGACGCTCGCGCGGCCAGCCGTTCGACTCGAAGCGCCAAATCGTCGTGTGCCACAGCGCGGCGGTGTCGCCGTTGCCATGCACGAACACGATCGGCGGAAACTCATCCAGGGAGGGCCCGCCGGACGAGGGGCTGCCGGCGCAGGCGCCGAGCAGCGAGGCGGCGGCCGCGACCAGCAGCAGGCAGCGGCGTTGGAGGGTGTTGTTCATGGCGTGTGGGTCTCGGTGGAGGGCGGTTGGCTGGCGTGTCACAGGTCGGCCGCGCACGGCAGGTCGGGCAGCCCCGGGCCGTTCAACCGGGTCGCCGCGCGCACGGCGCGCAGCACGGCCGCGGTGGTCACCTCGGCGGCCAGTGCGCCGATCAGCGTCACGTTGCCAGGCAGGCCGCTCATCCCCGTGGCCAGCGCAAACAGCGTGTCGCCGTCGGTCATGGTGTGAACCGGGTTGATGCTGCGCGCCAGGCCGTCGTGCGCCATTTGCGCGACCTTGTTGGCCTGCGCCTTGGTCAGCAGCGCGTCGGTGGCGACCACCCCGATCGTCGTCGCCACGCCGGCTTGCAGCGGCGCTGGCAACTCGCCACGCAGCAGGGCCCGCATGCTGCCCAGCAACGCGCTGCCGTCGGCGGTGCGCGCGCCGGCGACGACCGACCCGGTCGCGGGGTCGACCACATCACCGACTGCGTTGACCACCACCAGCGCGCCGACCGTGATCGCGCCGACCTTGACCGATGCGGTGCCGATGCCGCCCTTCATCGCCCGCGCGATGCCGAACAACTTGCCGACCGTGGCGCCTGCCCCGGCCCCCACGTTGCCCTCGGCGGGTGCCTGCGCGCTGGCGGCTTCGCACGCCGCATGGCCGGCCTGCGCGTCAGGGCGGATCGACGCATCACCGACCCACAGATCGAACAAGATGGCGGCCGGCACGATCGGCACCCGCGCCGGGCCGACCGGCACGCCGATACCTCGTTGTTCGAGCCAGCGCATCACGCCGCCGGCGGCGTCCAGCCCGAACGCGCTGCCGCCGGCCAGCAGCACCGCATGAACGGTGTCGACCGCATTCAGCGGCGACAGCAGTTCGGTCTCGCGCGTGCCCGGCGCGGCGCCGCGCACGTCGACACCGCCGACTGCGCCTTCGGTGGTGAGCACCACCGTGCAGCCGGTCGGGCGGCGGGTGTCGGTGAAGTGGCCGACCTGGATGCCGGCGACATCGGTGATCGCGCCGTGCGGGGTCAGGCGAACACCCCGGCCGTGTCCTGCATGCGCGCGCTCACCTCGCCCAGGTGGTGCAGCGTGTCGCCGAACGTCATCTCCATCACGGTCAGGCGCTTGAAGTAGTGGCTGGCGATGTACTCGTCGGTCACGCCGATGCCGCCGTGCAGCTGGATGCACTGCTGGCCGACGTAGCGCATCGAATTGCCGAGCTGCAGCTTGGCCTGCGACAGCGCGCGGCGCCGCTGTGGCGCCGGCTCCGCCAACTTCATGCTGGCGAAGTAGCTCATCGAACGAGCCAGCTCCAGGTTCATCTTCACGTCGGCCATGCGGTGGCGCAAGGCCTGAAAGCTGGCCAGCGTGGCGCCGAACTGCTTGCGCGTGTTCATGTACTCCACGGTGATGGCGACCAGCCGGTCCATCAGCCCCACCGCTTCGGCGCAGACCGCGGCAATGCCCACGTCGACGGCCTGCTCCAGCAGCGCCGCGCCGTCGGCGGTGATCAGCGTGGCCGGGGTCGCGGCGAGCGTCAGTTCAGCGGCGCGCGCGCCGTCTTGTGTCGGGTAGCCGCGCAGCGTCGCGCCGCTGGCCGACCGTTCGACGAGGAACAGGCCGATGCCGTTCGAATCGTCATCGGCGCCCGCCAGGCGCGCCGGCACGATGAACGCATCGGCCTCGTCGCCAGCGGGCACCAGGCTCTTGGTGCCGGTCAACACATGGCCGCCCGCCGTGGCGCTGGCGCGCGTGCTCACGTGGTGCAGCCGGTAGCGCGCGGCGCGCTCCTGGTGGGCCAGCACGACCAGCGCCTCGGCCGATGCGATCTTCGGCAGCCATGCGGCCTGCAGGGCGGCGGGCGCGGCCGACAGCAGCGTGGGCGCGACCAGCGCACCCGCGGCATACGGCGCGTTGACCAGCCCGCGGCCCAGCTCCTCCATCACCACCATCGCCTCGATCGCGCCGAAGCTCATGCCGCCGTGCGCCTCGGGCACGGCCAGTCCGGTCAGGCCCAATTCGGCCAGTTCGGCATACACCGCGCGCGTGGCGCCGCCAGCCTTGGCGATGGCGTGGCGGCGCTCGAACGAAAAGCCTTTTTCAACCCAGCGCGCCACCGCGTCGCGCAACGAAGCCTGGTCGTCGGAGAAGTCAAAGTCCATGATGGGGTCCTTCGTCTGTCTGGCTGGAGCCCCTTCCCGCTTGGAGGGAAGGGGCCGGGGAAGGGAGCGGTGTTTTGGCAGCGGAGCTGGGCCGCAGGCTCAGCTTCCCAAAACGGTTTGCGCAACGATGTTGCGTTGCACTTCATTGCTGCCGCCGTAGATCGTGGTCTTGCGGTAGTTGAAGTAGGTGCCCGTGAGCGGCGCGCAGTGGTCGGCACCGCCCGGCCACAGGCCACCCAGGGCCTGGTCGCCTTGCCAACCGGCTTCCATGGCTTCTTTGATGAACGGCACGCTGTACGGGCCACCGGCCAGCATCATCAGCTCGGTGTAGCGCTGCTGGATTTCGCTGCCGCGGATCTTCAGCAGGCCGGCCACATCGAGGCTTTGCTTGCCGCTTTTTTCGGCCGAGATGACGCGCAGGATCAGCATTTCCAGCGCCACGATGTCGACTTCGAGCAGCGCGATCTGGTCCCGAAAACGCCCGTCGCCGTACAGCCCCTCGGCCCGGGCGATGCGCTTGAGGCGCTCCAGTTCGCGCTTGGCGCGGTTCACCTCGCCGATGCCGGCGCGCTCGTGCGCGAGCAGGTACTTGGCGTAGGTCCAGCCCTTGTTTTCCTCGCCCACCAGGTTCTCGGCCGGCACCTCGACGTTGTCGAACCAGACTTCGTTCACCTCGTGGCCGCCGTCGAGCATGATGATCGGCCGCACGCTGACGCCGGGGCTCTTCATGTCGATCAGCAGGAAGCTGATGCCGGTCTGCGGCTTGCCCTCGGAGCTGGTGCGCACCAGGCAAAAAATCCACTCGCCGTACTGGCCCAGCGTGGTCCAGGCCTTCTGGCCGTTGACGATGTACTTGTCGCCGCCGCTTTCGCGAACCCTTTCTGCCTTGCACTTGAGCGACGCGAGGTCGGAGCCCGAGCCCGGCTCGCTGTAGCCCTGGCTCCACCACACGTCGCCGCTCATGATGCCGGGCAGGTGGCGCTGCTGCTGGGCCGGCGTTCCGAACGCCATGATCACCGGCGCCACCATCACCGGGCCGAACGGCACGATGCGCGGCGCCCCGGCCAGCGCACATTCTTCCTCGAACAAATGGCGCTGCACCGCGCCCCAGCCCGGGCCGCCGAACTGCTTGGGCCAAGCATAACCATGCCAGCCCTCCTTGCCCAGGATGCGCGCCCAGCGCTGCAGGTCGTCGCGCGTGAGGTGCAGCGAGTGGTGCACCTTGTGGCTGATCTCCTTGGGCAGATTCTGCGCAACCCAGGCGCGAATGTGTTCGCGGAAAGCTTGCTCTTCGGCGGTGAAATTGAGGTCCATTCGGGGCTCCGGGCTGGGCTCGACAAGGCTGGCGAGGAAATGGTTTTAGCACGACCGTGCATTTCGGTCCTGTCGCTGGCGTGACAAACCGGGTCAGGACAATCGGCGTGGCGGGTTCGCTGAAACGTCAGATCTGGTGCAGAGCCCGTGCGCCACCCCGGACCGCATCGACCACCAGCTTGCGGTCGAAGGTTGCCAGTTGCCCACGATTGGCGTGCGCCAGCGCGAGCAGGTAGCTGTCGGTCACTTGCGCGGTGTGCATCAGGCGGTCCGGGTCAATGCGTTCAGCTTCCATCAGGCTGATGCTGTCGGGCCAGAACGTGTGCCCCGGCAGGCCTCGCAGGCCAGCAAGTAGGCTCGCGACGGCGGCCGGAGTGCCGGGTGAGTTGGGGTAGCGCGCATGGCCCACGATTCGCAGCAGGCCGTTCTCCGTCAACGGGCAGGTCGCCCACGACGGCTGAGCCACTTTCGCAAACCAGGCGTGCGCCGCATCGTGCTGGACGTGCGCCGCGTCCACCAGCGCGATCAGCACGTTCACGTCGAGCAAATAAGTGGTCACAGGAGATCGTCGCGCAGTCGATTCACCATCTCCATCGTGACCGGGGCAGACTTTGATTTCGACCGCAGCAAGGCAATGCCATTGCGCACGCCACCCGTGGACGGTTTGCGCCGGAGGGCTTGGCGCGCCAAGCCGGAGATCACCTCGCCCAGGGTCTTGTTCTCACGCTCCGCCAGGTTCTTGGCCGCCAGCAGGACGTCGTCGTCGATTGAAAGCGTGGTTCGCATGGTTGGGCCTCCTGGGTGAATCTCACATCAAGCATCAAGCATCATAGACGAATGGAGCCAGGGCCGATTCCCGCTGGCGTCGGCTCCGGGGGCGCTCTCAAGCTCGATGAAGACTCAACACCACCCCCGCCAACGCCGCCACCTTGACCGTCACCTTGCCCCGCGCGTCCGCCTTCACCGCCTTGCCCGAAGGCTGTTCGACCCACTTCCCCTTGGGCAGCGACAGCTCGGTCTGCACCGCGCCGGCGCCGCGGTTGATGGCCACCACGGCGTGGCGGGCGCCGTCGCTGCGCAGGTGCACCAGCAGGCCCAGCGTGTCGTCACACACCAGCGTTTCGACGCTGCCGGTGCGCAGCACGGGCAGGGCGGCGCGGATGGCGATGCAGCGTTTGTAGTGGGCGAACAGGTCTTCGTCGAAGGCCACCGCGTCGGGCTTGGCGCGCGGTGTGCCGTCGGCAGAGACCGCCTCGGCCTCGAAGCTCATGTCGCGCCACAGCATCGGCTTGCGGCAGCTCGGATCGTTGGCGCCCCACAGGCCGGCTTCGTCGCCGTGGTAGATCATGGGCGCGCCCAGGTGGGTCATCTGGAACAGCACGAACAGCTTGTGCAGCGCGCGTTCGTGCGCGTTGGGCTTGCGCGTGTCGAATGCGGGCGGGCGCGAGTCGCGCGGGTGGTAGGTCTCGTCGAAGCTGCTGTAGTCGACGCGGTCGCGGTTGACGGCGTGCGAGGCCAGGCGCGCGGTGTCGTGGCTGCCGAACAGGTTTTGCATCACCGGCGCCACGCAAGGCGGGTAGGCCTCGCGCAACTCGCGCAGCTTGCGGTCGAATTCGGTCGCGCTGATGCGTTGCTGGTCGCGAAAGAAGAACTCGTCGCAGGCGAACGCGAAGTTGTAGTTCATCACCGCGTCGAATTCGTCGCCTTCGAGGAACGGCACGTTGAAGGCCACGTCGCGGATGTTCTCGGCCACGAGGCAGGCCTGCGGGTTGATCGATTTCACCAGCGTGCGCCAGCCTTTCCAGAAAGCGTGCGGCAGCCATGGCGCCACGTCGAGGCGCCAGCCGTCGATGCCGCGGCAGACATCGCCTTGCGGCGCCATCCAGCGCCGCGTCACCGCGTTGACATAGGCCAGCGGGCCTTCGGCCAGCGTGCCGCCTTGCTGGCGCAGTTCGGGCAAGGTGGCGTGGCCGCGCCAGGACTCGTACTGAAAACCTTCCGGGTCGTCGCTCCACGAGGTGACCTTGAACCAGCCTCTGAAGCGCGACTTGCGCTGCTGTTTCACCAGGTCCAGGAACGCCCAGTGGCGTGAACCCACATGATTGAACACGCCGTCGAAAATGATGCGCATGCCGCGCGCGTGCACTTGCGCGATCAGCTTGAGCATCAAGCGGTCGGCACTGCTCCAGACCCAGGTGGCGGGGTCGTCGGGGGTTTCGAGCGCCATCAGCGCCCGGTCGCCAGCCGGGTCGGGGCCGAAGTGGGGGTCGATGTGGTGCAGCGTGGCGGCGTCGTATTTGTGGTGCGACGGCGCATCGAACACCGGGTTCAGGTACAGCGCGGTCACACCCAGTTCCTGCAGGTAGGGCAGGCGCTGCAGGATGCCGGCGATGTCGCCGCCATAACGCCGGTCCGGCAGGTTGGCTTCAAGCGGCTTGCCGCTGGCGCGCTCCCAGGCTTGCAGCGCGTACCAGTCGCTGGTCCACGGGTGGGTGCGCCAACCCGGGTGCAGCGGGCCGCCGTGCAGCGCGCCGTTCAGGCTGTCGGCGGTCGGGTCGTTGCTCGGGTCGCCGTTGGCGAACCGTTCGGGGAAGATCTGGTACCAGACGACGTGGCGGGCCCACTCGGGGGTGAAGTCTTCCATCGGCCGCTCGTTCATCGGCCCGATGCTCAGGGCCGCTTGTCCAGCGTCATCGTGTCGTTGTCGCGTTTCATCTGGAAGCGCGTGAGAAAGCTGTTGCCCAGCAGCACCTGGTCCATCTGCGCCGGCAGCACGGTGGCGTCGACGTTGTAGACCTGCACGTCGCCCACCCGCACCACGTCGAGCGTGACGCGGTGCACCGGCACCTGGCCGTTGGCGGTATTGCTCATGCCGCGCTGGCCCTTTTGGTAGGCCAGGCCGATGCGTTCGGCCTCGGCCTGGCTCAGGGCAATGTGGGTGGCGCCGGTGTCCACCACAAAGCGCACCGACTTGCCGTTGATCGAGCCGGTGGTCGTGAAATGCCCGCCGGTGCCCGCAGTCAGCACGATCTGCGAGCCAGCGCCCGCGCTGGCGGCGCCGCCCAGGTTGACTTGTGCGCCGCCCAGGCGCAAGGCCACCCGCTTGCCCGCTACCTCGACCATGGCGGTGTCGCCATTCACGCTGAGCAGCTTGACGCCTTGCACCGCACCGCCGGCCGCCAGCGTGCGCGGGCTGCCGTCGATCACCAGCAGGGCCTTGTCACCGAAGCTGCCGCTGAAGGCCACGGTTTGTGCCGCTGCGCCGCCGCCCAGCAGGCAGGCCGCCAGGGCGAGGGTCGAACGCAAGCCGCCGCGCACGCTCGACGCGCTCAGTCGCGGAAGTTGTCGAACGACAGCGGCGCGTCGGCGATTTCCTTGCGGATCAGCGCCATCGCCGCTTGCAGGTCGTCGCGCTTGGTGCCGGTCACGCGCACCGTATCGCCCTGGATCGCGGCCTGCACCTTCAGCTTGCTTTGTTTGATGGCGGTCTGGATCTTCTTGGCGGTGTCGCTGTCGATGCCGCTCTTGACGATGAGCACCTGCTTGACCTTGTCGCCGCCGATCTTCTCGATCTTGGCGCTGCGGTCGATGAAGCGCGCGTCGACACTGCGCTTGGTGAGCTTGGCGATCAGGATGTCCATCACCTGGCCGATCTGGAAGTCACTGTCGGCCCACAGCGTGAGTTCCTTTTCCTTCAGCTCGACGCGCGCCGACGAGCCTTTGAAATCAAAGCGCGTGGCGATTTCCTTGGCGGTCTGGTCGACCGCGTTTTTCACCTCGACCAGGTTGGGGTCGAGAACCGTGTCAAAGCTGGGCATCGCGGGATTGTCGCCTCAACAAGCGCGTAAGCTGCGAAAATTCTGCCATGCAAGTCGAGTCCGGCGTGAGCCTCAAACCCTACAACACCTTCGGCCTGCCGGCGGTGGCGCACACGCTGGTGCGCATCACCGGGGACGCCGATGTGCGCCGGGTGGTCGACGACCCTGTTCTGGGGCGCGCGCCCAAGTTCGTGCTCGGCGGCGGCAGCAACATCGTGCTCACGCGCGACATGCCGCAAGTGGTGCTCAAGGTCGAGGTGCGCGGCATGCGGCTGGTCGAAGAACGCGCCGGCGCCTGGATCGTCGAGGCCGGTGCCGGCGAAGACTGGCACGCGTTCGTGGCCTGGACGCTGGCGCAGGGCTGGCCTGGGCTGGAAAACCTGGCGCTGATTCCCGGCACGGTGGGCGCAGCTCCGGTGCAAAACATCGGCGCCTACGGGCTGGAGTTGCAGGACCGCTTCGATTCGCTCGACGCGGTCGACCTGGTCACCGGCCGCAGTGTCACGCTGCAGCCCCGGATTTGCGCGTTCGGCTACCGCGACAGCGTGTTCAAGCACTCGCTCGCCGGCCGCACCGTGATCACGCGGGTGCGCTTTTCGCTGCCCAAACCGTGGCGGCCGGTGCTGGGCTACCTCGACATCGAACGCAAGATGCACGACAGCGGCATCGACGCGCCCAGCGCGCAGCAGCTGTTCGACTGGGTTTGCGCGATCCGCCGCGCCAAGCTGCCCGACCCGGCGCTGATCGGCAACGCCGGCAGCTTTTTCAAGAACCCGCTGGTCACGCCCGAACAGTGCCGCGACATCATCGGCCGCGACCCGACCGTGGTGCACTACAAGCTGCCCGATGGCAACATCAAACTGGCGGCCGGGTGGATGATCGACGCCTGCGGCTGGAAGGGCAAGAGTGTGGGCAAGGCAGGCGTCTACGAAAAACAGGCGCTGGTGCTGGTGAACCGGGGCGGCGCCATCGGCTCCGAGGTGATGCTGCTGGCGCGCGCAATTCAGGAGAGTGTTTACGGCCGCTTCGGCATCCGCCTGGAGCCCGAGCCGGTGGTGGTTTGAACGAAAGGGCATGTCATGACGCAATGGCGCAAGAAGTCATCCTCCAACGAGGTCTACTCGCTCGAAGAGATCGAGGCCCGTTTGAAGGAAGAGTTGCCGCACTGGTACTTTGAAGACGGCTGGATCCGCCGCAAGTACAAGACCACCGGCTGGAAGGCCACGCTGATGGTCGTCAACACCGTCGGCCATCTGGCCGAAGCGGCCTGGCACCATCCCGACCTGACGGTGAGCTATGCGTTCGTCACCGTCAAGCTGAACAACCACGAAGCCAAGGGCATCACCGACAAGGACTTTGCCCTGGCCCGCAAGATCGAAGACGTGGTGATGTGGCAGCCCGGCAAGGAAGAAGGCGCGGCGCTGCAGGGCACGCCGGACGATCCGCGGTTCAAGTACATCAAGTACGAGTAGAGCCCGAAGCGAAGGGCGAGGATCGCGCGAGGTGTCCGCCCGCGAAGCAGGCAGACGAGCGCGATCAAGTTGCGCCTGCACTGCTGTCTGCACAACGCGGACGTTTCGGCGCAACCCCGTTTACGGGGATCGACCAGCGTCGGGATCGGCGAAGGAGCGGGCTCGATGCCCGCGACTGAGTGACGGCGGTGGAGCAGGATCAGGCCACCGCGGCGCTCTGCTCCGCGAATGTCTCCCGATCCGGAAATACCGGCTCTCCTCCTTTATTTCGCTGCGCAGAACGCCGCGCCGGCCTGATCGGGCAACGTGGTGGAGTGCAGAGGCTCCACACGATGAAAGCCAAAGCCACCTTGGCTCCTCAAGCTCGATTGGCGCACTTCACCGCGCTCGCACGAACGGGTCCAGTCCAAACATTGCCAAGCCGAGGGCGTCGGGTGATCGGCGGAGTGAAGTGAAGGGGGAGGGCCGGTATTTCCGGCCCGGAGGACATGAACGGAGCCGGTCACCCGATGGCCTCGGCCCGCGCAGACCTGTGCCGAGCCAGCGTTGCAAGACGGAGTCGGCGGCCAGGCCCCTGGCCGCGCGCGCATTGAGGCTTGCGATTCAACCGAAGTGGCAGATGTAGTGGTACGGCTCGCCCGCCACGCGGATCTGAAAGCTCGTGTTGCCGGGCACCTTGAATGATTCTCCGGGGCCGAACCGCAGCCACTCGACACCGCCGGGCAACAGCACTTCGCACGCGCCGGCGGTCGTTTCCATGACTTCGGGCGCGCCGGTGTTGAAGGTCAGCGTGGCGGGCAGGATCACGCCCACGCTCTTCTTCGTGCCGTCGGCCAGCGTGACGCTGTGCGAGACGCATCTGCCGTCGAAATACAAGTTGGCGCGGGTGCCGATGCTGACAGCGTCGATCTTCTCGGTTGCCATCAAGGCCTGCCTTTCTGTTTGAGCACCGGATCGCCGAAGCGGCCACCCTGGTGCCGGGCGTTTGAGAATACCTCGCGCAGTGCCGTTTCGAGCTGCGCGGCGGCCTGTTTGGCCAAGGCAACCCGCAGCTTTTCGTTCAGGTGCCGGGCCACGTCGTCGATGCGGTGGCCGTGCTGGAGTGCCGCCGTGCGCGCAATGCCGTGCAAGGCCTCGGCGCCGGCTTCCCAATGGGTCCACCGCGGCGCGGGCCGGATCAGCGTGCAATATGCCTGGCCGTTCGGCAGCGCGTAACCCACTTCGATGGGGTGGCTGCGGCGACGATGGATGCCCAGGTCATCCCTCATGTGCCCGCTCTAGGGTTTGCCCGAGGCCGCGGCGGACCCCAAACCCCGGCTCCAGCGTGGGCTTTGGGCTATACATCGGAGCCACCCTGGTCCGCTTGAAAACCACCCCGAAGGAGACTCCGTGCCCGATTCCATGCCTGTGCGCCCGCACCACAAAGTCTGGCCCAAGCGCTTGCCGCGCGAAGTCGTGGCGCCGCAGACCTCGCTGTGGTTCAACCTGGAAGTGTCGGCCAGGCGCTTCCCGCACAAAGCGGCGTACCGGTTTTTCGGCCGCGCGATGAGCTACGCCAGCCTGCACGACGAGGCCGAGGGCCTGGCCGGCTGGTTGCAGAGCGTGGGCGTGCGGGCCGGTGACAGGGTCTGCGTGTTCATGCAGAACTGCCCGCAGTACGCGGTGGCGTGTTACGCGGTGCTGCGCGCCAACGCGGTGGTGGTGCCGGTCAATCCGATGAACCGCAGCGAGGAGTTCAAGCACTACATCACCGACCCGCAGGCGCGCGTCGTCATCTGCTCCGCCGACCTGGCCGCCACCGTGGCGGCGGCCAACGAGGCGGTGCCCGCGGCCGAGCGGCTGCGGCACGTGGTGGTCGCGCGCTACACCGACGCGCTGCCCGAAGGCGCGATCGATCCCGCCGATGCGCCCGCGCCTGCCACCGAAGAATGGCTTCGCAGCGACCCCGCGTTGCCGTCCAGCGCGGGCACCGCCTTCGTGCGCTGGACCGACGTGCTGGCGCAGCGGCATGCGCCCGGCCCGCACACGGCCCAGCCCGACGACCTGGCGATGCTGCCCTACACCTCCGGCACCACCGGCCTGCCCAAGGGCTGCATGCACACCCATCGCACGCTGATGCACAACGTGGTGGGCGGCCAGTGGGGCCACGCCGGCCCCGAGATGGTGAGCCTGGCGGTGGTGCCGATGTTCCACGCCACCGGCATGATGTACAGCGTGCTCGGCTCGGTGTACCAGGGCAGCACCTCGATCATCCTGCCGCGCTGGGACCGCGAACTGGCCGGGCGGCTGATCTCGCGCTACCAGGTGACGCACTGGACCTGCATCCCGACCATGATCATCGACCTGTTCGGCAGCCCCAACTACAAGCGCTTCGACCTGTCGAGCCTGCGCTACCTCAGCGGCGGCGGGGCGGCCATGCCGCAGGCGGTGGCGCAGCGGCTGATCGATGAATTCGGGTTGACCTTCGCCGAAGGCTACGGCCTGACCGAAACCGCCGCGCCCAGCCACGCCAACCCGCCCGAGCGCGCCAAGCTGCAATGCCTGGGCATGCCGATCTACGGCGTCGACTCGCGCGTGGTGGACCCGCTCACCCTGCAAGAAATGCCGATCGGCGAGGTGGGTGAAATCGTCACCCACGGGCCTATGGTGTTCAAGGGCTACTGGCGCCACCCCGAGGCCACGGCTGCCGCGTTCGTCGCCTTGCCGGGCGAGCCGCAAGACAAGTTGTTCTTTCGCACCGGCGACCTGGGCCGGATGGACGAGGAGGGCTACTTCTTCCTCACCGATCGCCTCAAACGCATGATCAACGCGAGCGGCTACAAAGTCTGGCCGGCCGAGGTGGAGATGCTGCTCTACAAACACCCGGCGGTGCAGGAGGCCTGCATCATCAGCGCACAAGACGCCTACCGCGGCGAGACGGTCAAGGCCGTGGTGGTGCTGCGCGCCGAGGCGCGCGGCACGGTCAGCGGCGAAGACATCATCGGCTGGGCCCGGGAGCAGATGGCGGCCTATAAGGCGCCCAAGCTGGTGGAGTTTGTCGACGCGCTGCCCAAGTCGGGGTCGGGCAAGGTGATGTGGCGCCTGCTCCAGGACCAGGAGGCGGCGAAGGCCGGGTGAGCCCGGATGTTGCCGCGCGCGGGTGGCAAGTGCGGCCACAATTCAACTCTCTCGCACCACTTCATCGATCACGAGCTTGCCATGTCCCGCTACCCGGTTCGCCACGCCACCCTCAAAGACGCCAAGGGCGTCGCCGAAATCCACGTTGCCGCCTGGCAAGCCGCATTCAAAGGCATCCTGCCCGACGATCAACTGGCGGCCATGTCGGTCGACAAGCGGCTGACATTCTGGCGCGAGGCCATCGACATCGGCGAGCCGCAATTGCTGGTCGCAACCGAGGCCGAGCGCGTGGTCGGTTTCGTCGCCTTCGACCGCTCGCGCGACAAGGGCACACCGCCCACCACGGGCGAACTGTGGGCCATCGGCGCGGCCCCCGCGCTGTGGTCCACCGGTGTCGGCCTGGCGCTGTGGGACGCGGCCCGCGACGGGCTGGAAGAAGAGGGCTGCAACAAGGTCACGGTGTGGGTGCCGCTGCGCAACGAGCGCGCGCTGCGCTTTCACGAACTGGCCGGCTTCAAGCGCGAGATGGCCACCGCCAAGACGGTCGAGATGGGCGGCGTGAAGGTCGAAGAAATTCGGCTGCAGCGCAAGATCGGCTGATCGTTCAGGGGTTTTACCGATCCCCATCCGGCTATCGCGCGCCACCGCGATTGACATGGAGCGGCCGGCGCCGCTCGGTATCATCAGCCGGCTTCGTTCCCGCGGACCGGGAATGGCAAACCCAAAGAAATCACTTGAAGGAGACACACGTGAAACTGATGAAAACATGGATGGCGGTTGCGACCGCCTTGTCGCTCGGGCTGGCGGCCAGCACCTTCGCCGTGGCGCAAGACAAGGGACTGGTCGGCGTGTCGATGCCCACCAAGACCTCGGCGCGCTGGATCGCCGACGGCAACAGCATGGTCAAGAGCCTGGCCGACAAGGGCTACAAGGCCGACCTGCAGTACGCCGACGACGACATTCCGAACCAGCTGGCGCAGGTCGAGAACATGATCACCAAGGGGGTGAAGGTGCTGGTCATTGCCGCCATCGACGGCACCACGCTGTCCAACGCGCTGCAAAAGGCCGCTGACAAGGGCGTCAAGGTCATCGCCTACGACCGCCTGATCGTCGGCAGCAAGAACGTCGACTACTACGCCACCTTCGACAACTTCCAGGTCGGCGTGCTGCAGGCGCAGTACATCGAAAAGGCGCTCGACCTGAAGGGCGGCAAGGGCCCGTTCAACATCGAGCTGTTCGGCGGTTCGGCCGACGACAACAACGCGTTCTTTTTCTACGACGGCGCGATGTCGGTGCTGCAACCGTACATCGACAAGGGCAAGCTGGTGGTGCAGAGCAAGCAGCTCGGCATGAACAAGGTGTCCACGCTGCGCTGGGACGGCGCGGTGGCGCAGGCCCGCATGGACAACCTGCTCAGCGCCTACTACGGCAAGGCGCGTGTCGACGCGGTGCTGTCGCCGTATGACGGCCTGTCCATCGGCATCCTGTCGTCGCTCAAGGGCGTGGGCTACGGCACGCCCAAGCAGCCGTTCCCGGTGGTGACCGGGCAGGACGCCGAGGTGCCCACCGTCAAGTCGATGATCCGCAAGGAGCAGGCCTCGACGATCTTCAAGGACACGCGCGAACTCGCCAAGGTCACGGCGGCCATGGTGGATGCGATGCTGACCAACAAGACGGTCGAGATCAACGACACCAAGACCTACAACAACAAGGTCAAGATCGTGCCTTCGTACCTGCTCAAGCCGGTCAGCGTGGACCTGTCGAACTACAAGCAGGTGCTGATCGACAGCGGCTACTACACCGAAGCGCAGATCAAGTAATCTGGCGCGTCCGGCAACAGGCTCAGTGCCGCGCGGTGCTGGGCCTGTTTTGTTTTGCATCGAGGTGACATGAGCGGCCACATTCTCGAAATGCGCGGCATGATGAAGGCGTTTCACGGCGTCAAGGCCTTGAGCGACGTGAACCTGAGCGTGCGGGCGGGCGAGATCCACGCCATCGTGGGTGAAAACGGCGCCGGCAAATCGACCTTGATGAAGGTGCTGAGCGGCGTCTACCCGTACGGCGACTACGAAGGCGAGATTCGCTACCTGGGCCAGGAGTGCCGGTTCAAGGGCATTCACGACAGCGAGCGGCTGGGCATCATCATCATCCACCAGGAGCTGGCGCTGGTGCCGCTGTTGTCCATCACCGAGAACATCTTCCTCGGCAACGAGCAGGCGCGCGGCGGCATCATCGACTGGGCCTTGTCGTATGCCAGGACGCAGGCCCTGCTGCACAAGGTCGGCCTGAACGAATCACCCGACACGCTGATCACCGACCTGGGCGTGGGCAAGCAGCAGCTGGTCGAAATCGCCAAGGCGCTGTCCAGGGAAGTGAAGCTGCTGATCCTGGACGAGCCGACCGCGAGCCTGAACGAGACCGACAGCGACGCGCTGCTGGAGTTGTTGCTCGGGCTGAAGCGCCAGGGCATCGCGTGCATCCTGATCTCGCACAAGCTCAATGAGATCGCCAAGGTGGCCGACTCGATCACCATCCTGCGCGACGGCGCGACCGTTGAAACGGTGGATTGCCGCGCCGAGCCGATCAGCGAAGACCGCATCATCAAGAGCATGGTCGGCCGCGAGATGGCCGACCGTTACCCGTTGCGCACGCCGAACATCGGCGAGGTGGTGTTCGAGGTGAAGAACTGGAAGGTGCACCACGCGATGCACGCCGACCGGCTGGCCATCAAGGGCGTGAACCTGCACGTGCGGCGCGGCGAAATCGTCGGCATCGCCGGGCTGATGGGCGCCGGGCGCACCGAACTGGCGATGAGCATCTTCGGCCGCTCCTACGGCCAGGGCATCAGCGGCCAGGTGTTCATGAAGGGCCGCGAGATCGACGTGAGCACGATCGGCAAGGCCATTGCGCACGGCCTGGCCTATGTCACCGAAGACCGCAAGGGCTACGGCCTGGTGCTGGAAGAAACGATCAACTGGAACACCACCCTGGCCAACCTGGGGGCGGTGTCGCACCACACGGTGATCGACGGCGGGCGCGAATACCAGGTGGCCGAGGAGTACCGCAAGAAGTTGAACATCCGCTGTGCCGACGTGTTCCAGCGCGTGGTCAACCTGTCCGGCGGCAACCAGCAAAAGGTGGTGCTGAGCAAGTGGCTGTTCTCCGACCCTGAGGTGCTGATCCTGGACGAGCCCACGCGCGGCATCGACGTGGGTGCCAAGTACGAGATCTACACCATCATCGCCAAGCTCGCCGCCGAGGGCAAATGTGTGTTGATGATCTCGTCGGAGATGCCCGAGCTGCTGGGCATGTGCGACCGCATCTGCGTGCTGCACGAAGGCGCGTTCGTGGCCGAGTTTGCGGCAGCCGTTGCGTCGCAGGAGAAAATCATGAAAGCCATCGTGAGCGCATGACACCAGGAAACCACTGACATGGCCATCCCCGCTTCGACCCCCGTTGCCAGCGCCAAGAAGGCCGACGCGCCAGCGTCTTCCGGCGTGCTGAAGAACAACCTGCGCGAATACGGCATGCTGATCTCGCTGGTGGCGATCATGGTGTTCTTCCAGGTCATGACCAACGGCACCCTGTTCCAGCCGCTGAACTTGACCAACCTGATCCTGCAGAACAGCTACATCGTCATCATGGCGCTGGGCATGCTGCTGGTGATCGTGGCCGGCCACATCGACCTGTCGGTGGGTTCGGTGTGCGGCTTCATCGGCGCCGTGGCCGCGGTGCTGATGGTCGAATACAACATGCACTTCCTGCTCGCTGGCTTGCTGTGCCTGGTGCTGGGCGGGGCCATCGGCGCGGCGCAGGGCTACTGGGTCGCGTTCTACAAGATCCCGTCGTTCATCGTCACGCTGGCCGGCATGCTGGTGTTCAAGGGCCTGGCGCTGGCGGTGTTGCAGGGGCAGTCGGTCGGGCCGTTCCCGCCCGAGTTCCAGTTGCTGAGCACCGGCTTCATTCCGGATGTGTTCTCGGGCGAGACATTGCGGGTCACCTCGCTGATCGCCGGCCTGGCGATGGCCTGTGTGCTGCTGGTCGTCAAGGTGCGTGGCCGCGCCAGCCGGCTCAAGCACGGCATGGACAACGAACCCGCGCTGTTCTTCCACCTGAAGAACCTGGTGTTCGCGCTGATGATCGCCGCCTTCAGCTACCTGCTGGCCTCGTACAAGGGCCTGCCCAATGTGCTGATCGTGATGCTGCTGCTGATGCTGGTGTACGACTTCGTCACCACGCGCACAACAATAGGCCGGCGCGTCTACGCGCTGGGTGGCAACGAAAAGGCGGCGCGCCTCTCAGGCATCAAGACCGAGCGCGTCACCTTCTACACCTTCATCAACATGGGCGTGCTGTCGGCGCTGGCCGGGCTGATCTTCGCGGCGCGCCTGAACACCGCCACGCCCAAGGCCGGCCTCGGTTTCGAGCTGGATGTGATCGCGGCGTGTTTCATCGGCGGCGCGTCGGCCTCGGGCGGCGTGGGCAAGGTGCTGGGCGCGGTGATCGGCGCCTTCATCATGGGCGTGATGAACAACGGCATGTCCATCATGGGCATCGGCATCGACTACCAGCAGGTCATCAAGGGCCTGGTGTTGCTGGCGGCGGTGTGCGTGGACGTCTACAACAAGAACAAGTAGGCCGCTTCGCTGCGTCGGAGGCTAGGCTTCAATTCGGGCAAACCCCCGATTGGATGGGACCAGCGGCTGCGTATACGCTCCAGTCTTTCCATTGAGATTCAGGAGATGTCGATGCGCAGCGTTGCAGGTCGTGTTCTGGTGTGCGTGGCGGCCACCTTTGCCGGCATGGCCGCCGTTTCGGTGGCGCAGACGCCGACGGCAAGCCGGTGAAGGACGGCAACGGCCGCTTCATCAAAGACAAGCTGGTGGCGGTGAACTCGATGCAGAAGGAAGCCGGCTGGGGCAACGACATCCCGGCCGCGATCCGCAACGGCGACTGGATCTACCAGTCGTTCACCCCCGACGGCCAGGTCAACGACAAGGCCAACCTCACCGCCTGTTTTCAGTGCCACCTGCCATTCGCCAAGGACCAGTACCTGACCAACCTGGCCAAGCTGGCGGGCAAGTTCCCGACCACCGCGACGGCGCCACCCGAGGGCGGCCCGGGCGACGTGGCGATCAACGGCTTTGTGTTCGGCCCCGGCGCCCTGAAGGTCAGCGTCGGTCAAAAGGTCACCTGGGTCAACGGCGACGACACACCGCACCAGATCGCGATCACCGGCAAGGAGCAGCGCAGCGAGTTGATGCTCAAGGGCCAAAGTGCGACGCTGCAATTCGACGAGGCCGGCAACATCGCCTACATCTGCGGCCTGCATCCGGGCATGAAGGGGACCATCGAGGTCACTGCGAAATAGACGCTTCCCGTTGCCGCGTGGCCACAGGGGCTGTCGCGGTTCTCAACGTTCTTACAGGAGTCTCAGCATGCGTCAGTCGTTCAAGTTGTCAGTGCTCGTGTCCGTGGCATCGCTGTCGGTGCTTGCCGCATGTGCCGGAATGAAAGGCGATGGAAAGAGCGGCATGGGATTTTTTGTCACCAGCGCCGGCCCGGGCAAAGGGGCCGACCTGGGCGGCCTGGCGGGCGCCGACAAACACTGCCAGTCGCTCGCGGCAACGGCTGGCGCGGGCGCTCGCACCTGGCGTGCCTACCTTAGCGCCACGCCGGCGGCCGGCGCGCCCGCCGTCCATGCGCGCGACCGCATCGGCCGCGGACCGTGGGCGAATGCAAAAGGCGTGGTGGTTGCCACCGACGCGGACCAACTGCACGGCGCCAGCAACAACCTCACCAAGCAGACCGCGCTGACCGAGAAGGGCGAGCCCGTCAATGGCCGCGGTGACACGCCGAACATGCACGACATCCTGACCGGCTCTGCGCCGGACGGCCGCGCCGTGGCCGGCGACAAGGACACGACCTACGGCAACTGGACGCTCAGTGGTGAGGGCTCCGCGCTGGTGGGCCACCACGACCGCATGGGGCTGGATGATTCGGCGCCGGCCAAGTCGTGGAACTCGTCCCATGCGTCGCGCGGCTGCAGCCAGGAGGCGCTCAAGGGCACCGGTGGCAACGGGCTGCTTTATTGTTTCGCGGCGAACTGAAACCGACGCGAAGCCATGCGCGCCGGCTCAGGCTCGCGCCTGGCGGCCGTTGGCGCCGGCGTCGAGTTCGTCGAAAAAGCCGGACGGCACGGGTTCGTTCAGGTGGTTGTAGTCGCGCCCGTCGCCTTCGAGCAGCAGCTCCTGGATCTCGGGGACCGGAATCAGGTGGCGCCCTTCGGCGTCGAACTCGTCTGTGCCGCCCGCCGCGCCTTCGCCCTTGTTGTTGAACAGGCGCCGCACGTCGGCGATGCTGGGCAGTTCGGCCTCGCGCCACACGTGGACCTTGACGCCGGCCGCCTGCAGCACCTGGGCCAGCCGTTCGTGCCTTTCGGCGCTGCGCCGGGTCTGTTCGGGCGGCCGAACCTCGACCGCAGCGATCACGCGCGAGCTGGCGTCGCACACCAGCAGATCCACATTGAGCCGGCCGGCCCGCGTCAGCCACTGGCCGTAGGAATGGCCGGTGGGCACGCTGATGAAGCGCGACAGCGGCACTTGCGCCAGCACCAGGTGGCGTGGCAGCGCGCGCCGCAGCGTGCCGTAGGCCAGCCGCTCGGGCAGGGTCATCACCCGCACCGCCTGCGGTGGCCAGGCCTGCACGGTGTCGAGAACTTCGCTTTCGGGCGCCCGGCCGGCATCTGACGCCGCCTTGCGCCGCCGCGCGAACAACAGCAGCATCAGCAGGGCCGAAATCAGCAACGCGGCAATCGCAGAGGGTTCGAGGGAGGCCATGGGGTCTGGGGCAGTGCAGGGCGGGAAATGAGCCTAGTGCGGCCACTCATTCCGGGTCAAGCGCTTTGCGCCACAAGCGGGTGCCGATTGTTCATTCGTTCCCGCCTGTTTCGACCCGATACAACTGGGCGCGCTGACCCGCAGCCCAGGCCGCATGCGGTTTATCGCGCGCCGATGCCGAGCAACTCGACCTCGAACTGCAGCGTGGCGTTGGGCGGGATCGTGCCGCCGCCGGCACCGCGCTCGCCGTAGGCAATCGCCGCGGGGCAGGTGAGCTTGGCTTTGCCACCGACCTGCATGCGCTGCACCCCTTCGGTCCAGCACTTGATCACCCGGTTGAGCGGGAACTCCGCCGGCGTGCCTCGGGCATAGGAGCTGTCGAATTCCTTGCCGTCGGCAAAGCTGCCGCGGTAGTGCACCTTCACCGTCTCGGTGGCGCCGGGGTTCGGGCCGGTGCCGTCCTTGAGCGACCGGTACACCAGCCCGCTGGCGGTGACGACGGCTCCCGGCTCCTTGGCGGCGCTGGCCGCCAGGTCGGTTTGAGCCCAGCAGGCGCAAAGCGGGGCCAGGCTCAGCAAGGCGGTCAACAAAATGGATCTCACAACGCGTCTCCGATGAAAAGTTGTCTCAGCCGCAATCATCACCGATCACGCTGGCTACAGTGGCGCCGCCAGGCGGCCGATAAGCGTGAACGAACCAAAGGACTTGTCATGGCCGTCAATCTTGTCAACGGCGCCAGCGCCGCACTCAACCAACAGGGCGGCACCAACGCGGTGGCGATCACCGTGTTGAAGAAGGCCATCGCGCTGCAGGCGCAGAGCGCTGCGCAGTTGCTGCAGACGCTGCCCGCGCCGCCGGCGGGCAAGCCGCCCCACCTCGGCAACCACCTCGACACGCTGGCTTGACGGCTTGCGGCGCGCTCAATCGACGCGCTCGGCGCCCGTCATCAGCGCCACGAATCGCTCGATGCCGATGTTGCCGCCCGACAGCGTGATGCCCACACGTTGGCCCTTGAACTGATCGCGGTGGTGCATCAGCGCGGCCAGCGCGTTTGCACCCGACGGCTCCAGCACCAGCTTCATCCGCTCGAACACAAAGCGCATCGCCTCGACCACCACCGGGTCGGGAACGGTCAGGATGTCGGTCACCATCGGCTGGATCACTTCAAACGGCAGCTTGCCGACCGACTGGGTCTGCTGGCCGTCGCAGATCGTGCGTGGCACGTCGATCGTGACGATGCTGCCGCTGCGCAGTGATTGCCGCATGTCGTCGCCGCGCTGCGGCTCCGAGCCGTACACCCGGATGCCGGGCGACAGCTGTTTGGCCGCGACGGTGCAGCCGGCCAGCAAACCGCCGCCGCTGGCGCACACGATCAGCGCGTCCAGCGGCCCGGTGTCTTCGATCAGTTCCAGCGCCGTCGTTCCTTGGCCGGCCATCACCGGCAGGTGGTCGTAGGGCGGGATCAGCACCGCGTCGCGCTGGGCGACGATGGCCGACGCGATCTCGGCCCGGTCTTGTCGATAGCGGTCGTAGGTCACGACCTCGGCGCCGTAGCCGCGGGTGGCCGACAGTTTCAACGCGGGTGCATCTTCCGGCATCACGATGGTGGCCTGGCACCCGTGCATGCGCGCCGCCAGCGCGACCGCCTGGGCGTGGTTGCCCGAAGAGTACGCCACCACGCCGCGGGCCCGCTGCGCGGCGGTCAAGACGTTCAGCGCGTTGTACGCGCCACGAAACTTGAACGCGCCCATGCGCTGCAGGTTCTCGGCCTTCATGAAGACACGCGCGCCGAGCAAGTCGTCCAGCGTGCTGGAAGTCAACACGGGCGTGCGGTGCGCAACGCCCTTCAGACGGGCGGCGGCCGCTTCGATGTCTGCAAACTGGAGCATGTGGATTCCAAAGTGTGGAGGGCGGATGGGCGGCGCGCGGTCTCAACGCGTGGCGTCGGTGCGAGCGATGCCGCGGCGCAGTTCGACGAGCTTGGCCTTGAGCCGAAGTGCATTTTCGGGCCCCACGCGCAGCAGGATTTTCTGACCCGAAGAACGCGCTTCGAGCGCCGGGTCGGCGTATTCATGACGAACCCAGGGAGTGGCGGATTCGATCGGCCCTTTCACTTCGGTCAGTTTCACTTTCAGCGGCCCCGCCGGCAGCGGAGTTTCGAGCAAGTGGTCGATGACGCCCACCAGGCGGTCGTTGAAGTACTTTCCAGGGTAGCCCAACTCTTCGTAGGCCTTCTGGAACAGCGGATACAGCTGTTTGTAGAGCGCCACCGCCCGGGCCGTGTCAGCAGCGGCGATGAACTGCACGAAGGGTGTGTAGCGGCGCGCGTTCTCCGCCCCGATCACGCTGCCGTCGGCCGCGTTCACGGTGCCAAACTTTGCCGGTGTCGGGTTGACCGGCCAGAGCCGCGCCGCGGCGTGCGGGCGGTCGAGGTTGTCGACGGTGGCGACAAATCGGGCTGCGAAGCGGTCGGTGCTCAGAAAGCTGAGCACCGCTTTGCGACCCAGCAGGCCGGTCAGCGCCTCGGCAATGTAGGCGTCGGCCTGGTCGGCCGGCGGCAGCGGGCGCGCGCCGGCCTGCGCGCCGGAGGCGGCGGGTTCGATCGGGTGGCGCACCGCGGGCTCGGCAGGGGCCGACGCCATGGGCGCGGGTGCCGTTGGCGCCGGTGCAACCGCCACCGGCGCGGTCTGCACCGGCGCGGGCGCTGGCGCGCGCAACAGCCACCAAGCCAGGCCGGCGGCCGCAACGGCCAGCCCCAGCCCCAGCACGACCCACCAGCGTCTGTTCTGATCCATGGCACCCTCACGATGAAGCGCATTCGCCACCGGACGGCGCACCATCGAGGTGTGCCAGCCCGTACCCAGCCGGCACGATACCGCCAACCGATGCAAGGCGGCAAACCGGCGGGGTCGATCCGTCGTGATCAGATCAGGGGGCGGGGCAAACGAAGTGCGCTGCGTCCTGCCGATGGGAGCAGGACGTGGGTGCAGGCGCTTACTTGGCCGGCGTCAGCTCGGCCGTGTTGAGCGGCGCGTTCATCAACTCGCGCAGCGACGCCATGCGCTTGCGGGTGCCGGGGTGGGTGGGCGTGTCGCGCGTCAGTCCGAGGCGCTTGAAGGCGGAGAACGCGTCTTCTTCCGAATGCCCCAGCGCGCGCAGCGTGTGCAGCGAAAACGCGTCGGCATCGAGTTCATGCCGGTGCGACAGGCCCGAGGCTTCGCGGCCCAGCGGGCCGGCCACCGGGTCGGTCTTGTCTTGGGTCACCGCGCCCGGGATGTAGCGCTTGTACAGCTCGCCCAGTTGAGCCCAGTGGTTCATGGCCACATGGCCCAGTTCATGCGCGAGGATGAACACCCGTTCACCTTCGGACAGGTCGGCCAGCGACTCGTTGGCCACGACCACGCACCCCTGCAAGGTTTCTGCCACTGTGCTGCCGCTGATCACCCGCAGTTCGACGGGGTCGCGCAAAGCTGCCGCGCGCACCACCTTGTCGAAACTCCGACGCACAACGAGTGTTCGCTCACTCTCGGCATCGGCCGCCGGCAGTGATTCAAGTCGCACCCGCTGCGATCGTTCCAGCACCTCGCCGATGTCTTCACTCCAGGCCGGTGCGGCGGCGAGCACAAAAACAAGCCAGACCATTGATCGCATGGCACATCTCCCTGAGGAGAACCCCGAAAAGGGTTCCTACTGGTTGAGTCGCAGTAGTCAGTGTGCCTAGTTCTAGGGTTTGTACGTATTCGTTTTCCGGTAATGTGCCATTTCGTCACACAAGGCCACCCTTCGCGTCATGACGGCAGGCCGCCTGAAGCTCGGCCCAGCCTTGCGGCCCCAAGGTTTCAAGCGTGCGGATGTTGGCTTCGAAAATCGCCTCGGGCTCTGGAAAGGCCTCGACCGCGCGGGCGATGCTGTCTTCACGCAGCAGATGCAGGCAGGGGCAGGGCGACCGGTTGGTGGCATTTTCCAGGTCAGCCGGGGCGGTGCCGGCGAACTGATACCGGGGATGGAAACTGGCGATCTGCAACACGCCTTCGAGGCCGAGGCCTTGCACCGCGGCGTCCGCCACGGCGAGGAAATCATTGAAGTCGGCAAAGTCGGTCAGCACCCGGGGGTGGATCAGCAGCGTCGTGTCCACCTGCGCCGGATCGGCCTCGTGCAGGAACCGCAGTTCGTCGCGCAGCGTGATCAGCAGCGCCTGCGGGTCCGTCGCGTCGCACAGCACGTAGCGAATCTGATTCCTTGCCTGGGCGGCCTTGGCGAACGGGCACAGGTTCAGGCCGATCACGGCACGCGTCACCCAGGCCCGGGTTTCGAGAAGGATCGAGGCGTGATCGGCGGTCGTCATGCGGGGCTCGGTGCGCGGATACTGTGCAGTATGGTGCAACACCGCGCTGCCATCGTCTCCACGCCATGCTGCCGCTGAAGTACCTGGCCGGGTACCCCGCGGACGTGCAGTTGCAGGTGCGCCAACTGATCGAGCAGGGGCGCCTGGGCGACACCCTGCGCCGGCGTTACGCCGGTTCGCACGAGGTGCGCACCGACCGGGCCCTGTACGAGTACACGCTCGAGCTGAAGAACCGCTATTTGCGCAACGCCGGGCCGCTGAGCAAGGTGGTGTTCGACAACCACCTGCAACTCCTCCAGCACGCCCTGGGCACCCACACCACGGTGGCGCGGGTGCAGGGCAGCAAGCTCAGGGCCAAACGCGAGATCCGCGTCGCCGCGCTGTTCCGGGACACGCCGCCCGAGTTCCTGAAGATGATCGTCGTGCACGAACTGGCCCACCTGAAGGAAGCGGCGCACAACAAGGCGTTCTACCAACTGTGCATGCACATGGCGCCCGACTATCACCAGCTCGAATTCGACCTGCGCCTGTACCTGACCCAAAAAGACCTCGGTGAGACAATCGCCGGCTGACTTTTTGCGGCTCCATGACTCCACCGATTTCCCCGACGCGAGCAGCGTTCCCGATCGCGCGAAACCCCTTGACGCTGGCCGTGCTGGCCGGGGTGTGGATCGCAGCGCTCGGCAACTGGCCGCTGTGGCGCGCGCTGGCAGCCTTGCCCGAAATGTCGACCCCGCGCGGTGCCGCCTTCATCGGCGCCTTCGGCTTGATGATCGCCGCGCTCACCGTGGCCATGCTCTCGGTCCTGGCCTGGCGCCGCAGCATCAAGCCGGCCATCGCGGTGGTGCTGCTGTCGGCCGCGCTGGGCGCTCATTTCATGGGCACCTACGGCATCGTCATCGACCCCACGATGATGGTCAACGTGCTCCACACCGACGCGCGCGAAACCGGTGACCTGCTGAGCCTGCGCCTGCTGGCCAGCGTGCTGCTGCTCGCCGTGCTGCCCATGGTGCTGGTGTGGCGCGTCCCTTTGCAGCGCGTGCGGTTCGCGCGCCAGGCGGTTCGCAACGCGGTCGGGCTGGTGGTGTCGCTGGCCGTGCTGGTGGGGCTGATCGCGCTGAGCTTTGCCGACCTGTCGTCGACCATGCGCAACCACAAGTCCCTGCGCTACATGATCAACCCGGTCAACTCGTTCTTCGCGCTGGGGCATGTGGGGCTGGCGGCCAAGGCCATGCCGAAAGGCCCGCCGATCGTGATCGGCAACGACGTGACGCTGCTGCCACGCGAGCCGGGCGCCAAGCCGCCGCTGCTGATGCTGGTGGTCGGCGAAACGGCGCGCGCCGACCACTTCTCGCTGAACGGTTATGCGCGCCCGACCAATGCGGCCACCGCGGCGCTGGGCGTGCTCAGTTTCCGCGCCGTGACGTCCTGCGGCACCAACACCGCCGCCTCGCTGCCGTGCATGTTTTCGCATCTCGGGCGCGAGGCGTTCGTGCAGCGCGCCGCCGAGCACGAAAACCTGCTCGACCTGCTGCAGCGCGCCGGCCTGGCGGTGCTGTGGCTGGACAACCAGTCCGGCTGCAAGGGCTTGTGCGAGCGCGTGCCCAGCGCCTTCGCGCGCGATGCGCCGGCGCCGTCGGCGCATGCCGAGGGCCTGTGCGGCAAGGACGGTGAGTGCCTCGACGAAGCCCTGCTGACCGGGCTGGACGCGCGCCTGGCGGCCCTGCCGGCCGAGCGGCGCGCGCGCGGCGTGGTGCTGGTGCTGCACCAGATGGGCAGCCACGGGCCGGCCTACTACAAGCGCGCACCGCCGCAGCGCAAGCCGTACTTGCCGGAATGCACCACCAACGTGCTGCAGCAATGCGAACGGCAGCAGTTGATCAACGCCTACGACAACTCCATCGCGTACACCGACCATGTGCTGGCGCTGGGCATCGCGTGGCTGGCGCGGCAGCGCGCCGCGCACGAACCGGCCCTGCTGTACGTGTCGGACCATGGTGAATCGCTGGGTGAAAACAACCTCTACTTGCACGGCCTGCCGTTTGCGCTGGCGCCGCGCGAGCAAACCCATGTGCCGATGCTGCTGTGGACACCCGGGCCGGCCGCCGCGCCGCAGGCCGTTTGCCTGCGCGGGCGGCTCGACGTGCCCCTCACGCACGATCATCTGTTCCATTCGGTGATGGGTTTGCTCGGGGTGCGAAGCACCGAGTACCGGCAAGCGCTGGATGCGTTCCAGCCTTGTCGGTCGGGCTGAGATGGCGCTGCCGGCCGCCGGCCTCGCATCCACGCCGCGCGAGTGGCGGGTCGACGCCCTGGTCGCGCTCGCCGCATTGGTGTTCCTGGTGGCCTGGGATGCCACCCGCGGCGATCTGTGGGCGGTGCGCCGGTTCGGTACGGCGCAGGGCTTTGCCTGGCAGAACCAATGGTTTGTCGCCCAGGTGCTGCACACCGGCGGGCGCTGGGTCGGCCTGGGCGTGCTCGGCGCCTTGATCTTCAATGTGTGGCGGCCGCTGCCGCTGGCGCGCGGCATGCCGCGCCGGCTGCGGCTGTGGTGGCTGCTCGCCACCGTCAGCTGCCTGGTGTTCATCCCGCTGCTCAAGAGCCGCAGCCTGATCAGCTGCCCCTGGGACCTGGCCGAGTTCGGTGGCCTGGCGCACAGCGTGTCGCACTGGTCGATTCAGGCCTGGGCGGGGGTGGGCGACGGCGGGCCGGGCCGTTGTTTCCCGTCCGGCCATTCGTCGACCGCGTTCGCCTTCTTTGCCGGCTGGTTCGCGCTGCGCGGGCACTCGATGCGTATTGCTCGCCTGTGGCTGGCCGGAGTGCTGGTGCTCGGTGTGGTCTTCAGCGTGGCGCAAATGATGCGCGGCGCACACTACCCCAGCCACTCGCTCTGGACGGCCTGGCTGTGCTGGCTGTTGACGGCCGGGCTGTGGCACACATTCGGCACACCCCGCCTGCGGTCGACCGGCGCGTGAACAGCGCCCCAATCAGGCTTCTTTTCGGCCGCTTCCGGCTTCGGCGTCCTCCCAACAATGGCCCACGGGCCAGCTCGGGAGGAGTGAATGATCACCGCCGCACAAGTACAAGTTCTTGCACGTGTGAGCCGCCGAAAGCTGCGGCGCTGGCGCTTTGTCGCCGCGATGCTCCTGCCGGCGCTCGGCGTGGCAGCGCCACCCACCGATTCAGCCGATGCCGTCAACCACGCGCTGGTGCAGGCCTACGCACGTTACCTCGTCGGTGGCCGCAGCGAGGTTGAAATTCATTTGAGTGCCACCGGGCCGCTGGCCAGCGCGCGCACCCGTGCGCTGGGCGATGGAACGTTCAGCTGCCAGGTGTCGGGCCTGCAGCCCGTGGGCGGCGCGCCCGACCCTGAGCTCAGCCGCCTGCGCCTGGCCGGTTTGCTGGTCCATGAAGTGACCCATTGCCAGGTCAGCCCGTACACCAGCGAGATCCGGCGCGAGCACGGTGATGCCGCGTCTGCCGCCGCCACGCTGTTGGTGCAGCTGACGATGGAAAGTGTGGCCGATGCGCGCGCGGTGTTCGAGCTGTTCCGGGTCGACGGCGCGCAGGCGGCGGGCCGCTATGTCGACAGTGTGTTGCCGCAGCGCCAGAACCCCGCGAGCCCCGGGCACGCCACGGCCACCGCGCTGCGCGCGGCGCTGGCGCTGGCGCAATCGAATCCCGAGACGATCGCGACCGCCGAGCAGGCCTTTGCCGCTGCCTTGCAAACCGGGCAGGCCGGCGCGGCGCAAACCCTGGCGCGCCAGTTGGCGGGCCAGGGCGCCCAAACGCTGATGCAGTCGCCCGAGGTCAGCGCCAGCGCCGCCGACCTGGCGACTGCGTTGAGCCGCGCCCGCACAGCATTCCAGGCGGGCCGCTTTGACAACCGCGCGGCGACGCTGCGGGTGTCGAACGATGGCGTGTCGGCATCGGACGCCCACTTCCTTGTGGGAGCCGACGGCGCGCTCCGCACCCAACCGGTGCTGAGCGCCGAGGGCGCGCACCGCGCCGGCCTGCTGGCGGCGATGATCGGTTCGCGCCACGGGCCGGAACACCGCCTGGCGGTTCAGTGGCTGCGCCGCCAGGGCCTGCTGGACACCCTGACGCTGCCGCGCGCCAGCAGCGCCTTCGCACGCCTGCTGAAGACCTACAGCGACGGCTCGCCGGCCCAGACGGCGCACATGGTGCTGATGCTGGGCCAGGTGATCGAGGCCTGCAGGCCCGGCGACGACCTGTCGGCCGTGCTGGACAACGCGGCCGACGTGCTGAAGGACGCGCAACTCGCCGGCCCGGCCGCGATTCAGGGCGGGTTGTAGCTGCGCAGAAAGCTGGCGAAGCGCGGCAGCCCGGTGCGGGTGAGGTCACGGTAGCGGTAGGTGATGCTGCTGCCCACCGGCGGTGGGGCGAGCCGCTGCGCGTCGCTGAAGCCGGTGCCGATGAAAAAGCGCCGACCCTCGGGCGTTTGCACCTGCAACGCACCGAGCTGGCCCAGGTACTTGCCCTTGCCCGCCCGATGGCCCACGACCGTGGCCTCGGTGTCCAGGTAGGGCTTGAGCTTGATCAGCACGTCGCTGCGGCCGGTGCTGTACGGCGCCGAAGCCAGGTGCAGCATCAGCCCCTCACCGCCCTGGCTCACGGTCTGCGCCAGGCGGCGCTGCAAGGCCTTGCGGTCGGCCACGCGAGTCTGCTCGACGGCCTGGAGCTGCGGCCAAGCCAGCCGCTCGGCCAACTCGCGCATCCTCTGGGCGCGCTCGGCAAAGCTGCCGGCGGCGCCCGGCAGTTCGAACACCATGTACTTCACCCGCCGCCACTCGGCATCGACCGGCACCTCCTTGCGCACGATGCCCGAGAGCGTGTCGAACTGGCCGCGCGCCAGCCACAGTTCGCCATCGAGCGGCTCGCGCGGCAGCCGCTCGATGAACCACGCCGGCGCGGCCACCGTGCGGCCGCTGCGAAAGCGCAGCGTCGTGCCGTCCCACAGGGCCCGAACGCCGTCGTACTTTTCACTTACCAGGTAAGCGCTCGGGTCGATGTGGCCGCCGTACACATTGGCCAGCAACATCGCCGGCGGTGCGGCGCTCTCGGCCGCCGTCGCGGGCAGCGCCAGCAGCCAGGCCAGCGTGAGGAACAGCCCTCGAAACATCGAGCCCATGGGTTTGCCTTCTGTGTGGGGAGGTCGACTGTAACCAGCGGCGGGACGCAAGGGAACCCGCGCGAACGGCTTCTCCGGGCGGCACTCAAGTCCGCGCGCCAGGTGTCGAAGTTGCAGTTGTTCTGCCAACCGATCGGGTCCCCCGGTGAAGGCATGAACATCCTCACCGGGCTTCAAGAACGCCGGCCGGTGCGGCATTCAGAAGCGCGAACCAGGCTCCTGCAGGAAAGCGATTTCCGCTGCCGTCGAGGCGCGTCCCAGCAGCTCGTTGCGGTGCGGGAAACGGCCGAAGCGCGCGATCACGGCGTGGTGCCGGCGGGCGTAGTCCAGCATGTTCGCGAACCCCGGCGCCTCGGCGGCGAGCGCCGAAAACAGCGCAACGCTTCGATCCTGCAGCGCCACATCTTCGCTGTGCTCGAACGGCAGGTAAATGAACACGCGCTGCTCGGGGCGCAACGCGGCGTCCTGGCCTGCGGCCAGCATCGCTTGCGCGGCGGCCAGGGCCAGCGCGTCGCCGGCAAAGGCGCGCGATGTGGCGCGGAACATGTTGCGGGTGAACTGGTCCAGCAGCACGATGCGGGCCAGCGCCGCGCCAGGGTCGGCCGGCCAATCGCGCAAATTGCGCAAATCGCCCGCGAGCGCGGCCTCGACCAGCGCGCCGAATCGCTGCGCAATCGCGGCATCGAAGGCAGCGTCCTTGCGGAACCATTCGGCGCGCAACTGGCCCAGTGCGGGCGAGCCCTCGGCGCCGAACCAGAAGTCGAGCACCGCTTGCGCGTCGGGGTTCAGGGTCTGCATGGCGTCCGGTGGATGGAGTTGATCGGGTTCAGCGCGCCAGCTGCTGCCACAGGTAGCTGAATTCCAGCGCCTGAAGGTGGGCGCGCTGCGCATTGTCGGCCGCGCCGCCGTGGCCGCCTTCGATGTTCTCGTAGTACATCACCGCGTGCCCCTGCGCCAGCATGCGCGCGGCCATCTTGCGGGCGTGGCCGGGGTGCACACGGTCGTCGCGCGTGGATGTGGTGAACAACACCTTGGGGTACTTCACGCCCGGCTTGAGGTTCTGGTACGGGCTGTACTTCGAGATGAAGGCCCATTCGGCCGGGTCGTCGGGGTTGCCGTATTCGGCCATCCACGACGCGCCGGCGAGCAGCTTGTGAAAGCGTTTCATGTCCAGCAGCGGCACCTTGCACACCACCGCATTGAACAGGTCGGGGCGCTGCGTGAAGGCCGCGCCCACCAGCAGGCCGCCGTTGCTGCCGCCTTCGATGCCCAGGTGGCGCGGGCGGGTGATGTTGCGCGCGACCAGGTCTTCGGCCACGGCGATGAAGTCGTCGTAGCTGCGCTGCTTGTGGGCCTTCATGGCGGCCTGGTGCCAGCCCGGGCCGAATTCGCCGCCGCCGCGGATGTTGGCCACCACCAGCACCCCGCCGCCGCGGCTCCAGGCGCTGCCGAAATTGGCCGCGTACCAGGGCTGGTACGAGATCTCGAAGCCGCCATAACCCAGCAGCAGCGTCGGGTTGCGGCCATCGGCGCGGGCGTCGCGTGGCCACACGACGAAGTAGGGCACGCGCGTGCCGTCCGGGCTGGTGGCAAAAAACTGTTCCGCGCGCATGCCGCTCGAGTCGAAGAAGGCCGGGCGCGACTTCAGCGCTTCGCGCGCATCGGTGCCGCTGCGCGCCAGCGCCAGGGTGTCGGGCGTCAGGAAGTCGGTGTAGCTCAGCAGGTAGCGCTCGGCCAGCGCGTCGTTGCGCAGCATCGGGTCGCTCAGGCCGGTCACGCCGAGCGCGCCGGGGAAGGGTGCTGCGATCTGGCGCCGGTCGAATCCGCCGGGGGTGCGGCGCCACTCTTCGACCCGGCTCGCCACGTTGTCGAGCACGCTGACGATCACATGGTCGCGCGTCGTGGTGTAGCCGGCCAGCGAGCGCGTGGCGGTCGGCGTGAACAGCGCGGTGAAATCGCGCCGGCCCTCGAGGTAGGCGGCCGCATCGGTGGCCAGCAGCGAGCCGCGCGGGTGCGTGTGGCCCTGCACCGACCAGTCGCTGCGCAATTCGAGCAGCAAGGTGTCACTGCGCCGGCCGGCGCTGTTCCAGAAGCGCCACGAAGCGTCGGTGGGCAGGTCGAAGTCGATCAAGCCGTTCTTGCCCAACAAAAAACGCTTCTCGTTGAAGAAGTCCAGCGCGCGGCTGAACACCACCCGTTCGAAGCCCGGCGTGCGGTCCACCGACACGCCGGCCGACACGTCCTGGCGCTCGGCCTCGAACACCGTGCTCGCCGCCCCCAGCGGCGTGCCGCGCCGCCAGCGCTTGACGATGCGCGGGTAGCCCGAGTCGGTCATCGAGCCGGGGCCGAAATCGGTGCCCACATACACAGTGTCGGCGTCGGCCCAGCTCACATCGGACTTGGCTTCGGGCAAAACGAAACCGCCGGCGACGAAGGCCTTGGCGACGGTGTCGAATTCGCGCACGACCTTGGCGTCGGCGCCGCCGCGCGACAGCGAGACCAGGCAGCGGCGGTACTGCGGGGCGAGGCAGGTCGATCCGCCCCAGACCCAGTTTTCCTGCTCGGCTGCGGCCAGCGCATCGAGGTCGAGCACCACGTCCCAGGCCGGCTGCGATTTGCGGTACTCGGCCAGCGTGGCGCGGCGCCACAGGCCGCGTTGGTTCTTTTCGTCCTGCCACAGGTTGTAGAGCCACGGGCCGAGGCGGGCGACGGTCGGGATGCGCTCCTTCGAGTTCAGGATCTCCAGCATCCGCGCGCGCGTGGGTTCGTACTCCGGGCGCGCCTGCAGGATCTTCTGCGACTCGGCATTGCGCTCACGCACCCAGGCCAGCGCCCGGTCGCCCTGCACTTCTTCGAGCCACAGGAACGGGTCGTCGGGCTCGGTGGTGGCGGGGGTGGTGGTCTGGGGCAAGGTGTTGGACATGGCGAACAGCAAGGCCAGCAGCGCCAGCCCGCGTTGGACAAGGGTGGGGGGCATGGTGGCGTGGGTCAGGCTTGCAAGTCAGGCCTGCAAGATCGGGCCTGCAAGATCATGCCCGCAACGCGCGCGTTTCAGGGTGCCGCGCCATGTAGGCGCGCACGTACGAGCACAACGGGTTGACCTTCAACCCGGCCGCTTCGGCGTAGGCCAACGCGGCCCGCACCAGCGCGGCGGCGATGCCCCGGCCTTCCAGCTGCGGCGCCACTTCGGTGTGGGTGAAGTGCATCACCGATCCTTCGAGCCGGTAGTCGCAGACACACCGGTGACCATCGACGATGGCCTGGAAACGGCCCTGCCGCAGCAAGTGCTCGACGCTGATGGACATCGCGGCCGCCTGGGTTCAGCCCAGCTCCAGCCGCTGCGGCGTGATCTCCACCGTGCTGCTGCCGTCGCCGACCCAGACCGCGCCGTCCTGCACCGTCACCTGCAGCTGCATGCTGCGCCGGGCCAGTGCCGCCAGGGCCTGGCTCTGGGCCGCATCGACCTGCCACGCCTGCAGGTTGCGGGCCCGTGTGAGCTTGTTCTTGATGCCGTTCCACCAGATCAACGCGCTCGGGCTGAAGCACATGACGGTGACCCGCTCGGCCCTGCCGCTGGCTTTCATCAAGCGCTTGTCGTCGGGTTGGCCCACTTCGACCCAGTGAATCAAGCGGCCGGTCAGGTCTTTGTGCCACAGGTCGGGCTCGTCGGGGTCCCACAAGCCCTTGGCGAATTCGAGCGTGCCGTGGTTCAGGTCGGCCGGCACATGCAGCGCCAGCGCCAGCAGCCGCATCATCAAACGCTCGTCGGTTTCAGACGGGTGGCGCGCGATGGTCACGCCGTGGTCGGCATAGACGCTGCGGTCCATGTCGGCGATCTGCAGGTTGGCTTTGAAGATGGTGGCTTTGAGGGCCATGGGGGAATCTCGAAATGCGCGATTAGAACAGAGGCCCGCGGGCCCGCCTGGGCGGGGCGTTCTTCAGCCGCCGCGCGCTCGGGGCCGAGGTCTGGCCGGGAGTCGACGCGGGCATGGCGGGGTCCCGGTGGTGGGCAGCAACAGACGCCGCCGCCACGGTGCCACGAGCGGGCGACAATCGGCGTCCTGTCCACACTCTCCGAAAGCCAGCCGATGAGCATGAAGAAGACCGATCTCGAAAAGAACAAGGCGATGAAGATCGTCGGCACGATGAAGTCGTCGCTGGCGCCGGACCGCTTTGCCCAGGGCGCCGCCGCGGCCACCGACAAGAAGGAGCGCCGCGCCCGCGATGCCGCCGCCGGCCTGGTGCCGTTTGCCTGCAAGCTGCCGGTGGCGATGGTCAAGCAACTCAACGATCTCGCCGCCACGCACGACGGTGGCTTGAATGCGCTGGTGGAATCGTTGGTGCAAAAGGGGATTGAAGAGAGCGGATTGAAGTGACCGGATGGGTCGGCCTCATTCCGGCGTGAGCTCGGCCAGCGCCGGCACCGGCAACTCGCGCCGCTCGGCCGCGCTTTGCCGGCCCAGCTCGATCAAGGCCATCACCGCAACCGCCTGCGCGGGCGTCACCGGGTTGGGGCCCGCGCCCAAAATCGTGTCGCGCAGGCCGGCGTAGTAGGCGCCGTAGTTGCCGGGCTGCACCGGCCAGGCCTGGGTCTCGAGTGCGTCGCCCTGCAAGGTGGTGAGCATCGACTGCCCGTCGTCCACGCCCCAGCCGGCCTGCGGCGGCCAGCGCGGTTGAACCCCGGCCTTGAGCGAAGTCTCCTGGCTGTCCAGCCCGTGCTTGAGGTAGCTGCCGCGGGTGCCGTGAACGGCAAAGCGCAGGCCGCTGTCGGCCACCAGCGCGCTGGCGTGCAGCACCACCCGCAGCCCGTCGTAGCGCAGCGTCGCGTGGACCCAGTCGTCGGCCTCGCTGCCGTCTCGAAAGCGCGCCAGATCGACGCCGATGGCCTGGGGCCAGCCGAACAGCTGCACGGCCTGGTCGACCAGGTGCGCGCCCAGGTCGAACCAGAGCCCGCCGCCGAGCCCGGGCTGCTCGCGCCAGCGGGTTCGCAATTGCGGCCGGAAGCGGTCGAAATGCGACTCGAAATGAACCACGCGGCCGAGCGCGCCGGATTGCAGCAGTTGCCGCACGGTCATGAAGTCGCTGTCCCAGCGGCGGTTGTGAAACACCGACAGCACCCGGTCTTGATGGCCGGCCAGCGCGCTCAGCTCGTGGGCTTGGGCCAGCGTCAGCGTGAAGGGCTTGTCCACCACCACGTGCTTGTGCGCCAGCAGCGCCGCGCGCGCCAGCGCAAAGTGGGTGTCGTTCGGCGTGGCGATGACGACCAGGGCAATATCGGGCCGCGCCAGCAAAGACTCGGCGGAGGCGAACACCTCCACCGCCGGACGGTCGGCGTGAACCTTGGCGGCGTCGCTGCTGCAGATGGCCGCCAACTCAAGGCCCGGCACGGCTTCGATCAGCGGCGCGTGAAAGGTCTTGCCGGCAAAGCCATAGCCGATCAGGCCGGTGCGAATGGGAGCGTTCATGCTGCGGGGTTCCTCTCGGGCCGCTATTCTCGCAAGGCCCACCAGGAGCCTGTTCATGCCCGAGCCCATGTTCGACCTGTTTGTCGTCGGTGCCGGCAGCGGCGGCGTGCGCGCCGCGCGCATGGCGGCGCAATTCGGAGCGCGGGTGGCGGTGGCCGAACCCGCCGCGCTGGGCGGCACCTGCGTCAACCTGGGCTGCATTCCGAAGAAGCTGTACAGCTTTGCGGCGCACTACGCCGAGGCGTTCGAGGAGTCGCGCGGGTTTGGCTGGGCCGGGCCGGAGCCGCGCCTCGACTGGGCCGCGCTGAAGGCCAATCGGGCGCGTGAAATCTTGCGCCTGAACGGCATTTACGGTGAGTTGCTGGCGGCGGTGGGCGTCACCGTGCTGCGCGGCCGCGCCCGCCTGCGCGGGCCGAATTTAGTCGAGGTCAACGGCGAGATTCAGCGCGCCCGGCACATCCTGGTGGCCACCGGCGGCTGGCCGGTGGTGCCGCCGCTGCCGGGCGCCGAACATGCGATCACGTCCAACGAGGTGTTCGACCTGCGGCAGTTTCCGGCCCGGCTGCTGGTGGTCGGCGGCGGCTATATCGCATGCGAGTTCGCATCGATATTTCGCGGCCTGGGCGCGCAGGTGACGCAGTTGTACCGGGGCGAGCAGGTGCTGCGCGGCTTCGACGATGACGTGCGCCATTTTGTTGCCGCCGAGATGCGCAAGAAGGGCATCGATCTGCGAACCGGCAGCGATGCCAAGCGCATCGACAAGACGGCCGACGGCTTGCGTGTGAGCCTGCTGGACGGCGCCACGGTCGAGGCCGACAGCGTGCTCTACGCCACCGGCCGCAGCCCGCACACGGCCGGCCTGGGGCTGGCCGAGGCCGGTGTTCAACTGGCGGCCAACGGCGCGGTCGTCGTCGATCGCCACTACCAGAGCAGCGTGGCCGGCATCCATGCCGTGGGCGACGTGACGGCCCGGGTTCAACTCACGCCGGTGGCGCTGGCCGAAGCCATGGTGCTGGTCGACCACTTGTTCGGCAGCGGCCACCGCGCGCTCGACTACGAGTTGATTCCCAGCGCGGTGTTCACCCACCCGAGCATCGGCACGGTCGGCCTGACCGAGGCGCAGGCGCGCGAACGCCTGGGCGCGGTGCGCATCTACCGCAGTGAGTTCCGCGCGCTGCGCCACACCCTGTCCGGCAGCAGCGAGCGCACGCTGATGAAGCTGGTGGTGGCGGACGCCAGCGATCGCGTGGTCGGCTTGCACATGGTGGGGGCCGACGCGGGCGAGATCGTGCAGGGTTTTGCAGTGGCGATGAAGGCGGGTGCGACCAAGGCCCAGTTCGATTCGACGCTGGGCATTCACCCGACCGTTGCCGAGGAGTTCGTGACGATGCGCACACCGGTGGCATGATTCGCGCCTGCTCAAAAATACCGCACACCGTCATGTTCAACGCCCTTCTGAAGTCCATCGTGCTGGCCTGCACTTGCGCCGGGTTTGCCTCGGCGCAGGCGGCCGACCCGCCCAAGGAGGGCAGCTTCGGCAAAGGCAAGGCGGGCGGCCCGTTGCTCAGCCGCGCCGAGTTGCGCGACTGCATGGCGCGCCAAGGGCGGGTGCGTTCCCAGAGTGACGAGACCGTCAATTTGCAGGCCGAACTGGACCGCGAAAAGGCCGAGGTGACGGCCCTGGGCGCGGCGCTGAAGGAGCAACTGGCGGCGCTGGACCGCACCAGCGCCGATGCGGTCGCGGCGTACAACCTGCAGGCGCAGGCGGTCGACAAGCGGGCCGGCGACTACAACGCCTTGACACCCGCGTTCAATGCCAAGGTCGAGGCGCTGAAAAGCGAGCGCGATGCCTTTGCCAAGGTCTGCGAGAACCGCCGCTTCGACGAGAAGGACGAGATCGCGATCAAGAACGGCAAGTGAGGCCGATCGCTCGGTGGCTGCCATCGCAACGGTTCGAGCACTGGCTGGGCGAGCCCGAGGTCTTGAAGCGCCGCGTCCGGCATCACTTGACCGGCGAGCCGATCCCGGACACGCTGGTGGCGCGCCTGCCGCGCCGCCACGGTCGGCCCAATGCGGAGGGAGCGGGGATTGGCGGCGCCGCTCGGCTGAAATCAGGCCGGCGCCACCTGCAGCACGAGCTTGCCGAAGTTTTCGCCGTTGAACAGTTTGAGCAGGCTTTCGGGGAAGGTGTCCAGCCCCACGACCACGTCTTCCCTGCTTTTCATGCGGCCGTCCTGGAGGTAGCCCGCCATCTCGGCCACCGCTTGCGGAAAGCGCTCGGTGTAGTCGAACACCACGATGCCTTCCATGCGCGCCCGGTTCACCAGCAGCGACAGGTAGTTCTTCGGGCCCTGCACCGGCGTGGTGTTGTTGTACTGGCTGATCGCGCCGCAAATGATGATGCGCGCCTTGCGGTTGATGCGCGTGAGCACGGTGTCGAGAATGTCGCCGCCGACGTTGTCGAAGTAGATGTCCACGCCCTTGGGGCAGTGCGCCTTCAGGTCGTCGCGCACGGTGCCGGCCTTGTAGTCGATGCAGGCGTCGAAGCCGAGTTCCTTGACCACCCACTCGCACTTGGCCGGCCCGCCGGCAATGCCGACCACGCGGCAGCCCTTGATCCTGGCCAGTTGCCCCACGGTCTGGCCCACGGCGCCGGCGGCGCCGGAGACCACGACCGTCTCGCCGGGCTGGGGCTGGCCCACGTCCATCAGGCCGAAGTAGCCGGTCATGCCCGGCATGCCCAGCACGTTGAGCCACTGGTTGATGGAGCCCAGGCGCGGATCGATCTTGAACACGCCACCGCGCTTGATCTCGTTGCCGGGAATGAGGCAGTACGCCTGCACGCCGAGCCCGGCGCTGACCGGGTCGCCGACCTGGAACCCGGGATTTTTGGACGCCACCACGGCACCGATGCCGCCGGCGCGCATCACCGCGCCGATCTCGACCGGCGCGATGTAGTTCTTGCCTTCGTTCATCCAGCCGCGCATGGCCGGGTCGAGCGACAGGCTGAGGGTCTTGACCAGGATGCCGCCGTCCTCGGGCTCGCGCACCGGCTCGGTCGTGAAGCTCCAGTCAGCGCGGGTCGGCAGGCCGTTGGGGCGGGCCGCCAGGCGCACTTGAGCGTTGGTCAGGGTGGCAACAGTGGACATGGGGAGTCTCCGATGAATTTGCCCGCATCTTAGAGGCCGGCGGCCAAAGCGCGGGCGAAAAAAAACCGCAGCATGAACCGCGGCTTTCTTCGGGGCAGTGGCTGCCCGGTGGGTTTACAGCACCTTGATGTTGGCTGCCTGCAGGCCCTTCTGGCCTTGCTTGACTTCGAACTCGACGCGCTGGTTTTCGACCAGGGTCTTGAAGCCCGAGCCCGTGATGTCACGGAAGTGCGCGAACAGGTCGGCGCCGCCCGCGTCTTGAGCGATGAAGCCGAAGCCCTTGCTCTCGTTGAACCACTTCACGGTACCGGTTTGGGTCGTCATGGACGGATCCTATCTTTCTAACAAATGATGCGCCGCACATGCGGCGCATGCAGCGACACTCAAGAAACGATCAGGGGGATTTCTAACGATGCCTGCTGCGAGAACCGCAACAGGTAGGGCATGAGATCACTAACAACCACTGTCTTGCGCATAACTGTGGACGGTAATGTACACCACAAGCCGCCGTCCGCGCCGGGCGCAGAATCACCGAGCCTCATCAGCTGAAGCGAAAGCCCTGTCATGCGCATCGACCCTCCCACTCCGCGGCGGCGCCGTGGAAACACGATGGCGTGTGCGTCGTGCTGGCCAAGCAGCTCGACGCCAACACCGCCCAGACGCCCGGAATGAGCCGGTCGGCGGCCATCAACTTCGCGCGTGTCGGCGCGCAAAAGCTGTGGGCCGGCACGGTGCACATCCACCCCGATGCCAAGACCGGCGCGCATCACCACGGCCCGCTGGAGGGAGATGGTGTTGTGGGTCGATCCGATCCATCGTGCGCCATAGCTTGGCGGGCCGCCCCCGGACCACCGATCTGGCGCCGTTCGTGACGGCCGTCACGCCGACCCGTTCGGGCCGCGCCGAGCCGCGCGCCGTGGATCGAAAATTGCCTCGCGCGCCTGAAGTCTGGCGCGCGTCTCGCGGCAAGAACACAAGGACGGAAACATGCACGCAGTTCAATCTCTGGCCGGTCTGGCGATCGGCATCATGCTGGCCACCACGGCGATCGGCGCACCCAGTGTCAACGTGATCGTCGACGGGCAGGTCCGGCCGGGCGTGTACGGCCGGGTCGAGATCGGCAACATTCCGCCACCGCCGGTGTTGTACCCGCAGCCGGTGGTGATCGTGCGGCCGCCACCGCAGGCGGTCGTCGTCCAGCCACTGTACCTGCACGTGCCGCCCGGCCACGCCAAGCATTGGGGCAAGCATTGCCATCGCTACAACGCTTGCGGCCAGCCGGTCTACTTCGTGCGGTCGGACGAATACGACCCCGGTGATGGCCGCAAGCAAAAGCACAAGGGCAAGCACAAGCACGGCGAAGACGACTGATCGCCTCGATCGGCGATCCGTCCGCGCTGCGGCGCTGGAATCACTTGAACGTGACCCGCGCCGCCTGCAACCGCGCGCCGTCGCTGGACAACATGCCGCGCGCCTCCACGTCCACCCCGGGCGCCAGGTTGGCCAGCGTGCCGTTGCGAAAGTCGGTCGCGGGGGCGGCGATGGAGTAGCCCACGGTCACGCCCCTGAGCACAAAGCGCAAGTTCGCGGCGTCCACCGAGGTGATCAGGCCGCGCACTTCGAACTCCTGGTTCTCCTCTTCATCCGGGCTCTTGACCTTCACCTTGCTGGCCACCAGCACAGCGCCGCTGGCGGTGCCTTCGACCTCGACCCGGACACCCGCGGCCAGTCCGGCGGGCGGGGTGATGCGGCTGGCGTCGACGGCCACGCCGTTGACGCTGAACCGGGTCGTCGAGGTGAATGTGCCGATCACGCCTTCGAGCCGCACGTCGTCCTGGTCCCTGGGTTTCGGTGCGCCCTCGGCCAGCCCGGCCACGACCCACACACCACCCACCCGCACGGTCTCCAGGCGCACCCGCAACAAGCCGCCGTCGACAGGTGCCACCAGCGTCGGGCTGGTGAGCCCGGCATACGAGATTCGTTCGCTGCCGATGTTGAACGCCTTGGTCAACGGACTGAAGTTGCGCACGATCCCGCGCAGCCGGAAGGCGCTGACCGATCCCTTGCGCTCGATGCGGGTGGCCTTGTAGCGGCCGGTCGCGGCGTCGAACAACGCGTAGACCTCGACCACATCACCGAGCGCCACGGCAGCCAACCCGCCGCTCAGGCTGGTGTCGTCGAACACCGTGGTCGCGTTGACGTCGACCGTCTGCCCCAGCACCACCAGCCGCCGGGCCGGCAGGTCGATGCTGTCAACCCGGCCGAGGATGTCGCTGCCGACGGCGATGCTGCTGGCGTTGCTGGTGCTGGTGCCGGCGGCATCGGTGGTGATGGCCGAACCGCGGATGTCGGTGGTCATTCCCAGGCGCAGGCTGTCGCGGCCACGCGGGGCGCCGTCGTCGTCGGTCACGCTGGCATTGCTGTCGTCGAAGCGCACGCCATTGACGATCACCGAGCCGAAGCCGGTGATCGGGCCGCTGGCAAATGAAGCCGTCGCGCCGGTGCCCCCGCTGTCGACGCCACCGCCGCAGCCGGCGAGCGTCAGCACAAGGCACAGGGCGCGCAGCCCGCGGCGCGTTGATGCATGCGCGCCATCGATGTGGAGCCAATCCATGTTCATTTCTCCGTCGGTGCTGGCGCCGCCTTGCGCCTGGGCGCGGCAGCGGGTGCGCTGGGGTTGTTCTGGCGCGGGCCGGCCATCGGCTCGCAGTAGGTGTACAGGCCCACACGCACACGCTGGTCCCTCGGGATGCCTGCGGCGCGGTCGGCGTCGATCAGTTGCTGCAATGCCGGCACCGTGGCCGCCAACAATGCCTTCCATTGTGTACGGGTCATCTGCTGGAAAGCATCCACCGAGGCTTGTGACATTTCGTCGGCGAACACCGCTTGTTCCAGGTGCGCGGGTGTATCCGACAGCACATTGGCCACGGCCGCGCGCAAGTGGTCGCCGACATTGTTGGCCAGGAAGCCGAGCATGCGCCCGCTGTCGTCCTTGGGCACGAAGCTGTCGCGCACCAGGCGCACCGTGTCGCCGTCGACTTGCGCCAGCCCGAGCCGGCACAACTCGTCGAGCAGGCTGCGCGGGTGCACATCGCGCGTGACCGACTGCGCCAGCGCCTCGAAGCTCGGCGCCGGGCCCTGGCGAGGCAAGGCCATCGCGGTCCCGTCACCCATGGTCAAGGACGGATCGGCCAGCCATTTGGTGAACACGCGCGTGGCCGGCGAGCGCCGCACGGCGGGGGCTTCATCGCGGGTCTGCGTGATGCGGGTCACCTCGCGCCGGTTGATGCCGGTGGCCGTGCTGATGCGGCTGACCAGCCGATGCGCCGGCAGGCTGGGGTGCGCGCTGCGCGCCGCGTCGACAACCGCAGTCTTGAGCAGGTCTTCGAGGGTGATGAACGGCACGCCGCGCGCAATCGCCAGGGCTGCCAGCGGTTCCATCAACTGGCGCATCGCCTGCGTCAGCGCGGCCGGGTCGAGGGCCGCGGCCGCGCCACCGGCCGCCGGCCCGCGAGCGCTGGGGGCTGGCACCGGCCGAGTGGCACGCTGGCGTTTGGGTGGCGATTCGGTCATCGAAGCACAAGTCTACGGGCCGTCGTGGCCTTCATGTGGGGAGGGGCCGGCGTGAGGGCCGGCCCCTGTTGCGGGCTCAGCCCGGCTGCTTGTATCGCAGACCGGGCCTTCGCCAGCCGAAGATCGCCTTCCGGCGCTCTTCGCGCGGGCTCAGTCTTCGAAGCTGATGCGGGTGGCCGTCAGCGTCATGCCGTCGGCAGAGCGCAGGCCCTTGACTTCAAGCTTCTTGCCGTTGGCGAGGTTGGCCGCGCTGCCCTTGCGGAATTCCACGCCCGTGCCGCCGAAATTGACCGTCAGGCCGCGCAGCACAAAAGTCTTTGCGATGCCGTCGAATGCCGAGATCGCGCCGTGCAGTTCGAATTCCCGGCGATCGTGCTCCGCGTCGTCTTCAACATTGACGCGGGTGGCAATGACCACGCCGTTGACGGCGCTGCCCTTGACCTCGACGCGCGCGCCCAACACGATGCCCGCCGTGCCCTTGGGGAAGGCGGCATTGGCCGCGTCGACCGCGATGCCGTTGACGCTGAACTTCTTGTCCACCGCGAACGTGCTGGCGCTGATCCGGCCCTCGAGTTCGGCCTCGTCGTGGTCGTCCAGCTTGCGCACACCACTGTTGATGTTGACGGCAACCCATTTGCCGGCCACCAGGGTGGTCTGCAGCCGCACGCGCACCATCAGGCCGTTGTCCAGCGCCGCCGGCACGGTGGCCAGGATGCCGTCGTACGAGATGGTTTCAGTGCCCGAGCCGATCTTGAAGGTGCGGGCCGTCTTGTCGATGTTGCTGACGACGCCGCGCAGCTTGAAGAACGGAGCGTTCGGCTTGGGTTCGATGCGGGTGGCGGTGTAGACGCCGGTGGCCACATCGAGCAGGCCGTGGACTTCGACCACGCTGGTGCCGGCGACCAGGCCGGCCAGCCCGCCGACCAGGCGATCGTCGATCAGCGTGGTGGCGGTCACTTGCACCGTCTGGCCGAGCACCACCAACGACTTGCCGTCGGCGGCGACGGACACCACCGGGCCGACGATCTCGCTGCCGAAGCGTATCGATTTGGCCTTGCCGTGTGAGCCGCGGTCGTCGCTGGTGATGCCGGAGCTTTCGACCTCGGCCACCATGCCCAGCCGCAGCTCATCGCTGCGGCGCGAATTGCCGTCGTCGTCCGAGATGCTGGCCGACGAGTCGTCGAAGCGCACGCCGTTGACGATGATCGAGCCGAAGCCGGTGATCGGCCCGGCGGCAAAGGCGGTCCGGGCGGCGGGCGCCGCGGCGTCGCTGGTGCCACCGCCACCGCAGGCGGTCAAGACCACCGCAACGCACAGCATGGGCAGGGTCAGCGCCGGGCGGCGGCAGAGGTTGTTCAGTCGGGTCAGCATGTGGAGCTCTCCTTGGCACCGGGAACGGTGCGTTGTGATGACTGAGGATTCAGCCATGGGCAGACTATAAATGTGCATTGTGCACATTTCAAGCACGGTTACAAATCAAGACGATTGGGCAAGACCCCCTCCGGCGCAAGTCTGGGCACGGCTGTGCACCGACCCGGCGCGGCTTGGGGCTAGGATGCAGATCGGGCTCTCGTGACCAAAACAGTCGCCCGTCCCACCGAACCTGAGTGCGCATGAAACTTTCAGTGCTCGACCAGTCCGCCGCCGTCACCGGCCGCAGCGAATCCGAATCGATTCGCGAAACGCTGGCGCTGGCCCGCCATTGCGAGGCGCTGGGTTACCACCGCTTCTGGGTCAGCGAGCACCACAACATCGCGGCCATCGTCGGCACCGCGCCCGAGGTGCTGATGGCGGCCATCGCGGCGACCACCTCGCGCATTCGCATCGGCAGCGCCGGCGTGATGCTGCCCCACTACAGCGCGCTCAAAGTGGCCGAGCAGTTTCGCGTGCTGGAGGCCCTGGCGCCGGGCCGCATCGACCTCGGGCTGGGCCGCGCGCCGGGCGGCGACATGCGCACCGCGCAGGCGCTGAACCCGAACGCCTACGGTGCGGCAGAGGATTTCCCGCAACAGGTGCGCGACCTGCAGGCCTGGGTCGGCGCGCACGAAGGCGAGCGTGATGGCGAGCGTGGTGGCGAACGTGATGGCGAACGCGAGGGCGCGTCCCACCAGGGCATCCACGCCCATCCGCACGGGCCCACATCGCCGCAGATGTGGATCCTGGGCAGCTCCGACTACGGTGCGCAACTGGCCGCGCACTTCGGCCTGCCGTATGCGTTTGCCTACTTCTTCACCGATGGCCAGGGCGCGAAGCAGGCGATGGATTTGTACCAGCGCCTGTACCAACCCAGCGCGCGTTTCCCGACCCCGCAATCCACCTTGTGCGTCTGGGCCCTGGCGGCCGACACCGAAGCGCAGGCCCTGCACCACGCGCTGAGCCGCGAGCGCTGGCGCGCGGACCGCAGCCGGGGCGTGTTCGGCCCGCTGCAGGCGCCCGGCGTGGTGGCCGCTCAGGGCTTTGCAGCTTCCGACGCGCCGATGCTGCAGGCGATGCGCGAGCGCGCGTTCGTCGGCACCGCCGCGCAGGTCGGCGTGAAATTGCGCGCGTTGGCCACCGACTTCGGACTGACCGAACTCGTGGTCAACACCTGGGCCCACGACCCTGTGGTGCGGCAACACTCCTATGCGTTGCTAGCCCAGGAATTCGGGCTGGGCGCAGGCGCCTGAGCGGCGCGCCGAACTGGTTCAGAATCACCCGCTCGGCTCACCTTGCGACTCACCGTGCAAACCATCGACTTCGAACTCCGCACCGATTTCATCCCGCTTGATGACCTGCTCAAAGCCACCGGCTTGGCCCCCAGCGGCGGCGCGGCCAAGCTGCTGATCTCCGAAGGCCAGGTGCAAGTCGATGGCGAAGTAGAGTTGCGCAAGGCCTGCAAGATCCACGCGGGCCAGGTCGTCAGCGCGCAGGGTGCGCGCATTCGCATGCACGCGCCCACGCGGCCGGCTCCGTTCATCTGACTGCAGGAAAACCATGTTCGAAACCTCGATTGCCGGCAGCCTGCCCAAACCCGCCTGGCTGGCTGAAACCCAAAAACTGTGGCCGCAGTGGAAGACCAGCGGCGCCGAACTGGCCGCCGCCAAGGCCGACGCCACCTTGCTGTGGATCAAGGCGCAGGAAGACGCCGGCCTGGACATCGTGGGCGACGGCGAGCAGTCGCGGCAGCATTTTGTGCACGGCTTCCTGGAGCAGGTCGACGGCATCGACTTCGAGCACAAGGTGACGATGGGCATCCGCGCCAACCGCTACGACGCCCAGGTGCCGCAGGTCGTGGCGACGCTGCGGCTGAAGGGCCGGGTGCATGCCACCGAGGCGCAGCTGGCGCGCGCGCACACGAAGAAGAAGCTGAAGTTCACGCTGCCCGGCCCGATGACCATCGTCGACACCGTGGCCGACCGCTTCTATGGCGACAAGGTGAAGATGGCCTTCGCGTTCGCCGAGTTGCTGAACCAGGAAGCGCTGGCCCTGCAGGCCGACGGTGTGGACATCATCCAGTTCGACGAACCCGCCTTCAACGTCTACATGAAAGACGCCGCCGACTGGGGCGTGGCCGCGCTCGAGCGCGCCGCGCAGGGCCTGACGTGCACGACCGCCGTGCACATCTGCTACGGCTACGGCATCCAGGCCAACGACGACTGGAAGCGCACGCTGGGCGACGAGTGGCGCCAGTACGAACAGGTGTTCCCGGCGCTCGCCCGAAGCAGCATCCGGCAGGTCTCACTGGAGTGTTATCACTCGCACGTGCCGGCCGACCTGATGGCGCTGCTCGCGGGCAAGGACGTGATGGTCGGTGTGATCGACGTCGCCTCCGACGTGATCGAAACGCCCGAACAGGTGGCCGACACGATTGGCCGCGCGTTGCAATTCGTGCCGAGGGAGCGCCTGTTCCCGTGCACCAACTGCGGCCTGGCGCCGATGAGCCGCGAGGTCGCGGTCAAGAAGCTCGAAGCGCTGGCCCAGGGTGCCGCGCTGGCGCGCCGGCGCCTCGGCTGAGGTCAGCGGCCCTTGCTGGCCGGCGGCTTCTTCGCGCTGCTCTTGTCGGCGGCCGCGGGCGGCTCCTCTCCTTTGTAGTCGCCCAAGCTGCTCTTGACCGGGCAGATCGAAAACAAGGGGCACTTCTTGCAGCCAACGGCAATGGCGATGGGGCAAACGGTCATCGTGCGTCTCCTTCGGTTTGAGTCAGCGCAGCATACGCCTGCCGCTGGCGCGCCACCCCTCGGCCCTGGCCGCAGCGGGCACACCGGCAAGCCGCACAATGCGGGCCCTTCAACCCGTTCCTCGACTGCCCTTTCAGTCCCCCCAGGCCATGACGCTCGCCCCGCCCCTGACGCCCCCCTCGCAACTGGCCAACGCGCTGCGCGGCCCGGGCCATGCCGTGGGCAGTGCTGCCGGCCTGTGCGAGTTGATCGGTGTGCCGCTGGCTGAGCTGCTCGCGCTCGCCCCGACCTGGAACGACCTGCCCGCCGACGCCTGCCTGCGCGATGGCGGGCGCTACCGGCGCCGGCGCCATTCCTGCTTCGTGGTCGACCACGACCGGGTGCGGCCGGTGCCGCACCGCGCACACTGGCAGCCGGTCGAATACAACGCGCTGCATGGCGGGCTGGAGCGCTGGTTCGAACCGATCGCGCCGGTGGTGGCCGGTGCGCCGGTGTGGCAGCGCTTGCTCGGCGGCCTGGGCGCACTGTGCTCCGAAGTCCGTGGCGCCCGGCCCTGGCATGTCGAGGCGCACCAGTTCCGCATCGACACCACCGATGGCATCGGCCGCCCCACGCCCGAGGGCGCGCACCGCGACGGAGTCGACTTCGTGGCCGTGCTGCTGGTCGAGCGGGTGGGCGTCAAGGGCGGCGAGACGCGTGTGTTCGAGGCCGCCGGGCCGAGCGGCCTGCGCTTCACGCTGACCGAGCCGTGGACGCTGCTGGTGCTCGACGACGCCCGCGTGGTCCATGAGAGCACGCCGATCCAGCCGCTCAGCGCCGGGGGGCATCGCGACACGCTGGTGTTGACGTTTCGGGCCGACGGCTTCCAAGGGCCCGCGGCCAGCTCACCGACCTGATGCCCGGCTACCGCGTCAAGATCGAAACCCTGGCCGTGGGTGGCCTGGACATGCAGATCCGCTCGCTGCTTGACCGCCAGCAGTACAGCGACCCGCTGGGTGAAGCGGCGCGGGCCGGCATCTCGTCGGCCGCCTGGCCCTTGTTCGGCATGGTCTGGCCGTCGGCGCAGGTGCTGGCCGATGCGATGCTGCGCTTCGATCTGGGGGCCAAGCGGGTGCTCGAAGTGGGCTGCGGCCTGGCGCTGGCCAGCCTGGTGGTGCAGCGCCGCCGGGGCGACATCACGGCCAGCGACAGGCATCCGCTGACCGAGGCCTTTTTGCTCGACAACCTGCGCCGCAACGGCCTGGCACCGCTGCGCTACGCCACCGGCGACTGGGCCGATGCCGATGCCGACGCCGACGCCGCGCTGGGCCGCTTCGACCTGATCATCGGCAGCGACGTGCTGTACGAGCGTGAGCAGCCGGAAAGCCTGTCGCGCTTCATCGAGCGGCACTCGAGCCCCGCGATGGAGGTGTTGATCGCCGACCCCGACCGCGGCAACCGCAGCGCCTTCAACCGCCGCATGGACAGTCTGGGCTTCGATCGGAGCGAGCTGAAGGTGCGGGTGCTTCCGGGCGGCGGCGCCTACAAGGGCCGCTTGCTGAGCTACCGGCGAGGCTACTTCAACAGCGTCGCCTGCAAGAACATCACAGTCGCGTAGAACTGGAAGTCGGCGTTCTCCTTGCGCACAAAGCCGTGGCCCTCGTTCTCGGCGCGCAGGTACCACACCGGGGTCTTGTTGTCGCGCGCCTTGGCCACGATCTGCTCGGCCTCGGTGTAGGGCACCCGCGGGTCGTTCTTGCCCTGCACGACGAACAGCGGCTTGCTGATCCGGCCGGCGTTGACCAGCGGCGAAATCTTGGCGAGGAACTCGCGCACCGACGGGTCGCGCTCGTCGCCGTATTCCGCGCGGCGCAAGTCGCGGCGGTAGCTCTCGGTGTTTTGCAGGAAGGTCACGAAGCTGGAAATGCCCACCACGTCGATGGCGCCGGCTATCCGCTCGGCGTAGGTCGCGGCCACCGCCAGGCTCATGTAGCCGCCGTAGCTGCCTCCGCTGACCACCACGCGCGAGGCGTCCAGCCGGGGCTGGGTGGCGATCCAGTCGAGCAGCGCGCCGATGTCCTTCACCGCGTCTTCGCGGCGGGGCCCGTTGTCCAGCGTCAGGAAGGTCTTGCCGTAGCCCGACGAGCCGCGCACGTTGGGCTCGATGACGGCCACGCCCAGCTCGTCAATAAAGTGGTTGTAGCGGCCCATGAAACCCATCTTGGCCTGCGACTCCGGCCCGCCGTGAATCTGGATCAACACCGGCCGCTTGCCGTCGAAGCGCTGCGGCGGCAGGTTCAGCAGGCCCGAGATGACGCGGCCGTCGAAGCTCTTCCACCGGATGATCTGGGGGTCGTTGAAGCCGCCCACTTCCACGCCGGGCGGCGCCTCGCCGCGGGTCCATTGTTCGACCGTGCCTTTGAGCAGGTCGAGCGAAAACACCTGGCTCGGCGCCTGCGCGCCGTTGATCGCCAACGCCAGCTCGGGCCACTGGCGATGAAAGCGCGACATGCCGACGCTGCCCGCCGCCAGCTTCGGCAGCGGCAGTTCCTTGAAGCTGCGCGCATCGAACAGGCGCAGTTCGTCGCGGCCGTCCACGTTGGCTTGCGCGGCAAAGTAGCCGCCGTCACCGGTGACGGTGCCACCGCTGATGTCCCACGGGATCTGGCGCGTCAGCGGCGTCAACAGCCCGGTCGAAAAGCGGTACAGCATCAACTCGCGAAACTCGCCGTCGCGGTCGCTGTACACATACAGCCCGGAGTTGTCGCGCTTGAAATCGCCGGCAAAGTGGGTCGCGCGGGTGCCGCTGCCAACCGCCGGCAGCACCTGCCGATACTTGCCGGTCGCCAGGTTCATCAGCCACAGTTGCGACTCGGTGGCCGAGACGTAGCGCGTCAGCGCCACCTGGGTGTCGTCCCACGACACACCGCCGGCAAACCAGCCCCCGCCGGGCAGCACCGCCAGCGTGCGCGCCGCCTTGGGCCGGCTCGGGTCGATCAGCCTCAGCGTCTGCGAAATGCTGGCGCGGGTGCCGCCCGCCGCGGTTTTGTCCAGCGGCAGCGACAGCACCAGCAACTGGCTGCTGTTGTGCAGCCAGCCCTGCATTTCGTGGCGCTGGTCGGGGTCGGTCAGCAGCGTGAGCTTGCGCGAGGCGAGGTCGAGCCGGTACAGCTGGTAGGCCTCGTTGCCACCGCTGCCACGTTCGAACACCAGGTACTCGCCCCGGCGCGGCTCGTAGCTGGCCGATCGCACCGGGTCGGCAAAGTCGGTCAACGGCTCGGGCGTGGCCAGCGGGCCGGGCACCCGAAACAGCTGTGTTGTGCTGCCGCCGGCGGGCCGGTGCGAGACCAGCATCTCGCGCTTTGTCGGGTGCCAGTCGACGAAGCTGTGGCCGCGAAAGTCGGTGTACTTGGCGGCCTGCTTGACCAGGCTCAGCGGGATCGGTGGAATGCCCTGAACCACCAGGTTGGCATTCGGCGCCAGCACCTCCACCGGCGCGCCGCCAGCGGGCGCGGAGGCGCTGGACGCGCTGGACGCGCTGGACCCGGCATGGGCCGGCGAGCGCGCGGCGCCGCCGGGGCCGACCGGTGGCGCAGCGCAGGCCGCAAGCAACAAGGTCAAGGCAAGCGCCGCGTGTGTGTTCATCAATGGGGTCCCGACTGCACGGCTGCCGATACTGCCTTCATCAAAGCACCGGCACCACCCGTCGATACCCCAAGCGGCGTTGCGCTGGCGCCTCAGAGGCTGAGAGTTTTTCGAGCGTGTCCGAGCAGCGCGCCAGAAGGCGGCCGATCTAGGCGCAAAGCGCAGCCATAGCTCGGGCTATGGCGAGCATTTGCAACGACGAGCGGGCGTCTTCTGGTGTGATGAGCGG
>JANORB010000115.1:0-3152 GCA_031415135.1 Methylibium sp.
CAACGCGCGCCACGCGCACATGGAGATGGGCGACGTGCCCATCCTCGACCACGGCGCTTACGTGATGCTGGGCAACGACGAGTTGTTCCTGCGGATGCTGGCCGAGAAGCAGGACTTTGCGCGCATCCGCGACTACATGGGCTGGACCATCAACGCCAACAAGGCGATGGGCGTGAAGGTGGTCAACCCGGGCGGCATCTCGGCCTTCAAGTTCAACCAGCGCCGACTCGACGTGGACGAGAACCACGTGCACTGGCAGGTGACGCCGCGCCACGTGGTGCACACGCTGGCGCGCGCGTTGCGCGAGCTGGGGGTGCCGCACCCCTTGCACATCCACGGCAGCAACCTGGGCGTGGCCGGCAACATCCAGTCGACGCTGGACACCATCAGCGCGCTCGACGGCCTGCCCGGCCACCTGACGCACATCCAGTTCCACGCCTACGGCACCGAGGGGCCGAAGAAGTTCTCGTCCGCCGCAGTGCAACTGGCCGAAGCGGTGAACGCAAACAAGAACATCAGCATCGACGTCGGCCAGATCATGTTCGGCCAGACGGTCACGGCGTCCGGCGACACCATGCGCCAGCATGCCAACGCGGGGCTGGCGAACCCGCGCAAGTGGATCGGCGCCGACATCGAAAACGACGCCGGCTGCGGTGTGCTGCCATTCCGCTACCGCGAGCAGAGTTTTGTCAACGCGCTGCAGTGGGCCATCGGGCTGGAGATTTTTCTGCTGGTCAACGACCCGTGGCGCGTGGTGCTGACCACCGACCACCCGAACGGCGGCCCGTTCACCAGCTACCCGCATTTGATCCGCTTGCTGATGGACCGCTCGTTCCGGGATGAGCAGCTCGCCAAGCTGCATCCCGACGTGGCGGCCAACGCCGCACTGAAGTCGATCACGCGCGAGTTGTCGCTGTACGAGATCGCGATCATGACGCGCGCCGGCCCCGCCAAGCTGCTGGGCCTGAAAGACCGCGGCCATCTGGGTGTGGGTGCGGCGGCCGACATTGCGGTGTACCGCGAACAGACCGACCGTGAAGCGATGTTCACGCAGCCCGACCATGTGTTCAAGGACGGCACGCTGGTGGCGCGCGCCGGCCGCATCATGGCCATCACGACCGGCGGCACGCACTTCGTCGAACCCGACTACGACCGGGGCATCGAAACCATGTTGCGCAAGCACCTGGCCGCGCACGGCTCGGTGAACTTCGACCACATCGCGATCGGCCGTGACGAGCTGTGCAGTTGCTGCAACGGCGGGCGCTTGCTGCCGACGGCTTGCTTTGTGGAGACCGCATGAGCGAATCGACGAGCGCCGCGCTGGTCCGCAACGGCGTGACCGTCGACGACAGTTTCGCCGAGGCCTTCCCGATGAAGGCCACACGCATCGTCGTCACCGCGCACAACCTGCCCTGGGCGCGCCACGCGGCGGTGGCGGCCACCGGCTTCGCCACCTCGGTGATCGGCTGCGGATGCGAAGCCGGCATCGAGCGCGAACTGACGGCCGATCAAACACCCGATGGCCGGCCGGGCCTGAGCCTGCTGCTGTTTGCGATGTCCGGCAAGGAGTTGGCCAAGCAGCTGGAGCGCCGGGTCGGCCAGTGTGTGCTGACCTGCCCGACGACGGCGGTGTTTGCCGGGCTGCATGAAGGCGAGGCGATTGCGCTCGGCAAGAACCTGCGCTTTTTTGGCGACGGCTGGCAGATCTCGAAAATGATCAACGGCCTGCGCTACTGGCGCATCCCGGTGATGGATGGCGAATTCGTCGCGCAGGAGACCACGGCGGTGACCAAGGGCGTGGGCGGCGGCAACCTGCTGCTGCTGGCGCGCGACACCGATGCCGCGCTGGCGGTGGCCGAGGCCGCGGTGGCGGCGATGAAGACGCTGCCCAACGTCATCATGCCGTTCCCCGGCGGGGTGGTGCGCTCGGGCTCCAAGGTGGGCAGCAAGTACGCGGCGCTGAGCGCATCCACCAACGATGCCTTCTGCCCCAGCTTGTTTGGCCTGGTCTCGACGAGCGAACTGACGCCGCAGACCCGCTGCGTGCTGGAGATCGTGATCGACGGTTTGACCGAGAAGGACGTGGCCGATGCCATGCGCATCGGCATGCAGGCCGGCATCAAGATCGGTGCCGCCGGCGGCCTGCTGCGCATCTCGGCCGGCAACTACGGCGGCAAGCTGGGGCCGTTTCACTTTCACTTGCACAAGCTGTTGGAGCGCGCGGCATGAGCGGCACTCGGCTCAGCCTGCGCCACACCCCGGCACTGCGTGTCGACCTGCGCGGCATCAACCCGGCGGTCTGTACCGGGCTGGCGCTGGCGCAGATCGAACGCCTGACGCTCACGCATGGCAACCAGGTGCTTGCACTGGCCGAGCTGTTCGACGTGTCTCAAGCCGACGCCGGTGACAACCTGGTCCTGGTGGGCGACCTGTCGCGCGTCGATCGCATCGGCTGGCAAATGGCGACCGGCACGATCGTTGTCGACGGACCGGCGGGCGACTACGTGGGCGGCGGCATGAGCGGCGGCGCGCTGCGGGTGCGCGGCCACGCGGGCGCGCTGGCGGCCTGCGAGATGGCCGGCGGCACGCTCACCATCGACGGCGACGCCGGTGACTTTTGCGCCAGCACCTTGCCCGGCAGCATGGACGGCATGCGCGGCGGCAGCCTGATCGTCAAAGGCAACGCCGGCGCGCGCTTTGCCGACCGCATGCGGCGCGGCACGGCGCTGGTGTTCGGCAACGTGGGCGACTTCTGCGCCTCGCGGCTGGTGGCGGGCACGGTGGCCATCGGCGGGGCGGCCGGTGCGCATGTCGGTTTCGGCCTGCGGCGCGGCTCGGTGGTGCTGGCCGGCGCGGCGCCCGAGATCGCCCCCACCTTCGTGCCGGCGCTGGTCGATGCAGCCGTCTTTTGGCAACTGCTGGCGCGCGACCTGGCGCGCCATGGTGGGCCGTTTGCCGCGCTGCCTTCGCGGCGCATCACACGCCACCTGGGCGACCTGGCCGTGGGCGGCCAGGGCGAGCTGATCCTGGTCGCCTGACTTTCCTGGTCGCCCGACCTTCTGTATTTCTCACTTTCCTGGAGCCACTTTCATGAGCAGAAACCACCTCTTTCACGCCGGTGAAGCCACCGTGCTGGCGCGCGACGGCCAGTT
>JANORB010000116.1:0-19788 GCA_031415135.1 Methylibium sp.
ATCAAGCTCACCGCACACAGCCCGTGTTTTCGCAGCGAGGCCGGCAGCGCGGGGCGCGACACCCGCGGCATGATCCGCCAGCACCAGTTCGACAAGGTCGAGATGGTGCAGATCGTGCACCCCGACACCAGCTACGAAGCGCTCGAAGAAATGGTCGGCCACGCCGAAGCGATCCTGCAAAAGCTGGGCTTGCCCTACCGCGTGATGGCGCTGTGCACCGGCGACATGGGCTTTGCCGCCGCCAAGACCTACGACCTCGAAGTGTGGTTGCCGGCGCAGAACGCTTACCGCGAGATCAGCTCCTGCTCCAACTGCGAGGCGTTTCAGGCCCGCCGCATGCAGGCGCGATTCAAGAACGCGCTCGGCAAGAACGACCTGGTCCACACCCTCAACGGTTCGGGCCTGGCGGTCGGGCGCACGCTGGTGGCGGTGCTCGAAAACGGCCAGAACGCCGACGGTTCGATCACCGTCCCCGAGGCGCTGCGCCGCTACATGGACGGCCTGGCGGTGTTGCAAGCATGAGCACGGCCGCACCCGCGCTGGCCGCCGAGATGCTGGCCGCCTGCGACGCCGCGGCCTTGGTGCCGCTCGTCACCGCCCGCCACAGCGCCTTTTCGATGGCCGATGCGTTTGCTGTTGCCGACCAGGCGCGCACCCTGCGCCTGGCGCGCGGCGAGCGCCCGCTCGGCTACAAGATCGGCTTCACCAACCGCAGCCTGTGGCCGGTGTACGGGGTGCACGAGCCGATCTGGGGGCCGGTCTGGGACACGAGCACGCGGCACCTCGATGGCGTGGCCGCGCAGGCCTCGCTGGCCGGTTTGTCGCAGCCGCGCCTGGAGCCCGAGATCGTGTTCGGTTTCGCCGCCACGCCGCGCGCCGGCATGAGCGAAGCCGAGCTGGCGAGCTGCCTCGAATGGGTCGCGCATGGATTCGAGATCGTGCACACCCATTTCGACGGCTGGCGCTTCAAGGCGCCAGACACCGTGGCCGACTTCGCCCTGCACGGCCGCTTGCTCATCGGCCCGCATGTGCCGGTCGGCCAGTTCGGCCGGCTCGGGCCCGAGTTGGCGGCGCTGCGGGTAGAACTGCTGCGCGACGGCGAGGTGGTGGACCGCGGCGTTGGCAGCGTGGTTCTGGATGGCCCGCTGAATGCGCTGCGGATCTGGGTCGACGCGATGGCGGCACAGGCACCGCGCTGGCCGATTTTGCCGGGCGATGTGGTCACCACCGGCACCCTCACCGACGCCTGGCCGCTGGCGCCCGGCCAGCACTGGCAAACCCGCCTGAGCGACGCGCGCCTGAGCGGCCTGAACCTGGCCGCGGTGGCCTGACCGGCTCGGCTAGAATTCCCAGTTCGGCATCGGCCCGCTGAATCTGAAAAACACCGGAGAGGTGGCAGAGTGGTCGAATGTACCTGACTCGAAATCAGGCGAACCGCAAGGTTCCGCGGGTTCGAATCCCGCCCTCTCCGCCAAGGGCCCATTGATCGCGCCGGTTCCGCCAGGATCGCCCCGCCCCACCCACCGCGCCCTCGACCTTGTGTCACGTTGGCGTGTCGAGCCGTGCGGGTGCCGATCAAAAAGTCAGCCATTGCTGCCGATTCGGCAACAACCGATGCGAAACGCGACACAACTGCCGCTTCCGCTTGACATGCCTTGCTGTGAAACTGAGCTTCAACGTTCACGCAGGAACATCGTCATGTCGCACAACCGCTATCCCACCACGCTGTACCTGAGCGCTCCGAACATGATCCGGCTGGTCCGGCGCAAGGGCCTGCCGGCGTGCATCGCCGGCGTGGCCGCCCGCATCGAAGCCGACTACCGGCGCTGGAACGAATTCGACAAGACCGCGCGGGTGGCCAGCCATTCCGCTGACGGCGTGATCGAGCTGATGCCGATTGCCGACGCGTCGCAGTTCGCCTTCAAGTACGTCAACGGCCACCCCAGGAACACACGAAACGGTTTGCCGACCGTGATGGCCTTCGGCGTGCTGGCCGACGTGGACACCGGCGCGCCGCGCCTGCTGTCCGAGTTGACCTTGACCACCGCCATTCGCACCGCCGCGATGTCCGCGCTGGCGGCGCGTGTGCTGGCGCGGCCGGGCAGCCGCAGCATGGCCTTGATCGGCAATGGCGCGCAAAGCGAATTCCAGGCGCTGGCGTTTCGCGACCTCGTCGGCATTCAAGAACTGCGCCTGTTCGATACCGACCCCGCGGCCACCGCCAAGCTGGCCGCCAACCTGGTGGGCCAGGGGCTGGCGGTGCAGATCTGCGCCAGCACGACTGATGCGGTGCGTGGCGCCGACATCGTGACCACAGTCACCGCCGACAAGGCCAATGCGACGATCCTGACGCCTTGGATGATCGAGCCCGGCATGCACATCAATGCGGTCGGTGGCGACTGCCCGGGCAAGACCGAACTGCACCGTGGCGTCCTGGAGGCCGCCGCGGTGTTCGTCGAGTTCGAGCCGCAAACCCGCGTCGAAGGCGACATCCAGCAGATGCCGGCGGACTTCGCCGTCACCGAGTTCTGGCGCGTGCTGTCCGGCCACGCGCCGGGCCGTTCGGGGGCCGCGCAGGTGACGGTGTTCGACTCGGTCGGCTTTGCGCTCGAGGACTATTCGGCGCTGACCTTCATGCGCGACACGGCGACCGAACTGGGCATCGGCGAGTTCATCGACCTGGTGCCGCGGGCCGACGACCCGAAGAACCTGTTCGGTGTGCTGCGCGACGAGTTTGTGGTCACCGCCGCGCCGCGACCCGCCACGCCGGCGCGCCAGCTTGGCACGGTGGCCAGTGCGGCCTGAACGGCCGCAGCGCCATCGCCGACCTCAACCCGCCTGTTGAGGTGGCTGCCCGGCCGCAGCCAGCGGCCCCGCAGCAGCGGCTCGCTGACCAGCGTCGCGCAGCTCACTGTCGGCCGCGCGCACCGCAGCCTCCAGGTCGGCCGTCGCCGCTCGAAAGGCAGGGCTGCGGCCGTGGGCGGCCCGTCGAAAACCCGCAGGGTGATGTCAGCGGTAGGTCGCCAGCAGGATGCTGGTCTCGGTGTTGCCGATGCCCTTGATCAGGCGCACACGCTCGAGCACCGCCGACAGTTCGGCGTTCGATTCGGCGCGCAGTTCGGCCAGCAGGTCCCAGCGGCCGTTGGTGTCGTGCAGCGCGGCGACACCGGGCTCGCCGAGCAGGCTGGCGATCACCGCGCGGGTCTGGTTGCCTTCGATCAGCACGCCCATCCAGGCGCGGATCTGGTTCGGCTCGGCGTCGGGCCGAAGTCGCACGCCGTAGCCGACGATCACATGCTCGTCTTCGAGTTTGCGCAAGCGGTTGGTGACCGTGCCGCGCGACACACCGAGCTTGGCGGCCAGCGTGGCCACGTTGGTGCGCGCGTCCTTGCGCAACAGCGAGATCAACTGGCGGTCGGTGTCGTCCATGGTCTGCGCGCGCGGCCCTTGTCGTGAAGCCGCACCCGCCTCAGGCGCGCGCAGCAAAGGCCACCATCATGCAGTGATCGGCGCCAGGGGGTCCAGCACCGAATGGCCGGCCGGCCGAGCGGCGATCAAGGCGCCGTGTGCTGACGCCGCAGCCACGGGCTCACCCGGTAGCGCTCGCCCCGGCAGTGGGCGTCGAGCGCGTCGAGCAGGCGGATCACGTCGACAGATCCCCAGCGCGCCAGCCATTCAAAAGGCCCCGCCGGGTAGTTCACGCCCAGCTTCATGGCCGCGTCGGCGCTGGCGGGTGTGCACACGCCTTGCAGCACCGCGTCGGCCGCTTCGTTGACCAGCATGGCGATCGTGCGCGCGACGACGAGTCCGGGCGTGTCGTCCACACGCTGGGGCGCCCACCCGAGTGCTGCCAGCCAGGCCGGCGCCTGGGCGCGCCACGGTGCACTCGCGCGGTCGGCAACCGCATAGGCGAGGGCGGTGCCGGGTGGCGCAGGGTGCAGCATCGGCCGGTCGAAGACGGCCAGATCGGTCGTGCCGAGTGCAACGGCCAGGTCGTTGGCGCAGCGGCCGTCGGTCAGCACCAGGCAGGCGCCGCGCACGGCCAGGCCGGTCCAGGCGCTGTCGCGCTGGCGCGCGGCGCCGGCGTCTGGCAATGACCGCATCGCGGCAACCGCCTGCGCGAGTTGATCGGCAATGGGCCCGGCCCCGTGCACCACCCCGTGCACCACCCCATCGCCGACCGCGGCAGGGCGCTCGGTGTCGGCCGGCGCCGGTGCCGAATCCGCGCGCGGATAGACATAGAAGCCTTGCCCGCTCTTGCGCCCCAGCAGCCCACCGTCGACCATCTCGCGCTGCAGCAGCGACGGCATGAAGCGCTTGTCGAAGAAGTTCGCTTCGAAGACCGATTGCGTGACGGCGAAGTTGGTGTCGTGCCCGATCAGGTCCATCAGCTCGCACGGCCCCATCCGAAACCCGGCGCCGCGCAGGCACGCATCGAGCACCTGCGGCGTGGTGGCGCGCTCGTGCAGCAGCGCCAGGGCCTCGGCATAGTACGGGCGCGCAATGCGGTTGACGATGAAGCCGGGCGTGGAGCGCGTGTGCACCGGCGTCTTGCCCCAGGCCTGGCTGAGCGCGAAGATGGCCTCAGTGACGCCCGCATCGGTGCGCAGGCCGGACACCACCTCGACCAGTTTCATCTGCGGCACGGGGTTGAAAAAGTGCATGCCCACCAGCCGCTGCGGATGTTTCAGGCCGTTGGCGATGGCCGTGATGGAAATCGACGAGGTGTTGCTGGCCAGCACGCAGTCGTCGCCGACGATGCTTTCGAGATGTTGAAACAGCGCTCGTTTGGCGTCGAGCTTTTCGACGATGGCTTCGACCACCAGCCGGGCCGCGCCGGCCGCGGCCAGCGCGCCCAGCGGCTCGATGCGAGCCAGCGTCTGCGCGGCGGCCTCGGCCGAGAATTTGCCCTTGCTCACGAGCGCGTCAAGGCTGGCGGCGAGCTTGAGCTTGGCGGCTGCCGCCGCGCCCTCGCGCGTGTCGTACAGCATCACGGCGTGGCCGGCCTGTGCCGCCACCTGGGCGATGCCGGCGCCCATGATGCCGGCGCCGACCACGAGCACTGGTGCCCGGTTCAACGATTCGAGTGTCATTCTTGAGTCCGGTGGGAGGCGATTCGCGTCAGTACGTCTCCAGGTGCAGGCGACCCTCTTTTTTCAGCGCTGCTGCCATGCTGTCCCAGGACAGGCCGGCCTGCTGGGCCGCGTCGCGCAACGCCAGCACCACCCCTTCTTCCATGCTCTTCAAGCCGCAGACGTAGAAGAACGACTGGGGGTCGCTCAGCAGCGCGGCCAGGTCGGCGGCGCGCTCGCGCATCACGTCTTGCACATAACGCTTGGTTTTGCCGGCTTCGCGCGAGAACGCGAAGTTGATGTCGATGAAGTCCTTGGGTAAATTTTGCAGCGGGCCGAAGTAGGGCAGTTCCTCTTTCGTGCGCGCACCGAAGAACAGCATCAGCTTGCCGCCTTCGAACTTGCCGGACTGGCGCAGCCGCCGGCGCCATTCGGTCATCGCCCGCATCGGCGCGCTGCCGGTGCCGGTGCAGATCATCACGATGTTCGAGCGCGGGTGGTTGGGCATCAGGAAGCTGGCGCCGAACGGGCCGATCACCTGCACCTTGTCACCGACCTTGAGGTCGCACAGGTAGTTGCTGGCCACCCCCTGCACCGGGCGGCCCTGGTGGTCTTCGAGCACCCGCTTGACGGTCAGCGAAATATTGTTGTAGCCCGGCCGTTCGCCGTTGCGCGGGCTGGCGATCGAATACTGGCGCGGGTGGTGCGCCCGGCCTTGGCTGTCTTGCCCGGGCGGGATGATGGCGATCGATTGCCCTTCGAGCACCGGGAACGGCATGGCGCCGAAATCCAGCACGATGTGGTGGGTGTCGTACTCCTTGCCCACTGCGGTGACGCGCACATTGCCGGCCACGCTGGCGCTGAGCGCCTTGTCCGCGGCCTTGGGCCCATACAGGTTGGTGTAGGCATGCGCGGCCGACCACGGCGGCAGCGTGGCGCCGTACTGCGCGGCGTTGAAGGCCGCCTCGGCGCCGGCTGCGGCGGGCAGCGACGTTGGCGCGGGCTCGGCATCCGGCACGGAGCCGGGCGCAACGCCTTCGGCGGCCAGTTGTTCGGGGCTCAGTTCTTCGGGCAGGTCGTCCCAGCCCAGTTGCGCTTGCAGGCTGTAGGCCTTGATGCGCGGCATGGTGCGCCAGTTGTCGATCGAGCCGGTGGGGCAGGGCGAGATGCAGTCCATGCACAGGTTGCACTTGGCCGCGTCGACCACGTAGTTGCGCGCGTCGTGCGTGATCGCCTGCACCGGGCAGATCGACTCGCAGGTGTTGCAGCGGATGCAGATCTCGGGGTCGATCAGGTGCTGCTTGATGACAGCGGCGGCCATGTCCATCTCAGTTGAACCGCACGTACTCGAAGTCGACCGGCTGGCGGTTGATGCCCATCACCGGTGGCGCGATCCAGTTGGCGAACTTGCCCGGCTCCACCACCCGGCCCATCAGGCTGGCGACGAAGGCGCGGTCCTGGCCGGACGGCAGCCAGTGGTCGACGTTGGCGCTCCATTCGGCGGCGCTGACCACACGGCCGTCGGGCGACACCTTGACGCCCGACAGCGCGCCGATGTTGCGGTGGAAGGCCTTGTGCGGCACGCCCAGCCTGAACGGGAGATGGGCCTTTTCGATCACCTTGTTCCAGCGCCCAATGCCGGCCACCGAGTCCTTGATGTAGTCGTCGCGCAGCACTTCATTCAGCGCGTTGAGCATCGGCACGTCTTTCTCGACCAGGTGGCCGCCCTTGGCTTCGAGCACCTTGTAGGTCTGGCCGCGCAACTGGTGGTCGTCGACCCGCTTGCCTTCTTCGTAGCGGCCTTTCAAGCCGGTGCTGTAGAAGGTGGCGGCGTTGCTCGACTCGTCGGCGCCGAACAGGTCGATCGTGACGCTGAAGTGGAAGTTGATGTAGCGCTGCAGCGTCGGCAGGTCGATCACGCCGGCGGCGCGCAGCGTGGCCACGTCGTCGGTCTTGAGTTCGTTCATCGCGTTGACGCTGCGCTGGATCACGCGCGAGATGCCGCTTTCGCCGACGAACATGTGGTGCGCCTCTTCGGTCAGCATGAACTTGGTGGTGCGCGCCAGCGGGTCGAACGCGCTCTCGGCCAGCGCACACAACTGGAACTTGCCGTCGCGGTCGGTGAAGTAGGTGAACATGAAAAAGCTCAGCCAGTCCGGCGTGGCTTCGTTGAAGGCGCCCAGGATGCGCGGGTTGTTCTCGTCGCCGCTGCGGCGCTCGAGCAGCGCCTCGGCTTCTTCGCGCCCGTCGCGGCCGAAGTGTTTGTGCAGCAGGTAGACCATGGCCCACAGGTGGCGGCCTTCTTCGACGTTGACCTGGAACAGGTTGCGCAGGTCGTACTGGCTCGGCGCGGTGAGGCCCAGGTGGCGCTGCTGCTCCACCGAGGCCGGCTCGGTGTCGCCCTGCGTGACGATGATGCGGCGCAGGTTGGCGCGGTACTCGCCGGGAACGTCTTGCCAGGCCTTTTCGCCGGTGTGGTCGCCGAAGTGGATCTTGCGTTCGGCGTCACCCGGGTTCAGGAAGATGCCCCAGCGGTAGTCGGGCATCTTCACATGGCCGAACTGGGCCCAGCCCTGCGGGTCGACGCTGATGGCGGTGCGCAGGTAGACGTCGAAGTTGCTCGATCCGTCGGGCCCCATGTCGCCCCACCAGCGCAGGAAGTTGGGTTGCCATTGTTCGAGCGCACGCTGCAGTGTGCGGTCTTCGCCCAGGTTGACGTTGTTCGGGATTTTTTCGCTGTAGTTGATGCTGCTCATGAGGATTGCCCTTGGGTGGATTTACACACGATTCCAGTCGAACACGGCCTTGTCGCCCTTGCCGTAAACCTTCAACGCGCCCTTTTCACCGACCGCGTTGGGGCGCTGGAAAATCCAGTTCTGCCACGCCGTGAGCCGCCCGAAGACACGCGTGAACATGTTCTCGGGGCCGTTGAAGCGCAGGTTGGCTTCCATGCCGGTCAAGGCGTCGGGCGACATCGAAACACGCTCCTCGATGGCGATGCGCACTTCGTCGGCCCAGTCGATGTCGTCCGGGTTGCTGGTCACCAGGCCGAGCGCAAACGCGGCGTCGGCATCGAGCGGCTGGCCGAGCCTTGCACGCACGGCGTCCATTGCGGGCGGCTCGTCGTAAAACTGGCGGCCCAGGCGGCTTTGGCCGGTCACCATCGGGTACAGGCCGAAGTTGACTTCACCCACCGTGATCTTCGGCGCGCGGGCGGCATCGTCGGGCAGCGCGAGGTGGTAGGTGCGGTCGCAGGCCAGCGCCAGTTCGAGAAAGGTGCCGGCAAAACACGAGCCGGCCTCGACCAGCGCGAACAGGCTGCGCGACGACACATCGAGCCGGCTGAAGGTGCGGCGCAACAGGCCGATGGTTTCGCGCACCAGCCAGTGGTTCTTGTGCGCCAGCAGGGTGGCGTCGATGGCCAGCACGGCGGCGGCGTCGCCGCTGGTCTTGATGAGCCAGGTGCCGATGTCCAGCTCGTTGGTGCGCATGGCCAGGATCGCGTCGTCGAGTTCGCGCGCCAGCGCCAGCGGGTACCAGGCGGCGCCCAGGGCCTCGATGGCGGCGATGTCGGTCGGCTGCGCGCCCGCGCTTGCCGCCGAGGGCGCGTTGACGGTGAAGGTGGCGGTGCGCCGTGTGCGGTCGATCTCGATCGTGAGGTGTTCATAGCGCAGTGCGTCGGCTTCGATCGTGCATTGAATCGGTGTCAGCGCCACGCCCTGGCCATCGGCCGGCCGGTCGCTCTGCGCGGCCAGCTGGAGCGCGCGTTCCTGCACCTTCTGGGCAAACATCTGCGGCTTGGCGATGTGATCGACCAGGCGCCAGTCTTTCGCCTTCTGCCCGCGCACGCCTTCGACGCTGGTGCAGAACAGGTCGGCCAGGTCGTGGCGCACATGGCGCTTGTCGGTCACGCGGGTCAGGCCGCCGGTGCCCGGCAGCACGCCCAGCAATGGCACCTCGGGCAGGCTGACGGCGCTGGCGCGGTCGTCGACCAGGATGATCTCGTCACAGGCCAACGCCACTTCGTAGCCGCCGCCGGCGCAGGCGCCGTTCACGGCGGCCAGGAACTTCAGGCCGCTGTGCCTGGACGAGTCTTCGAAGCCGTTGCGGGTCTCGTTCGTGAACTTGCAGAAGTTCACCTTCCAGGCGTGGCTGGACACACCGAGCATGAAGATGTTGGCGCCCGAGCAGAACACCTTGTCCTTGGCGCTGGTCAGCACCACGGTGCGCACTTCGGGGTGCTCGAAGCGGATGCGGTTGACCGCGTCGTTGAGCTCGATGTCCACGCCCAGGTCGTAGCTGTTGAGCTTGAGTTTGTAGCCCGGGCGCAGGCCGGCGTTTTCATCGAAGTCGGCCAGCAGCGTGGCCACCGGCCCTTCGAACTTGAGCTTCCAGTGCTTGTACCGGGACGGATGGGTTTGGTAGTCGACGCGGGGGGCGTTGCTCACGGTGAATCTCCTGGACAAGATGCAAAAAAGTGCATGTAACCGGTGGGATGAAAAGCATCATAATGCATTAATCCAAGTGCAGTCAAGCATTTTAATTCCTTCGGATGGTGTGCGGGTTTTCAGATCTGCAGTGCCTGGCGCACGAGGTCGCGCAGCGCCGAGAACGTCGGCGCCAGGGCTTGCGCGCTGGTGTCGAGCTTGAATTCGGCCTTGGAATAGAACGCCGCGCGGCCGGCAAGAATTCCCTTCAGGTCTTCCATCGCCTCCTTGCTCGCCGCCATCGGCCGCATGTCGCCTTGTGCGGTGACACGCTTCATGTGGTCTTGCGGGTCGGCCTGCAGCCAGACGGTGGTGCAGTGGGCCAGCAGTTGATTGAACGTGGCCGGGTCCGACACCAGGCCGCCGGGGGTGGCGATCACCGCCTCCGGGTAGATCTGGATCGCCTCTTCGAGCGCGCGCCGTTCATAGCGGCGGTAGGCGTTGACGCCGTACAGCGCCTGAATCTCGGCGATGCTGCAGCCGGCGAACTTCTCGATTTCGCGGCTGAGTTCGACGAACGGAAACCCCAGGTCTTCGGCCAGCATCAGCCCAAGCGTGGACTTGCCGGCGCCGCGCAGGCCGATCAGCGCCACCCTCGAACTGCGCGCGGCCTGGCCGCTGCCGTTGGCGCCGCCCGTGCCGAGCAGTTCGCCCACCGCCTCGCGCACCCGGCGCAGCGTGGGTTCGTCGCGCCGTTCGAGCAACTCGCGCAGCATCAGCCATTCGGGGGACGAGGTCGTCACATCGCCGATCATCTCGGCCAGCGAACACTGCAGCGCCTGCGCCACCTGCAGCAGCACCAGGATCGATGCGTTGCCGACGCCATATTCCAGGTTGGCCAGGTGGCGCTCCGACACGTCGGCCGCCAGCGCCACCGCCTTGCGCGTCATGCCGCGCCGGGCCCGCAGGCTGCGCACCCGATCGCCCAACGAGGCGAGGAAGGGGTTTCTGGCCTCGTCTGCGGCCGCGTCGGCCACGGATTCGCCCGCCCTCGGTCCGGCCTGCACCGCAGCGTCCCGATCTCGTGCCAGCCCCGGAGAATGCAATATAGTGCTTGACATGATGCCCTGAGAGTCGTAGAGTGCCTCTGAGCACAATACTGCATCTTCCGCTTGGAAGCAAGCTTGCAGTCAAGTGACACCCATGAGGAGACAAGCTTGAGCACCGAACCCCCGATCCAGCCGCCGGCCGAACGCTTCAATTTTGCGCAGCACCTGCTGGCCTGCAATGCCCAGCGCGCCAACAAGGCGGCCTTCATCGACGACCTGGGAATGCTCACCTACGGCGGGCTCGACGAGCGCGTGCGCCGCGTCGCGGCCGGCCTGCGCGCAATCGGCATCAAGCGCGAGGAACGGGTGCTGCTGCTGATGCAGGACGGCACCGACTGGCCGGCGGCCTTTTTGGGCGCGATGTACGCCGGCCTGGTGCCGGTGGCCGTGAACACCTTGCTGACGGCCGACGACTACGCCTACATGCTGGAGCATTCGCGCGCCCAGGCCGTGCTGGTGTCGGGCGCCCTGCTGCCGCAGCTGAGCGCGGCCATGACGCGGTCGGATCACGAAGTTCAAAAGCTCATCGTCTCGCGCCCGTTGGCGCCGCTGCACCCGGCCGAGATCGAGTTCGAAGCCTTCGTGGCGGCGCACCCGCCACTTGCCAGGGCCGCCGCCACCAGCGCCGACGACCCGGGCTTCTGGCTCTATTCGTCAGGCTCCACCGGCCGCCCCAAAGGCACGGTGCACTCGCACGCCAATCCGTACTGGACCGCAGAGCTGTATGGCAAGGCGGTGCTGGCCTTGCGCGAGAGCGATGTCTGTTTCTCCGCCGCCAAGCTGTTCTTCGCCTACGGGCTGGGCAATGCGCTGAGCTTCCCCGTGAGCGTGGGCGCCACCACGCTGCTGATGGCCGAGCGGCCCACGCCCGAGGCCACGTTCAAGCGCTGGCTGGGCGGCGTCGGCAGCGTCAAGCCGACGGTGTTCTTTGGCGCGCCCACGGGCTTTGCCGGCATGCTGGCCTCGCCGCTGCTGCCGGCCGCCGGCGCGGTGGCGCTGCGGCTGGTGTCGTCGGCCGGCGAGGCTTTGCCGGCCGAGCTGGGAGAACGATTCAAGCGGCATTTCGGTGTCGACATCGTCGATGGCATCGGCTCCACCGAGATGCTGCACATCTTCTTGTCGAACCGCCCGGAGCGGGTTCGTTACGGCAGCACCGGCTGGCCGGTTCCGGGCTACCAGATCGAGTTGCGCGGCGAGGCCGGCGAGCCGGTCCCGGACGGTGAGCAAGGCGACCTGTACATCTGCGGCCCGTCCAGCGCCATGATGTATTGGGGCAACCGCGCCAAGACCCGCGACACCTTCCAGGGCGGCTGGACCAAGAGCGGCGACAAGTACGTGCGCAACGCCGACGGCAGCTACACCTACGGCGGCCGCAGCGACGACATGCTCAAGGTCAGCGGCATCTACGTCTCGCCGTTCGAGGTGGAAGCCACGCTGGTGCAGCACGCGGCCGTGCTGGAGGCGGCGGTCATCGGTGTGGCCGACGCCGAGGGCCTGACCAAGACCAAGGCCTTCGTCGTCCTCAAGCCCGGGCAGCAGGCCACCGAAGACGAGTTGAAGGCGTTCGTGAAGGACCGCCTGGCGCCCTACAAATACCCGCGCGCGATCGAGTTCGTGGCCGACCTGCCGAAGACGGCCACCGGCAAGATCCAGCGCTTCAAGCTGCGCGAACGCGAGGCCGGCACCGGGTGAGCGGCGCTGAGCGGGGATGCGTGGCGGGGGCCTCCCACGCCGACCACGGCAACCCGTTGGCGGGCCGAACCTGTCATGGATTGCACGCCTCGATGGCCGGTGACAGCGGCGCCCCGCCTGCGCGCCGCAGCGCCGCCACGGCCCGCAGGGCGACGGTCGCGGTCGGTGCGTCGATGTCGACCGTCACGACGCCGGCCTCGTCCGGCGCCGGGCGCTCCAGGGTTCGCCACTGGCTGTCGAGCAGGCCGGGCGGCATGTAGTGGCCACGGCGCGCCTGCATGCGGGCGCGAATGAGCGCTGGCGATCCGTCGAGAAACACGAACTGCACACCCGGGGCGGCTGCGCGCAGGCGATCGCGGTAGGCGCGCCGCAGCGCCGAGCAGGCCACCACCACGCCGGCCGGCGCCGCGCCCGCATCACCCAGCCGTGCGCCGATGCGGTCGAGCCAGGGCCAGCGGTCGTCATCGCCGAGCGGCGTGCCGGCCCGCATCTTGGCCACGCTTTCGGCGGCGTGCAGGTCGTCCCCGTCGATGCAGGCCAGGCCCAGCGCCGCCGCGATGGCCTCGGCCACCGTCGACTTGCCGCAGCCCGACACGCCCATCACCACCACCGCCCAGCGCGCGGGCGGCGCGGCGTCACAGGCTGGCGGTGATGCCGCCGTCGACATACAGGATGTGCCCGCTGACGAAGCTCGATGCGTCGCAGGCCAGGAAGATCGCGGCGCCACCCAACTCGTCCACCTCGCCCCAGCGGCCCGCCGGTGTGCGCCCCGCCAGCCAGGTGCTGAACGCCGGGTCGGCCACCAGCGCCTGGTTCAGTTCGGTCTTGAAGTAGCCCGGCCCCAGGCCGTTGACCTGGATGCCATGTTGGCCCAGGTCGATGGCCATGCCCTTGGTCAGCATCTTCACCGCGCCCTTGGTGGCCGCGTAGGGCGCAATGCCGGGCCGGCCGAGTTCACTCTGCACCGAACACACGTTGATGATCTTGCCGCGCCCGCGCGGGATCATGCGCTGCGCCACCGCGCGGCCCACCAGGAACACGCTGTCGATGTTGGTGGTGGTGATCTTGTGCCAGGCGTCCAGCGGGAACTCGGCAAACGGGCCGCGGTGCTGCATGCCGGCGTTGTTGACCAGGATGTCGATCGCGCCGATCTCGGCTTCGATGCGGGCCACGCCCGCTTCCACGGCCTGCGCATCGGTCACGTCGAAGGCCATCGCGTCGGCTTGTGCGCCCTGGTCCAGCAGGCGCTGGCGTGCCGCGGCCAGCGTCGCGGTGTCGCGCGCATTCAGCACCACGCGCGCGCCGGCACCCGCCAGGGCCTGCGCCAGCGCGAAGCCGATGCCCTTGCTGGCGCCGGTGATCAGGGCAATGCGGCCCGTCAGATCGAACAGTTTCAACAGCGCCCCTTTCATTGCCGGATCGGCAAGCAAAAGGTACCGGTACCGGGTAGCTTGGTCAAGCCGGGTTTGATCGGTGTTTCCACGGAGCGCGATTCGGGATGGATGAAGTCCGAACGGAGTAGCATTTGCACGGTCGACAGCCCGATAGATACCGGTAACAGGAGATTTCCGATGCGTTTGCGTTGCATGTGCCTTGTGATCCACGCCTCCGACGACTTGCGCCTGGAGGAGCAGGACGCCGGTGACCTCGGCCCCGGCCAGGTGCTGGTGCGGGTGGGCATGGGCGGCATCTGCGGCTCCGACCTGCATTACTTTCACCACGGCGGCTTCGGCACCGTGCGCCTCAAGGAGCCGATGGTGCTGGGGCACGAGGTGGCGGGCACCGTCGCGGCCGTCGCGCCGGACGTGACGGCCGTAAAAGTCGGCGACCGTGTCGCCATCAATCCCAGCCGGCCCTGCGGAGGCTGCGTGTACTGCCTCGAAGGCCTGCCCAACCAGTGCCTGGAGATGCGCTTTTACGGCAGCGCCATGCGCACGCCGCATGTGCAGGGCGCGTTCCGCAACGTGCTGCTGTGCAACGCCAGCCAGTGCGTCAAGGTGGCCGACGGCGTGCCACTGTCGATGGCGGCCTTGGCCGAGCCGTTTTCGGTCGGGCTGCATGCCGTGTCGCGCGCCGGCTCGCTGCTCGGCAAGCGCGTGCTGGTCTCGGGCTGCGGGCCGATCGGCGCGCTCGCGCTGGCGGCGGCGCGTGTGCATGGCGCCGCCGAAGTGGTCGTCACCGACGTGGTCGACGAACCGCTGGCGGTGGCGCGTGCGCTGGGCGCCAGCCTCACGATCAACGTGGCCACCGAGCGCGACTGGGTGCGGCGCTACGCGGCCGCCAAGGGCACGTTCGATGTGATGCTGGAATGCTCGGGCAACGAACGCGCGCTGCGCGACGGCCTGGAGGTCATGCGCCCGCGCGGCGTCGTCGTGCAGTTGGGCCTGGGCGGCGACGTCAGCATCCCGCAGAACATGGTGGTGGCCAAGGAGCTGTCGATCTGCGGGTCGTTCCGCTTCCACGGGGAATTTGCGCTGGCGGTCAAGCTCATCAACGAGGGGCGGGTCGATTTGGCGCCGGTGGTCACGCACTCGTTCCCGCTGGCGCAGGCGCGCCAGGCGTTCGAGCTGGCCAGCGACCGGCGCCAGGCGATGAAGGTCTTGATCGACTTTGCCGATGCCGGACCGCAAGCCGCCGCCCACGCCGCCGACCAAATCGACTAAGTGCTCTCGCGCGCTTCGATCCGAAACGGAATCAGCATCGTCTCGGCCGGCAGCCGCTGGTCATCGCGCGCGGCCTCGATGGCGCGCAGCAGCAGTTCGCCGGCGGCGCGGCCGATGGCCGCGCAATCCACCGCCACCGTGGTCAGGCGCGGGTGGCAATTCTTCGCCACCTCGAAGTCGCCGAAGCCGGCGACCGCAATGCGCTTGGGCACCTGCCAGCCGCGGCGCTGGCATTCGGTCAGCGCGCCGAAGGCCGACAGGTCGGAGACACACACCACCGCGTCCACATCGGGCCACTGGCGCACCAGCTGAACCACGGCCTCGGCGCCTTGGGCCATCGAGATCGGCGGCTGGCCGAAGGAGATGACGCGGCCGTCCGGCAGGCCCAGTTCGCGGATCGCCTCGCTGTAGCCGCGCCGGCGGTCGGCGCCGCGGGTGTCGCGATTGGACGTGCCGCCGATGAACGCGATGCGCCGATAACCGCGCCCGTGCAGGTGGCGCACCAGCGCCGCCGTGGCCTCGGCGTTGGAGAAGCCCACCGTGTGCTCGATCGGGTCTTGCGGCAGGTCCCAGGTCTCCACCACCGGCACGCAGGCGCCGCGCAACATCGCGCGCGTCGCGGCGGTGTGGCCGCCGCCGGTCAGGATCACGCCTTCGGGCCGCCGCATCAGCATGGCCTTGACGAGCCGTTCCTCGGTTTCGATCCGGTAGTCGGAGTAGCCCAGCAGCAGCTGCAGGCCGCTGCCTTCGACCGCCGCGGTGATGCCTTGCGCGGTCTCCGAGAAGTTGGAGTTGTTGAGCGACGGGATCACCGCCGCGACGAAGCCCGAGCGCTGGGACGAGAAGGTGCGCGCGGCCTGGTCGATCACGTAGCCCATCTCCTCGCACGCCTGCAGCACACGCAGGCGCAGTGCCTCGGAGGTGCTGCGGTCGCTGCTGCCGCTGCGGTTGACGGCGCGCGAAACGGTCATCTTGGACACGCCCACCCGCGCCGCCACGTCGGCCATGGTCACGTGGCGCGCGGGCCGCGGGGCGCTGCTGCTGGCGAGGGTCTTCTTGTGGGCCAATTGAACTCCCGGTCCGGGCCTGCGGGATACCGATAACAGACTCGCCGCCGCAAAGGACGGCAAGGTGATGCTCTCGCGCCAGATGATAGTTCTCAACACATCCACGTCACGCTTGGGGAAAATACCAGTTACCGGTAACTGACGCCAGTGCAAGACTGCCGCCACTTTGAGCTTCAACCTCTTGTCGTCGTGAACACACCGGTCCTGCGCTTCGATGCGGTCAGCAAACGCTTCGGTGGCACGCAGGCGGTGGACTGCGTGACGCTCGACGTGCACGGCGGCGAAATCCTGGCCCTGCTGGGCGAAAACGGCGCCGGCAAGTCGACGCTGATCAAGCTGCTGGCCGGCATCTACCCGGCCGACCAGGGCGAGATGTTCTTCGACGGCCAACCGCAGGCGCGCTGGCGCAGCGCCGACCGGCTGCACCAGCCGGTGGCCTTCATTCACCAGGACCTGGGCCTGGTGGAGTGGATGACGGTGGCCGAAAACGTCGCGCTCGGCATGGGCTACCCGCGCCGCTGGGGCCTGATCGACTGGCGCGCCGCCGACGCCGCGGCGCGCCGCGTGATGGCCCGAGTGGGCTGCCACATCGCGCCGGAGCGGCGGGTGTTCTCGCTCACCCGGGCCGAAAAGTCGCTGCTCGCCATCGGCCGCGCGCTCGAAGTGCGGGCCCGCCTGCTGGTGCTCGACGAACCCTCGGCCAGCCTGCCGATGAGCGACGTCGAGCGCCTGTTCGGCGTGCTGCGCGATCTGCGCCGCCAGGGCATGGCGATGATCTACGTGTCGCACCGGCTCGACGAGGTGATGGCCATCTCCGACCGCGCCGCGGTGATGCGCGACGGCAAGCTGGTGGCGCTGCGCGAGACCGCGCGAACCGACGAATCCGAGCTTGTCAGCCTGATCGTCGGCAAGGTCTTGGCGGCCTCGGTGCCGCAGGCCGGCACGCCGGCGCACGGCGCGGCCGTGATCGAGCTGCACCATGCGGCGAGCGGCAACGCCGGCCCGGTCAGCTTCAGCGTGCGGCGCGGCGAGGTGCTCGGGCTGGTGGGGCTGCGCGGTGCCGGGCACGAGGCCATCAGCCGCGCGCTGTTCGGGCGCGAGCCCCTGTCGGCCGGGCGCATGACCCTGCTCGGCAACGAGGTGCGCTTTCGCACCCCTGCGGACGCGATCCGCGCAGGCGTGGCCTGCGTGGCCGGCGAGCGGCTCGAAGAGAACCTGGCCGCGTCGATGAGCGTGCTCGAAAACCTGTTTCCCCATCCCGCCCTGCACGGCGACGGCGGCTTTTCGCTGAACCGCCGGCGCCGGGAGCACGCCACCGCGATGGCCTTGATCCGCCGCTTCGACGTCAACCCGCCGGCACCTGCGGCCGAAGTGCAGCAGCTCTCCGGCGGCAACCAGCAAAAGGTGGTGCTGGCGCGCTGGTTCCACCTCGACAAGCCGCTGGTGGTGCTGGAAGAGCCGACCGCCGGCGTCGACGTGGGCGCCAAGCGGCAGATCTACCGCGTGCTGCGCGAGCGCGCCGACGCCGGCACCGCGCTGGTGGTGGTGTCGACCGATTTCGAAGAGGTTGCCACCGTGTGCACGCGGGTGCTGGTGTTCCGCAACGGGCGGGTGGCGGCGCAGCTGATCGGGGCCGATATCACGGTGGAACGGCTGCTCGCGTTGGCAGCAGGTGGTGCGGCGAATGCGCCCAAAGCGCATGAAGCCGTGGAGACGGCGGCATGACCTCGTCCATCAAATCCACCGCGCTCGAGCCCGACCCGTCGCTCGACGGCGACGCGCCCACGCTGGTGCGGCGCCTCGTGCGCGCGATGCCGGTGTATGGCCTGGTCGTGCTGACGGTCGGGCTGGCGCTGTTGTTCTCGGCGCTGTTGCCCGACACGTTTCCGACCCTGTTCAACCTGCGCGCCATCCTGGCCGACAAGTCGGTGATCGCCTTGCTGGCCCTGGCCGCCACCATCCCGATGATCACCGGCAAGATCGACCTGACGGTGGGCTACGGCATCGTGCTGTGGCACATCCTGGCCATCAGCCTGCAGACGCGCTTCGGCGTGCCGTGGCCGCTGGCGGTGCTGATCGTCATCACCTGCGCGGCCTTGTTCGGTGTGCTCAACGGGCTGCTGGTGGAGCTGGCGCAGATCGACTCCTTCATCGCCACGCTGGGCACCGGCACCGTGATCTACGCGGTGGCCATGTGGCACAGCGGCGGGCGCCAGGTGGTGGGCGAGCTGCCCGACGGCTTTGTCGGCATCGCCGGCGCCAACCTGCTGGGCCTGCCGATCGGCGCGTTCTACGTGCTCGCGGTCAGCGTGGCGCTGTGGCTGGCCACCGAGTTCACGCCGCTGGGCCGGGCGCTCTACGTCATCGGCGCCAACCCGAAAGCGGCGCAGCTCAACGGCATCTCGGTGCGCAAGCATGTGCTGGGCGCGTTTGTCGCGTCGGGCGCGCTGTCGGGCTTTGCCGGCGTGCTGCTGGCCTCGCGCTTGCAGATCGGCCAGGCCAGCGTGGGGCTGGAGTTCCTGCTGCCGGCGCTGGTCGGCGCGTTCCTCGGGTCCACCACCATCCGGCCCGGGCGCGTGAACGTGTGGGGCACGCTGGTGGGCGTGGCCATCCTGGCCATCGGCATCTCGGGCATCCAGCAATTCGGTGGTGCGTTTTATGTCGAGCCGCTGTTCAACGGCCTGACGCTGCTGGTCTCCATCGGCATCGCCGGCTGGGCTCAGCAGCGGCGCAACCTGTCGATCAAGCGGCGCATCGCCGAGCGCCAACTGGCCGACGCCACGCCTGCATCGGCCCCGCCCGCACCGTCCCCGCTCGCCCCGTCCCCGCTCGCTGCTCCGGCAGCGAACCCTTCCGCTGCCGCGAACCCCGCGGCGACTCGCTAGACCTCAGCATCCATCAACAAGGAGACAAGGATGATTCGTATCCATTCCCGCAGGAGCGCATTGGCGCTGGCGATTGCCGCCGTCACATCGGTCGGTTTGACCGGGCACGCGCTGGCCGACGACTTCCTGGACGCCGCCAAGAAGAAGATCGCCGCTTCCACCATGACCAAGGAGAAGTGGGACGGCCCCGCCTCCGGACCCAAGGCCGAGGCCAACAAGACCATCGTCTTCGTCGCCGGCGACATGAAAAACGGCGGCATCGTCGGTGTCTCCAAAGGCGTCGAAGAAGCCGGCAAGGCGATCGGCTGGACCGTGCGCGTGATCGACGGCCAGGGCACCGTGAGCGGCCGCACCGCCGCATTGAACCAGGCGCTGGCGGTCAAGCCGGCGGGCATCGTGGTGGGCGGCTTCGACACCACCGAGCAGAAGGCCGCGTTCGAAGGCGCGTCCAAATCCGGCGTGCCGCTGGTGGGCTGGCATTCGGGCGAAAAGCCGGGGCCAAACGCCACCGCGGGGCTGTTCGCCAACGTCACCACCGTGACCGACGATGTGGCCGACGTGGCCGCCTCGTGGGCCGTGGTCGACTCCGGCGGCAAGGCCGGTGTGGTGATCTTCACCGACTCGCAATACGCCATCGCGCTGTACAAGGCGCGCGCGATGGAAGCCGTCATCAAGAAGTGCGGCGGCTGCACCGTGCTGAGCTTCGAGGACAGCCCGATCAGCGAAAGCTCGACCCGCATGCCGCAGCTCACCACCTCGCTGCTGCAGCGCTTTGGCGACAAGTGGACCCACTCGCTGGCCATCAACGACCTGTACTTCGACTTCATGGGCCCGTCGCTCACGTCGGCCGGCAAGAAGGGCGACGGCAACCCC
>JANORB010000117.1:0-19825 GCA_031415135.1 Methylibium sp.
GCCGCTGGCCCTCGGCGTGCGCGGGCGGCCTGGCCGTCGGGGCGGGCGCGTGGGGCACAGCGCTGTGCCGGGCCTGCTGCGCCCGGGCTTCGCGCAGTTGCTCCAGGTGGCGCGAAAAGGGCATGCCATCCGGTGCGCCAGCGCCGCGGCTGGATGGGGTCGCCACTGGCGTCGGCGCGGTGATGGCGGCAATGGCGGGCGGGATCGTGGTCGGCATGGCGGTCCGTCCTAGCGCGTGGCCACGAAGTCCATGCCCACCGGCGCGGCGCGCACGATGCGCGCGGCCATCTCGTCGAACTGTTGTTGTTCGCGCCGTTCGCCGCTGAGCCGGATCTCGCGGCTGCGCCGCTCGATCAGCTTGCCGACCGAGGCCACGCGCAGTTCGCGCTCGCGCAGGCTTGTCGCTACGGCGTCCCTGGTGGCGCCGGCGCTTTGGGTGGCCTGTTGCTGTTGTTCGACGGCCTGCGACAGGCGCCCCATGAACTCGTGGTAACAGAGCACCAGCGCCATCGCGCCGCCTGATCTGAACTGATCGGTCCAGCGCAGCTCGTAGTCGCTGCGGTAGGCCAGCAGTTGCTGCAGCTGGGCGGTCGCGGCCCGTTCCGCGCGCGTGGCGCGCTCGCAGGCGGCCAGCGCGGCGTCGCGCTCGGTTTCGGCGTGTTTCAGCAGCAGCAGCAAGGTTTGCATGGGTCGGGTCGGTGGGTGGGTCGGGGATTCAAATGCCGAAGACGCCGCGCAGCGCCTGGACACTGTGCCCCAGCCCGGCGGGCTGGTGCATGTCCTGGCGCAGCAGCGTGGCCATGGGTTCGTGAAGTTGCACGGCGCGGTCCAGCTCGGCGTCGGCGCCAGGGCTGTAGGCGCCCAGCTGGATCAGGTCGCGCGCCTTCTGGTATTTGGAGTGCAGCTGGCGGAAGCGCCGCGCCGCGTCGATGTGCTCGGGCGCGGCCACGTTGTTCATCACGCGCGAGATTGATTTTTCGACGTCGATGGCGGGGTAGTGGCCGGCCTCGGCCAGCTCGCGGGTGAGCACGATGTGGCCGTCGAGGATGCCGCGCGCGGCATCCGCGATCGGGTCTTGCTGATCGTCGCCTTCGGACAGCACGGTGTAGAACGCGGTGATCGAGCCGCCTCCGCGCAGGCCATTTCCGCTGCGCTCCACCAGCTGCGGCAGCTTGGCAAAACAGCTCGGCGGGTAGCCTTTGGTGGCGGGCGGCTCACCGATCGCCAATGCGATCTCGCGCTGCGCCATGGCGTAGCGCGTCAGCGAATCCATCAGCAGCAGCACGTGCCGGCCGCGGTCGCGGAATTCCTCGGCGATGGCCGTGGCGTAGTTGGCGCCCTGCATGCGCACCAGCGGCGGCGAGTCGGCCGGAGCGGCCACCACGACCGAGCGGGCAATGCCTTCTTCGCCGAGGATGTCTTCGATGAATTCCTTGACCTCGCGGCCGCGTTCGCCGATCAGCCCGACCACGATCACGTCGGCCTCGGTGTAGCGCGCCATCATGCCCAGCAGCACCGATTTGCCCACGCCGGTGCCGGCAAACAGGCCGATGCGCTGGCCCCGGCCCACCGTCAACATCGCGTTGATGGCGCGCACGCCGGTGTCCAGCGGGCGGCGCACCGGGTCGCGGTCCATCGCGTTGATCGGGCGCCGGATCAGCGGCTGGTTGTGCACCGCGCGCAGTGGGCCGAGGCGGTCCATCGGCGCGCCATGCGCGTCCACCACACGGCCCAGCAGGCCATCGCCGACCGGCAGGTGCAGGGTGCGGTCTTCGACGCGCCGCCACGGGTGCTGCGACGCGCCGAGCTGCGGCGCCATCACCGGCCAGCCGCGCGGCACGACGCGCGCGCCGCTCACCAGCCCATGCACGTCGCCAGTGGGCATCAGGTAGGCGCGGTCGGCCGAGAAGCCCACCACCTCGGCCAGCACCGGCGCCTGGCCCGGCGTGCGCACCTCGCACACCGCGCCCACCGGCAGGCGCAGCCCGGCGGCTTCGAGCACCAGGCCGGCCACGCGCACGAGCAAGCCTTGCGCCTCCAGCGGGACGGGTTCGGCCGCACGCGCGCGCAGGTCGCTGAAAAAGCGCTGCCACTTCTGGTTGCGATCCACTTCCGAGCGGCCGGTCGGCGCGGCCTCTTCGGCCCGCGCGAGCACTTCGGTTTCGAGTGCGGAGCTGATCATGGGGTGTCGTCCTCGATGGCGATCGGCGCCCCTGCGACGCCGGGAGCCGTTGTCTGCCAATCTTCCTCACTGCCGAGCGCGGCCACGCAACGGCTCCAGCGCGCCCCCAGCGTGGCGTCGAGCACACCGATGTCGGACTCCACCAGGCAACCCCCGCGCTGCAGCGACGGATCGGCAATCAGCCGCGCGCCACGCGCCTTCAGCACGTCGGCCGCGCCTTGTGCCACCAGCGCCAGGTCGTCGGGGTGCACGCGCAGCGTGATGTGGCGCGCGCTCAGCAGCAGCGACTCGGTGGCCTCGCGCGCCACCGCGCCGACCAGCTCGGGCCGCACGCCGAGTTCGCTGCGAACGATCTGGCGCGCCAGCCGGGTGGCGCAGTCGGCCAGGCAGCGCGCCATGTCGCGCTCCAGCGCATCGAGCTGGTTGCCGGTGGACTGCAGCAGGCTGCCGATCTGGGCCGCCATCTGCGCCGCAAAGCTTTGCTTGAAACCTTCCAGCGCCACCAGCCCGTCGCGGTAGCCGTCCTGGTAGCCGGACTGGCGCGCCGCGCGCAGTTGGGCCGCGCTGTCCTCGGCCGCATGCGGCGGGTTCGGTGCGGCGTCGCTCGCACGCCGCAGGCCGGCGTTTGGCGCCGGCGTGTCGCCGCCCGACAGCGTGCCCGGGTTCCAGGCCGCGAAGGAGCTCAGCTCCTCGCGCGGGATGAAGCGGCTGTAGGACGACGCTTTCGGCGCGCCGGATGGAGGGGGAGTGTTCTTCATGCCGGGTTGCGATCAAACATAGTCATCACCGCCTCCGCCGCCCAGAACGATCTGGCCTTCGTCGGCCAGCCGGCGCACGATCTTGAGCATTTCCTTCTGCTCGGATTCGACTTCGGACAGGCGCACCGGCCCGCGCGATTCGAGGTCTTCGCGCAGCGTCTCGGCGGCGCGCTTGGACATGTTCTTGAGGATCTTCTCGCGCATTTCCGGCGTGGCGCCTTTGAGCGCGACCACCAGCGATTCGGACTGCACTTCCTTCAACAGCGCCTGGATGCCGGAGTCCTCCAGCTTTTCCAGGTCGTCGAAGGTGAACATGTTGTCCATGATCTTTTGCGCCAGGTCGTTGTCGGCCTCGCGGATGTAGTCCAGCGCCGAGGTCTCGATGGCCGTGCCCATCAGGTTGATGATCTCGGCCGCCGCCTTGGCGCCACCGAGCGACGCCTTGCGCACCTTGTCGCCGCCGGCCAGCACCTTGCCCATCACCTCGTTCAGGTCGCGCAAGGCGGAAGGCTGAATGCCGTCCAGCGTGGCGATGCGCACCAGCACCTCGTTGCGCGGGCGTTCGGAGAACGCCTTCAGCACACTGCCGGCCTGATCCGGGTCCAGATGCACCAGGATCGCGGCCACGATCTGCGGGTGCTCGTTGCGCAGCAGCTCGGCCACCGAGATCGGGTCCATCCACTTCAGGCTCTCGATGCCCGAGACATCGCCGCCGGTCAGGATCCGGTCGATCAGGATGTTGGCCTTGTCGTCGCCGAGCGCCTTGCGCAGCACGTTCTTCACATATTCATCGGTGTCGCTGACGATCAGGCTCTGGTCGTTGGCGATCTCGGAAAATTTGTCCAGCACGCTGTCAAGGCGCCCGCGCGGGATGGACCTCATCTTGGCGATGGTTTCACCCAGCCGCTGCACTTCCTTCGGCGCCAGGCGCTTGAGCACTTCGGACGCCTCTTCCTCGCCGAGTGACATCAGCAGAATGGCGGCGTCTTCGAGTCTGTCTTCGCTCATGGCGGGTCCGAGGGTCCGGGGCGATCAGGCGGCTTCACCGCTGACCCAGCCACGCACGATGCTGGCGGTGGCGGCGGGGTTTTCCTTGGTGAACTTGCGCGCCTGCTCCAGCTTCAGGTTGGTCTTGGGCGCTTCCAACGCGAGTGCGGCACTGTCCAGCGGGCCGGACAGGGTTTGTTGATCGGCCACGACGGTGTCGATGCGGGAGCCCGGCGCGCCCGCGGAGGGCGGCGCCAGCACCGCTTTGAGCGACGGCCGGATCATGCCGAAGAACACCAGCAGCGCGACCAGCGCCAGCCCGGCCGGCACGGCGGAGGCGCGCAGGATGTCGATCAGCTCGGGCTGCTTCCACCACGGCAGGCTGGTGGTGTCCATGGGTTCGACCCGGAACGGCGCGTTGATGACCTTGACCGAGTCGCCGCGGTCGGCCTTGAAGCCGATGCTTTCCTTCACCAGCGCCGTCAGCTTTTCGATCTCTTCGGGCGACAGCGCCACTTGCGTGGTCTTGCCTTTGTCATCGGTCACCGCGCGGTGGTTCACGACCACGGCCGCATTCAGCCGCTTGATCGTGCCGGTGGCGTTGCGGGTCACGCGCACGGTCTTGCTCACCTCGAAGTTGGTCACCGCGTCGCGCCGGTTGTTGCCCGTGCCCGCTCCGCCCTGGGCCGCTTGCAGCGCCTGGGCGGCGCCGGTCAGCGGCGCGGTGGCGGCCAGCGGCGGCTGGTTGCTGGCGGCGCCCGGCACGCCGCTGGGCTGGGCCGGGCTGGCACCGCTCTGCTCGGTCGTCTGCTGGCTGCGCACCGTGGCCGCGGCGCCGGCGCCCTGATTCGGTTTGAACTCTTCGGAGGTGTCTTCGGACTGCGCGAAGTCGACCTCGGCGGTCACGCTGGCGCGCAGGTTCTGCTGGCCCACCACCGGTTCGAGCAATTCCAGGATGCGCTTGCCGTAGCCTGACTCGATCTGGTTCACGTAGCGCAGCTGGGCCGCATCGAGCCCCGCGCCGCCCGCGCCCTCGGCGCTGCCCGACAGCAGGGCGCCGCTCTGGTCGAGCACGCTGACCGCCTTGGGATTCATTTCGGGCACGCTGCTGGCGACCAGGTGCACGATGCCGGCCACCTGCGCGCGGTCGACCGAGCGGCCCGGGTGCAAGCTCAGCAGCACCGACGCGCTGGGCTTTTGCTGCTCGCGAAAAAAGCCGTTCTGGTTCGGCAACGCCAGGTGCACACGCGCGGCCTGCACCGCAGCCATCGACGTGATGGAACGCGTGAGCTCGCCTTCGAGCCCGCGCTGGAACGTCAGCCGCTCCTGGAATTGCGTTTGCCCGAAGCGCGCGCCGTCCATCAGCTCGAAGCCGACCACCGAGCCCTTGGGCAGGCCGGCCGATGCGAGCCGCAGGCGCGCGTCGTGCACCTTGGAGGCCGGCACCAGAATCGCCGCGCCGCCATCGGCATGCCGGTACGGCACGTTCATCTGCGACAACTGGGCAATGATGGCGCCGCCGTCCTTGTCGGACAGGTTGGCGTACAGCACCTTGTAGTCGCCCTGGCCGCCCCACATCGACAGCGCCAGCACCACCGCGCCGAGCGCTGCCACCCCCAGGCCCAGGGCCAGCATGCTCTTGGCCGGCAGGGCGGCCATGCGGCCCGCCAGGCTGCTTTGAGCGGGCGGTGTTGCCGAGGCGTTCAGTGCAACAGCGTTGTCCATGGGTCCCAAATCCTTGCCCGGTGAGCGGTGCTCCGGCGTGACACGGATTATTTGGATGCTTCACCGCGGAGGATGCCGGGAACAGGCTGGCTAAGCCGGGCCTGTTCGCACCCTGCGCGCGGCGCGTGGTCGATACGATTCAGCCTGTTCGTGATGGCGTGGTTTGCCGAATGCATGTCAAACGCCACGCCGTCCACCCCGGGAGAAGTGCATGAACGTCACGCTGAAACCTTTCGACTTCGCGCAGGCGGTGGCCCGCGCCGGCCTGAGCCCCAACGGCCAGCCGCTCAAGCCCGGCCCGGCGGTCGAGGCGGGCGGCTTCCAGCAGGCCATGACGCAGGCGCTGCGCGGCGTGAGCAACAGCCAGACCCAGGCCAGCCAGATGCAGCGCGAGGTGCAGCTGGACAACCCCACCGTCAGCCTGGAAGAAACCATGGTCGCGATGCAAAAGGCGCAGATTGGTTTCCAGGCGACATTGCAGGTGCGCAACCGGCTGGTGCAGGCCTACAGCGACATCATGGGCATGCAGGTCTAGTACTCCGACCCAGAGATTTCGGAACATGAAAGCGCGTCTTCGACCCGATGGCGGCGTGGCGAATCCTCGCAATACCTTTGGGTATTGCTGTGGTTTGCGCCTTGCCCTCGGGCCGAATCCATCGCTTTCATCATGTTCCGAAACCTCTGCGCCGCAATACCAGGTGTCCCGTGTGGGTCGGCCAGGTTGGAATCACATGGAACCTGCGCATGATGGACTGCGCTTCGGCGGAGGTCGCCGGGTCGACGCTGCGGGCGTTGTGAACGCCGAGGTGCCTGGCTGCGATGGCGCGCTCGAACAGTGCAACGCAGAACTGGTCCGTCTTGAATCGGGACCGGTAGTGAATTCCGTCGACCAGCGGGTTCGCGTGGGCCTGCAGCAGTTGAGACCACTCGCTGGTGCGATCGTAGCCGTCACCCATGATGTTCGAGGCACAGTCGCCAAGGTCGATGAGCGGCTCATCGGCAAATCGCGCGAGCGTCACGGTCTGGGTTGCCACCACTTCGCATGCCCAACGGTCGGTCACCTTGTGGCGCGGGATGCCGATATCGGTTCCCGCCGGTCTGACCATGTTGGCCCGGACGACCGTCTCCATCCAGCATGTCTCAAGGTCGAAGGCGAAATAGAGAACGCCGTAGCGCGCGGCGATCGCCAGGGTCGGGCTGCAGTCATAGCGGTTGTTCCCGGCCACACTGGCTGCCAACGGATCGTTGCCGCGCCAGTAGATGCGGTGCATTGTTCGGCGCGTGAGGTCTTCGGTCGACAGTCTGAACGAGGGGTCGAGCACGGGGGCCGTCATGCGGCTGAATTCTCGGCGACCTCCGCCTGGAGCGCAGCGATCACCCGCGCTGCGAGGGGGTGGCTTGCAGGCAGCCCCGACCCGACCGCCAGATCCCTCCGACGGGTCTTCTGCAGGGGCGCAAGCAGGTCCAGCCCCATCAGCGCCTCAAACGGGCGAAGGCCCTGAAGCCGGCCGTGCGGCGTCGTCAAGAAGTGGTAGAGCGCCCAGGCGTCCAGGCCATTGGCGGCGTTCCACAAGGACGACGTGACCTCGCCGGAGATGGCGGGGTCGAGCGCCCAGACCGGAATTCGGTGCTCGTCCGATCCCGGTACGGCCAGTGCGAACAGCCTGCCCGCGCGAATGCGCTTGCGGATGGCCGCCTCACCAACGCCAATCAGCTGGCTCGCGGCAGCGGTTGTCTTGAATTCACCGGAGTTGAGGAGCCGGGTCTTGAACCGCAATCCGCGCTCGAGCAGTTGCTGCCACCCGGTGGCAGCATCGACGGCCGCGCCCTGCTCTTCGGCCTTCTCGACGAGCGCCGTTCCAACTCGCCGAAGCAATTCCGGCGGCGACAGGGGCTCGGTCGCATGCTCTCGCACCTCCGCAATCGAGGCCAGGGTATGCGTGAGCAGGTCTTTGACGCTGCCTCGATCGTCCGCGCCGACCGCACCGCCCTTGAATTCCTTGATGGATGCGCGCGCCGCGCTCTTGCCGCCGCGGACCATCACGTCGGCCCCGGCGCCTGGGTCGATCACGGCCATCGGCTCTGCCGTCAGCCTTGAAAGATCGACCACGAGCGTGTCGGGCAAGTGGGTGGCCGCGGGCCGGGCGGACTTGCGCCGTGCCGCCTTCGAGTCACGCGATTCAGGGACCACGGCCATATAGGTTACCCTAGTTACGATAGTTTCATCAGTAGCGAAAGGTTCGTCAGTAGTCTAGCCGATGGGGTGGCACCGCGCAACCGACTCCGACTCCAGGAGAAGGGCCAGTGCCGCGCTCCCTGTCGGCGCCGGCATGGGCCCGTGACAGGCAAGGCAAACGGAGTGCCGCACCCGCTGGCGGCGGGTTCAGGTCAACACCATCAACCGCCGGCGCTTTTGGGTCTGGTCGATGTAGGTCTGCAGGCTGCGCAGGCTGGCGCTCGCCGGGTCGACCAGTTCGCAGCCCAGGCGCACCCCTTTGCCGTCCGGCTGGGTCGAGCTGATGTGCTGCAGCCGCAGGCCGGTCGGCACCCGCGTGTCGGGGTCCAGTTCCAGCACCACGCCATGCAGCACGACCCCGGGCGACAGCGCGGGCACGTCGTCGGGCAGGAACAGCGCGCAGCCGCCGATGCTCACGTCCAGGATGCGCAGGGCCAGGCGCATGTCGGGGATCATCGGGTGGCGCAGCCGGGCCACCGGCGTGTTGCGCAACAGCGGCCGCACGCGAAAGCTGTCGCGCCGCTGGAAGCGGAACATCTCCTTCGGCATGTCGCACTTCAATGCGCTGGCTCGGCCGCTGTGCACCAGCACCAGGTCGTGCACGTCGAACTGCAGCTTGATGTTGTCCTGGTAGCACACCACCACCGCTTCGTCGTATTGCAGCAGGGCGTGCAGTTTCGGGTCGTCGGCGTTGGCGCTGAAGCTGATGCTCGCGCGCGCCTTGTCCACGGTCCACAACCGCACCGAGCACACCGAGCCGTCGGGTCCGTTCAGGTTCAAGGTCACGTTGGCGTCGCACAGGCGCTGCAGCGTGGCGCTGATCTCCTGCGGCGAGCTCAGGCGAAATTCCGCCAGCCCGCCATGGGTGGCCGCGAGTTCATCCAGCGGCATCGGCAAGGTGTCCATCGCATCGCCCCCTGTTTCAATGAACCGTGCTGCTCATGCCGGCCAGCGACTTGTCCAGCTGGTCGAGCCAGGGTTCGGCCAGGTGCCGGATCTCGGCGTCGTTGACGAGGATGCGCTGCATGATGCGCGACTTCAACTGCGCCTCGTCGGGGCCGAGTGCCTTTTGCGACGCCGCGTGTTTGAGTTGCGAGATCAGCAGCGCGCACGCGCTTTCGAGCTTGACCACGTGGTCCCAGTTGCCGTTGCGGGCCGCCTCCAGCATGTCCTGGCTGGCCTGTTCGATGGCTTCGTAGTAGTTCAGCAGGGGCGAGTTCATGCCGTGTCCTTGATTGCCGTGGGGAGGTCTCACACACCCCTCCGCGCGGTCGGGGGCTGCGGCGCCACTTGCGCGCCGATCTGGTTCCAGGCATCGCGCAGCGGCTCGATCAGCCGGCTGCATTCCTCCACGGCCGCGGCGTCGCTGCGCAAGTTGGCGTGCAACACCCGGTTGGCCACGTAGGTGTAGAGCGCATTCAGGCTCTGCCCCATCGCGCCGCTGGCTTGCAGGTTCAGGCCGCCCTTGAGGCCCTCGTCGACGATCCGGCTGGCGCGCGTCAGGGCGCGGCATTTCGCTTCCACGTCCTTGCTGTGGATGGCGCCGCGCGCTTCGGCCAGCGACTCAAGCAGGCCGTCGTACAACATCGCCACCAGGCGGTGCGACGAGGCGGTGTCGACCGAGGTGCTGATGCCGACCTGGCGGTACAGGCCCGACATGGCGCCGGGGCTCGATCGGCGGGAAGACTGTGTGGAGGCAAACATCGCGGTGAGGTCCTGTGATGGCGTGATGTTTGTTTATCGACATCCGCGGGCAGCGACTTTAGGTGTCGGTTCACCGCTTTCAACGACAAGAAGGCGCCGCCCCTTCGATCACGCTCTGCCTGCCCTTGCCTAGCCCTTGTTCCAGTTGGCGACCTGCTGCGTGATGTAGCTGTTCAGCCCGTTGAGCTTGCTCAGGCTGGTGTCGAGCGCGCCGTACTGGCGCTCCAGGCGCGCCTGGGTCCGCGACGCGCGATCCTCCAGTTGCGCCGTCTGCCGCTCGTTGCGGCTGATGCTGTCGCGCAGGCCCTGGCTGCGCGTGCTGACCGGCCCCTGCGTGTTGGTCATCTGCATCGTCAGCGTCTTGAAGCGAACCGCGAAACCGTTGCCGGCACCGCTGCCCGCATCGACATTCGTGAACGCCTTGCCCAGCTCGCTGAGCTTGCCCAGCGCGGCCGAGAACTTGCCGTCGTTGAGCTTGAGCGAGCCGTCGGGCTGCTGCTCCAGCCCGGCATCGGACAGGCGCGCGAAGGCGGTCGACGTGCTGCTGGTGGCGCCCACCGCGCTGCGCAGCTGGCTTTGCAGGCTGATGGTCGCGCGGTCGCCCTGCAATGCCGACGCCACCTTCTTGTCGGGGTCGTACTTGGTCTGTTCGACGATGTACTTGTTGATCTCGCTGTAGGCCTTGGCGAAGTCGGTCAGCGCCTTTTTCATCGCTTCGCTGTCCACCCCCACGCTCACCTGCACCGGTCGGGTGGTCACCTGCGACAGCGTGAGCGTCACGCCTTCGATGGCGCTGCCCAGCGTGTTGCTGGCCGACGTGATCGGCAGGCCGTTGACGATTGCGGTGGCGTCTTTCGGCGCCAGGCTCTGGAGCATGGTGGCCGAGCCCGCCGGGTTGTCGAACACCAGGTCGTCCAGCGTCGGCCCGCCCGGGGTGGTGGGCGCGTCGGCCGGCACGGCCATGATGCGGATCGAGTTTTCCAGCCCGGTGGCGGTGGAGCGGATCACCAGCCGGGCGCCGGAGCTGTCGCGGATGATCGAGGCGCTGACACCGGCGTTCGATGCATTGATCTTGGCGCGCACGCTCTCCAGCGAGTCCTCGCCCACGCCGATCGGGATGTCGACCTGCGTCGGCGGCGTTTTCGGCACGAAGGGCGGCGCCCCCGCGGTCCAGCCGCCGAGTTCGATGCGCAGCGTGCCGGTGCCCACCGGATCGGTCGCGTTGGTGTAGCTCTTGGAGGCCAGCGCCTGGGCTTGGGCCAGTTGGCCCACTTCAACGCTGTAGTTGCCATTCACCGCAGTGCCCGACGAACTGGCCGACACGGCGGTCTTGTCGGCGCTGGTGGCGGTGGTCTGTTGCCACAGCCCGGGCCTGGCCAGCGCGGCCGCCGCATCCTGAATGTTGACGGCGTAACTCTGCAGCAGGCCGAACGACGACAGTTTCTGTTGCAGCGCGGTCTTCTGCACCGTCAGCGCTTCGATCGGGCGACGCTCGATGGCCACGAGCTGGCTGACGATGCTCTTGACGTCGAGGCCGCTGCCCAGGCCGGGGGATGAAATGGTCGCCATCGCAACGCTCCTACAGTGATTGGTGTCTTTCGGCGGTCAGGCGCGGAACTTGAGAAAAAAAGAAGTGCAAACACCCACGCGGGCGGGCCCGCGTGGGTGTGTCCGGCCGAACCCGGGCGGCGCGCCGCTCAACGCTGCAGCAGCGACAACACCTGCTGCGGCAACTGGTTGGCCTGCGCGACCATGGCCGTGCCGGCTTGCTGAAGGATTTGTGCGCGCGACAGGTTGGCGGTTTCGGCGGCGAAGTCGGCGTCCATGATGCGGCCGCGCGCAGCCGACACGTTTTCCGACTGGACCATGATGTTGGACACCGCGTTCTCGAACCGGCTCTGCACCGCGCCCAGCGTGGCGCGCGCGCCGTTGACCTGGTTCAGCGCGTCGTCCACGCTCTTGATCGCCAGCCAGGCGTCTTCGACCGTTTCGATCGAGAGCGCGTCGATGCCGATCGCCGAACTGGCGTCGCTGTTGGCAATGGCCAGCGCGGTGGCGTCGAAGCCGCTGTTGGCCAGCGTGAAGCCGGTGGCGCTGACGGCCATCGCGCTGCCGGTGACGTCGAGCCTGGACGAGCGGAACTCGATGTCGTACGCGCCGGCGGTTGCCGCCGAGGCCTTCAGGAAGGCCACCACGCCGGTGTCGGAGGTGCGGCGGTTGATCGCCTCCACCATCTGGCCCATGCGCTCTTCGCCGGTGCGGGCCACGCCGATGTCGGCCATCGAGTAGGCCACGCCGGCCACCGTGATGGCCAGCGAGCCGTCGGTGATGGCCGTCAGCGTGGACACTTCGCCGGCCGTGCCGGTGGGGACCATGTCGCTGCCGTAGACCACTTTCGACAGTCCGTCGGCCGACGCGTTGGTGAGTGCCGCCACGGTGATGGTCTCGCCCGAATTGGCGCCGATCTGGAAGGTCGACGCCGAGAACGATCCATCGAGCAGCTTCTGCCCGTTGAACGCGGTGTTCTTGGCGACGCGGTCGATTTCGTCGCGCAGCTGGATGACTTCTGATTGGAGCGCCTTGCGATCGTCGGCGCTGTTGGTCGCGTTGGAGGCCTGCACCGCCAGTTCGCGCAGGCGTTGCAGCATGTCGCCGACCTTGCCCAGCGCGCCTTCGGCCACCTGGGCCAGCGAGACGCCGTCGTTGGCGTTGCGCGCCGCGACGTTGAGGCCACGCACCTGGGTGTTCATGCGCTCGGCGATGGCCAGGCCGGCCGCATCGTCCTTGGCGCTGTTGACCCGCAGGCCGGACGACAGGCGCTGCATCGACGTGGCCAGCGAGCCTTGCGACGCATTCAGGTTGCGCTGCGCCGTGAGCGAGCTGAGGTTGGTGTTGATCGTCTGCGGCATGGAGGCGCTCCTAGTGGATCAGGGACAGGCCCGGTTTCGAATCGGACATTGCGGTTTCGGCATGGGGAATTCTTGAGGAGCGCCGGGCGCCGCGAACGCTGGATAAGGAGGCAAAACGGCCGGCTATTCCAAACCGAAAGCGCGTGCCCCATGGCGCGCGCCGAATGTCGCGCGCCAAATGAAAAACGCCCGGCGAGCCGCCGGGCGTTTGGGGGAAGCGCAGCCCGGCGGGCGCCGGGGGCTTGAGCCGGTCTGCGCGATCAGCGCAGCAGCGACAGCACCTGTTGCGGCAGCTGGTTGGCCTGGGCCACCATCGCGGTGCCGGCCTGTTGCAGGATCTGCGCCTTCGACAGGTTGGCGGTTTCCATCGCGAAGTCGGCGTCGATGATGCGGCCGCGTGCCGAAGCCGTGTTCTCGGCCTGGATCGCGATGTTCGCCGCGGCGTTCTCGAACCGGCCTTGCACCGCACCCAGCGTGGCGCGGGCGCTGTTGACCTGGTTCAGCGCGTCGTCGACGTTCTTGATGGCGAGCCACGAGTCTTCGACCGTCTCGACCGACAGCGTGGAGATGCCTGCCTTGGAGGTGGTGGCGTCGTTGGCGATCACCAGGTCACCGGCGGCGAAGCCCGCGGTGGCCACGCTGAAACCGGCGGCGGCGACGGCGACGGTACTGCCGGTGGCGTCCAGCTTGCTGGAACGGAACTCGATGTCGTAGGCGCCGGCGGTCGCGGTCGAGGCCTTCATGAAAGCCGACACGCCGGTGTCGGAGGTGCGGCGGTTGATCGCCTCGACCACCTGGCCCATGCGTTCCTCGCCGGTGCGGGCCACGCCGATTTCAGCCATGGAGTAGGTCGTGCCGGCCACCGTGATGGCCAGGTCGCCGGCCGTGATCTTGGTCAGCGCCGTCACTTCACCAGCCGTGCCGGTGGTGACCAGGTCCTTGCCGTAGACCACCTTGGACAGGCCGTCGGCCGACGAGTTCGTCAGTGCGGCCACGGTGATGGTTTCGCCCGAATTGGCGCCGACCTGGAAGGTCGCGGCGGAGAACTTGCCGTCCAGCAATTTCTGGCCGTTGAAGCTGGTGTTCTTGGCAACCCGGTCGATTTCATCGCGCAGCTGGTTGACTTCGGCCTGCAGCGCCTTGCGGTCGTCGGTGCTGTTGGTGGCGTTCGAGGACTGAACCGCCAGTTCACGCATGCGCTGCAGCATGTCGCCGACCTTGCCCAACGCGCCTTCGGCGGTCTGGGCCAGCGAGACGCCGTCGTTGGCGTTGCGTCCGGCGACATTGAGGCCGCGGGTCTGGGCGTTCATGCGCTCGGCAATGGCCAGGCCGGCGGCGTCGTCCTTGGCGCTGTTGACACGCAGGCCCGAAGACAGGCGCTGCATCGAGATGGCCAGCGTGCTTTGCGAACCATTCAGGTTGCGCTGCGCGGTGAGCGAAGAAGCGTTCGTGTTGATCGTCAGTGACATGATGAAACTCCTGAAGTTGATGGCTGGCGGGTGCCGTACCACGAGACCTGGATTTCATGCCTCGCTGAGGGCAATATCGACGCGTCATTTGCGGACTTGAGCAAATTTCGATGCGGCCCCGTGCGGCCGTCAACATGCGCTGCGCGCGCGCCATCGATCGAATCGACCCCGAACCGGCCGCCTTTTCAAACGATGCGGCGCGCCGGGCCGGCCGACGATTGCGCAGACCGGCGTGTTGACTCGCCGACAGGAACCTGCCCATGCCCTCCAGCACTCCCGCGGCGCACACGCCCGCTGGCAAGCGATACCTGCAGACCCGCCGCAACGCCTATCAACATGTGCAAGCCGGCGCGTGGACGCAGGCCGAGCGGGCGCTCGCCGCGTTGGCGCCCGACCCGCATTTCGCCGCGCACGACTGGGTGGCGCTGGCCACGGCGCGCTTTCAGCTGGGCCGGATGGACGATGCCACGGCGGCCGCGCAACGCGCGCTCGCGCTGGAGCCGGACAACTTCAAGGCGGCGCACATCCTCACCTCGGCGCTGATCCACCAGAACCGCTGGGCCGAGGCGCTGCCGGTGTTCGAGAACTTCCGCAGCGGGCCGGCGCGCCAGCACTACCACTTCCTGGTCAACCACGGCACCACGCTGGCGAACCTGACGCAACCGCAAGAGGCGGTCGGTGTGCTGCTGGAGGCGATGGTGCTGGAAATGTCGGACCCGGCAATCCACATGCAGCTCGGCCTGGCGCTGAAAGACATGAAGCTCTTCCAGGAGTCGGCCGAAAGCTTCCTCACCGCCTGGACGCTGGACCCGTTGCGCTTCACCGCGCAGATCATGGTGCTGCACATGCGCCAGCACGCTTGTGATTGGCAAGGGTTCGACGAGGCTTGCGCGCAGGTCGTGCGCTCCATCGCCCACACCGAAAGCGAAGGCAACTCGCGCGGCGAGGGCGCCGTGTGGGCGCTCGCGGCCGTGCCCGGCCCGCCGCTGCTGTTCAAGGCTGCGGCGCGCCAGGTGGCGCGCAAGAACGCCAGGGGCGCGCAGGCCTTGCCCCGGCATGCGCTGCCGGCGCCAGGCGAGCGCCGCATCCGCATCGGTTATGTGTCGGCCGACTTTCACAACCACGCCACCGCGTTGTTGTTGGTCGAGGCGCTGGAGCGGCGTTGCAAGCGTGACTTCGAGGTCACGCTCTATTCCCACAGCCCGGACGACGGCAGCCCGATCCAGCAGCGCATCCGCGCGGCCTGCGAGCGCTTTGTCGACATGCGCGCCATGTCGGCCCAGCAGATGGCGCAGCGCATTCACGCCGACGGCATGGACATCCTGGTCGACCTGAAGGGGCAGACCTTCGGCAACCGGCTCGGTGTGTTCGCGCACCGGCCGGCGCCGATCCAGGCGACGTTCCTCGGGTTCCCCGGCACCAGTGGCGCGGACTACATCGACTACTGCATCGGCGACCGCTTCGTCACGCCGCTGGCGCATGCCGAGCACTACACCGAAAAGATCGCCCAGCTTCCCAACAGCTACCAGCCCAACGACAGCCAGCGCAAGCGCCCGCAAGCCGTCACGCGGGCCCAGTGCGGCCTGCCCCAGGATGCGCTGGTGCTGGGCAACTTCAACCAGAGTTTCAAGCTGTCGCCGCAGACCTTCGACGCCTGGACGCGCATCCTCAAGGCCGTGCCCCGAGCCATCCTGTGGCTGCTGGAAGACAACCCGCAAGCCACGAGCAACCTCAAGCGTGCCGCGCTGCAACGCGGGGTCGATCCGGTGCGCATCGTGTTCGCGCCGCGCGTGCCGGTGGACGCGCACCTGGCGCGCCTGCCGGTGGCCGACTTCATGCTCGACAACTGGCCCTGCAATGCCCACACCACCGCCAGCGATTCGCTCTGGATGGGGGTGCCGCTGGTCACCTTGATGGGCGACAGTTTTGCGTCGCGCGTGGCCGGCAGCCTGCTGCACGCGGTCGGGCTGGGTGAGCTGGCCTGCACCAGCGCCGCGCAGTACGAGGCCACCGCCATCGCGCTGTTGAACGACCCTGTGCGTTTGCAGGCGCTGCGCCGCCACCTGGACCAGGGGCGGCACGGGTTTGCGCTGTTCGATGGCGCGCGCTTCGCGGCCGATCTGGAAGGCCTGTACCGGCGCATGGTCGAACGCGAGCGCCTGGGCTTGCCGCCGCAGGCCTTGCCGGCGGCACAAGAAGCGCCCTGGCGCCTACTTGCATAAGCCTTGCTGCATTCGATCGGCCTGGCATCAAAGATCGCGGCGTTGCAAATCCTCGCGATGCCACTGGGCATCGCTGCGGTTTGCGCCTTGCGCTCGGTGCCCCAGGCCGCTCTCGGTGCTGACGCAGACTTATGCAAGTAGACACTGAACCGGGCTCTTTTCAAGCCCGTCGCGGCGGGCCGCGTCGATACGATCAATCCGCCAGGCCGCGCCCCGCGCGCCGATGAAAGTGCCACGATGACCACCACGCCTTCGTTCCATCTTGCGGTGATGCAGCCGGCCGGCTATCTGCACTCGCTCGGTTTTCTGGACCAGGCGCGCTACGTGCGCTTTCAGCTCAGGCGGCTGGGCGTGGCGGTCACGCTGGGCAAGAACCGGCTGCGCGAAGACGCGGTCAACCTGGTGTTCGGCGCGCACCTCGGATTCCCCACCGACTGGAAAGCGCGCAACGCCTGCATCTTCATGAACCTGGAGCAGCTCGGCGAGGGCGGCGCGAACGTCGGCGCCGGCTACCTCGACTTGCTGCGCCATTCCGCGGTGGCCGACTACGACGCCGCCAACGTTGCCGCCTACGCGGCCGACGCGGCGGACGTGCCGCTGCTGCCGTTCCTGCACGCGCCCTACCTGCACGACGACCAGGCCATGGCGCTCGCCGACCGGCCGATCGACCTGCTGTTCTTCGGCAGCATGAACCCGCGCCGGCGCGCCTTCATCGACAAGGTCGAGGCCTGCGGTGTGCGTGTGGCCCTGTTCGACCAGCCGATCTACGGGCCCGAGCGCGACCACTTCATTCGCCAGGCCAAGGCGGTGTTGAATTGCCACTACTACGAAGCGAGCCGGTTCGAGCAGGTGCGCGTTTCGCATTGCCTGTCGCTGGGCACGCCGGTGATTTCAGAGCGCTTGCCGGCCACCCGGCCGGCCGCGGCGTTCGACGACGCGGTGTTCTGGATCGATGGCGAGTCCGTCGGTCCGTTCTTCCGCGACCGGTTTGCCAGCCGCGCGTTTTTCGACGAGGCCGGTGCGCGTCTCGCGGCGTTTGCCCGCCACGACCCGATCGAGGCGTATGCCGACCTGGTGGGTTTTGCCAGCGGCTTTGCGCAAGGCCATCAACGCGCCCGCAGCGGCGACGCATGGCGCCCGCGCTCGCTGAACCTGGGTTCGGGCAAAGACTACAAGCCGGGCTGGTTGAATGTGGATGTGATCGACCGCGCCGAGCCCGACCTGGTGCTCGACCTCGGGCAGGCGCTGCGGCTGCCGCTGGCCTGCGCCACCCGCTTCGGCGCCAGCGTGGTGCTGGAAGAGGGCTGCCTGTCGGGCATTCACGCCAACAACGTGCTGGAGCATGTGCCCGATTTGCCGACGCTGATGGGCAACGCGCTGGTGCTGCTCGAAGAAGGCGGGCTGCTCGAGATCGAGGTGCCGTACGAAAAGGCGCTCACCGCCTGGCAGGACCCGACCCACTTGCGGGCCCTGAACGAAAACTCCTGGATCTATTACACCGACTGGTTCTGGTACCTCGGCTGGTTCACGCACCGTTTCGAGATCGCCGATTCGAGCTGGCTCGACGCCCAGGTGCAGCCGTGCCGCAAAGAGCAGGCCGCGTTCATGCGCGTGAGCTTGCGCAAGATCGCCACTTCGCCGCAAGAGCGCAACCGGGCCCGTGTGATGCGCGCCGATTTTGGCGGCGTCGAAGACGACCCGGTGCCGGCGCACGCCGTGGTCCGCCTGGCATCGCAGGCCCAGGCTGCGGCGCCGGCGCCCGTGGCGGTTTGAGCGGTGACCGGCTTGGCCTGCGGCTTGAACCGATGCTTGGCAGCCCGGCCGGCGTGGCCCGCCGGGCTGCCGAGCAAATCACGAACTGGGCCGCAAAGACGCCGCAATTTCAGCTCAAGCGGCGCGCTGAATGAACCGATATTCCGAGGGAATGGGAGAAGGGGATGTCCCGTGGCGGCGTCGTTGGGCGACGCCGCGGGAACCCCGCCACCTCCAGTCGTGACCTGAAGACAACCGTTCCTCGTCAAGGCGCCGCGAAGCAGACCACGCTGTTGCTCGCCCGCGCTGGCCTGGAATCACCCGTACCGAGCACAAGGAAAAGTCCATGGCCTCCAGCATCCCGAATCTGTCCACCGCGATCATCGCGGGCCTGTCGACCACGACCATTGCCGGGCTGAGCACGGAGGACTGGGCGGCGTTCAGCACGGCGCAGATCGCCGCGCTCACGTCGAACCAGGCCGGCGCCATTTCGACGCTGGGCATTTCGGCCTTGAACAGTGCGCAGATCGGGGCGTTTGAAACGGCCGACCTGCGTGCGCTGACGATCAACTCGCTGCGTGCCTTCAACACGGATCAACTGGCCGCGCTCGGCTCCAACCAGATTGCCGCGCTGACCACCGGCCAGGTCACGGCACTGACGACCAGCCAGGTCTCCGGCCTGACCACCGAAGACCTGAACGCCCTGAGCACGGCCCAGTTCGCCGCGCTCTCCAGCGCCCAGGCGGCCGTGCTCACCACCGCTCAGGTGGTGGGCCTCGAATCGAGCGATGTGCGCGCGCTCGGCACCGCCGCGCTGCGCAGCTTGAACAGCGACCAGCTCGGTGCCCTGAGTTCGGACAACATTGCCGCGCTGACGACCAGCCAGGTGATTGCGCTGACCACGGCGCAACTCTCCAGCCTGAGCACGGACGATCTCAACGCACTGAGCACAGCGCAGTTCCCCGCGCTGACCACGGCCCAGGTCAATTCGTTGAGCAGCAGCCAGATCGCCGCCCTGCAATCGGACGACCTGCGCGCCTTGAGCACCGCCCAGTTCGCCGCGCTCGGCACTGCGCAAGTCAGCGCGCTGACGACCGACCAGATCCCGACCTTGGAGAGCGCCGACCTGCGCGCCTTGAGTTCCACGGCACTGCGCGCACTCAGCAGCGACCAGCTGGCCGCGCTCGGTTCTGACCAGGTCGCCGCACTGACAACGGGCCAAGTGGCCTCGCTCACGACCAGCCAGATCGCCGGCCTGACCACCGAAGACCTGAACGCCATGGGCACGGCCCAGTTCGCTTCACTCTCCAGCGCTCAAGCCGCCGTTCTCACGACCAGCCAGATCGCCGGCCTCGAATCGAGCGACCTGCGAGCCCTGAGCACCGCCGCACTTCGCAGCTGGTCCACCGACCAGCTCGGCGCGCTGACCAGCGACAGCATGGCCGCGCTCACGACCGGCCAGGTGACGGCATTGACGACCGCGCAGATCGTCAGCCTGAGCACCGAAGACCTGAACGCCTTGGGCACCGCTCAGTTCGCCGCGCTCACCACGGCCCAAGTCAACGCCTTGAGCGGAGCGCAGTTCGCCGGCCTCGTCAGCGACGATCTGCGTGCCTTGAGCACGGCTCAATTCGCCGCGCTCGGCACCGCGCAAGTCAGCGCGCTGACGACCGACCAGATCCCCACGCTCGAAAGCGCCGACCTGCGCGCGCTGAGTTCCACGGCACTGCGCGCACTCAGCAGCGACCAGTTGGCCGCACTCGGCTCTGATCAAGTGGCGTCACTGACCACCGGCCAGGTCGCCGCGTTGACCACCAGCCAGATCGCCGGCCTCACCACCGAAGACCTGAACGCGATGGGCACGGCTCAGTTCGCTTCACT
>JANORB010000118.1:0-10996 GCA_031415135.1 Methylibium sp.
CCCGCTCATCACACCAGAAGACGCCCGCTCGTCGTTGCAAATGCTCGCCATAGCCCGAGCTATGGCTGCGCTTTGCGCCTAGATCGGCCGCCTTCTGGCGCGCTGCTCGGACACGCTCGAAAAACTCTCAGCCTCTGAGCCGCCATCGCACCCCGCCGCAATGCCCCGAACGCAGTCAATGCCCACCACGGAGACCCGCCCATGATCGTCCAGCTCCCCGGCGTCCAGGCCGAAATCGCCGTCCAGGCCATTCCCGACGACGAGCGCGTGTGGGTGCCGCAGGCGCCCGACGTGTCGTTCCGGCCGCTGCTGCTCAACACCGTCACCGGCAGTTGGTGCAACCTGCTGCGGGTGGGCAAGAGCGGCGTGTTGTCGCGCCACATCCACCCGTCGTGGGTCACGGGCTACGTCATCAAGGGCGCCTGGCGCTACCTGGAGCACGACTGGGTGGCACGCGAAGGCAGCTTCGTCTACGAGCCGCCGGGCGAGATCCACACGCTGGTGGTCGACGAGGCGGTGGGCGCGCCGGAGATGATCACCTTCTTCAACATCCACGGCGCCATGGTGTACGTCGACGACAAGGGCAAGCACACCGGCTATGAAGACGTGTTCACCAAGATCGAGATGTGCCGCAAGCACTGCATCGAGGTGGGGCTCGGCGCGCACTGCGTGGATCAGTTCGTGCGGTAGCGACGGGTGCGGTCCACGCCGTCGTCACCCGCCCACACTGCGGTCTTGTGCGCGCGGCTTGCAAGGTCAGGGCCGCCGGGTTGTCCGAACCACCCCCGCCGAGGAGCTTCCATGCGCCACTCCGCCATCTCCGCCGCGCTGGCCGGCACGGTGTGCCTGCTGCCCGCCCTTGCCGCAGCCACCGCCGACGACGATGCGCACTGGTACGCGCCCCGCTTCGAGTCGCGCGGCGCCAGCGCGCAGCTCGGGCCGCGGCCGTTTTTCCTGGTCGGCGACATGACCGACAGCCCGCTCAAGCAGCAGCTGCTGGCGTGCACCCGCAACGAGCGCTTCACGCGCACTGATTTTTCGATCGGCCACCGCGGTGCGGCGCTGCAGTTCCCCGAGCACACGAAAGAGTCGTATGAGGCGGCGGCCCGCATGGGCGCCGGCATCGTGGAGTGCGATGTCACGTTCACGAAAGACAAGGAACTGGTCTGCCGCCACGCGCAGAACGACCTGCACACCACGACCAACATCCTGGCCACCGAGCTGGCGAGCCAGTGCGCGAAGCCGTTCACGCCGGCCGTGGTCGACGCCGCCGGCGCGCTGGTGGCGCCGGCGAACGCCGAATGCCGCACCAGCGACATCACGCTGGCCGAATTCAAGACGCTGCGCGGCAAGATGGACGCGTCCGACCCGCGCGCACGGACGGTGGCCGAGTACCTGGGCGGCACCGCCAGCTGGCGCACCGACCTCTATTCGGGGCCGACCAGCGGCACGCTGCTGACGCACAAGGAAAGCATCGAGCTGTTCAAGCGCCTGGGCGTGAAGATGACGCCGGAACTGAAAAGCCCCAGCGTGCCGATGCCGTTCGACGGCTTCACGCAGCAAGCCTATGCGCAAAAAATGATCGACGAATACAAGCAGGCCAAGGTGCCGCCGCGGCGTGTGTGGGCACAGTCGTTCAGCCAGGCCGACGTGCTGTACTGGGTGCGCCACGAGCCGGCCTTCGGCAAGCAGGCGGTGTACCTGGACGACGCCACCGGCGTGGCCGACCTGCCCAGCCGCGCCGAGCTGGCCGGCTACAAGGCGCAGGGCATCAACATCGTGGCGCCGCCGATCTTTGCGCTGCTCGCGGCCGACACCGGCGGCAACATCGTGCCGTCGCGCTACGCGGTCGACGCCCGGGCGGCGGGGCTGGACATCATCACCTGGACGCTGGAGCGCTCGGGCATCCTGGCCGATGGCGCCAACGGCTTTTACTACCAGGGCTTCGACTCGGCGATCCAGCGCGAAGGCGACATGCTGCGGGTGCTCGACGTGCTGGCCAGGCAGGTGGGCATCATCGGCATCTTCAGCGACTGGCCGGCCACGGTGACCTTCTACGCCAACTGCATGGGCCTGCGCTAGGGCGCTGGAAGTTCACGCGGGCCGCGCGCTGCTCAGCCGGCCGCGGCCCGCGCCGGCCGCGCGCCCAGCGACGCTGCGGCCAGCACACTCAAGGCCACCAGCGGCAGGCCCAGCCCGAACGACCAGCGGATGCCCCAGTGCTCGGCCACGAAGCCCAGCAGCGGCGGCCCGAGCAGGAACGCGACGAACGAGATCTGCGCCAGCGCGGCCACGTTGGTGGCCGCCGGCCGGTCGGTGCGCTGGGCCGCGGCCGACATGGCGAGCGGGAAGATCGCGCTGGTGCCCACCCCCATCAGGCCGAAGCCGACCAGCGCCACCCACCCGGCCGGCGCGGTGAACACCGTCAACGCACCGAGGCCCAGCACCAACAGCAGGGCCCGCGCCACGCCCACGGGGCTGTGGCGCTCGACAAAGCGGTCGGCGAAAAAGCGCGTGATCGCCTGCGCCAGCGCGCCGATGGCCACCGCCGAGCCGGCGATGAAGGGCGCGGCGCCGAACACATCGCGCATGTAGATGGCCGACCATTCGGCGCCCGCGCCTTCGAGCACCAGCGCCGACAGGGTCACCGCCACCAGCACCAGGATGGCCAGCGTCGGGCGTGCGAAATGCGGCGCCGCATCGGTGTTCGCGCCGCTGCGGTGCGGCGCCGCTTCATAACGGCCGAGCAACAACAGCGTGCCGACGCCGACCAGCGGCAGCGTCATGAACAGCTGCTGTTGCGGCGTGATGCCGGCCTGCGACATCAGCGCGCCCAGCAGCCCGGCGCCGAAGAAGCCGATGCTCCAGAACGCATGCGACCGGTTCATGATGCGCCGGCCGGTCTGGTGTTCGACCCGGTCGGCCTCCAGGTTGACGATGACCTCGATGGCGCCGATGCACAGGCCCGCCGGGACCAGTGCGACGAACAGCATCAGCGGCCCGCTGGCGAGCGAGGCGATGGCGTACATCAAGGCCAGCATCGGGATGAAGATCAGCAGCGCGGGCCGGTAGCCGATGCGGTCGAGAATGCGGCTGGCGAAGGTCAGCGACACCAGGGTGCCGACCGCCGTGCCGATGAGCGCCAGGCCGAGCGCGCCTTCGGCAATGCCCATCGCGCGCTGCAGGTCGCCCAGGCGGGGGAAGATGCCACCCATGCTGAACGAGTACAGGAAGAACGCCGCGAACACGCGGGTCTGTGGCGACAGGTCCAGGCCGAAGCGCCGGGACGGGCGCGGTTGCGCGTCGGTTTCGGTGTTCATGGCGCCGATGATGGCATCCGGCGCCGGGCGGGCGGGCCGCGGCCGGATTCGAAAGCAAGACGCGGAGTGTGCGCAGCGGCCGCGACGGCTAGATTTCAACCATCGCACCTGGACCGGTTGAAAGGACCACCGCATGAACGCACCCCGCAAGAACCTGATGCTCGCCGAAGCCACGGCCAACGACCCGCGCTGGGCCGCGGTGCGGGCGCGCGACCCGGCCGCCGATGGGCAGTTCGTTTACTCGGTCCGCAGCACCGGCGTCTACTGCCGGCCATCGTGCGCGGCGCGCCCCGCGCGGCCGGAGAACGTGGCCTTTCACACCAGCACGGCCGACGCCGAACGCGCGGGCTTTCGCGCCTGCAAGCGCTGCCAGCCGGACCAGCCGGCACGCGCCGAACAGCACGCCGCGCTGGTGGCCGGTTTGTGCCGCTTCATCGACAGCGCCGAGCCGGTGCCCACGCTGGACGACCTGGCGCGGCGCGCCGGCATCAGCGCCTTTCACCTGCACCGCATCTTCAAGCAGACCACCGGCCTCACGCCCCGGGCTTACGCGATGGCGCAGCGCGCGCTGCGCGTGCGCCACGAACTGGGCCGGGGCGGCTCGGTCACCGATGCCCTCTACGGCGCCGGCTACAACTCCAACGGCCGCTTTTATGCCGAGGCCGATCAGCTGCTGGGCATGACGCCCACCGCCTACCGCGCCGGCGGCGCCGACATCGAGATCCGCTTCGCGATCGGGCAGTGTTCGCTGGGCGCCATCCTGGTGGCGCAAAGCGGGCGCGGCATCTGCGCCATCCTGATGGGCGACGACCCCGACGCGCTGGCGCGCGACCTGCAGGACCGGTTTGCCAACGCCAGGCTGGTCGGTGGCGATGCGGCCTTCGAGCAGGTGGTGGCGCAGGTGGTGGGCTTCGTCGAGGCGCCGGGCCTGGGGCTGGGCTTGCCGCTCGACGTGCGCGGCACGGCGTTCCAGCAGCGTGTGTGGCAGGCGCTGCGGCAGATCCCGGCCGGCCGCACGGCCAGCTACACGCAGGTGGCGCAGCGCATCGGGTCGCCGGCGTCGGTGCGCGCGGTGGCGCAGGCGTGTGGCGCCAACGCACTGGCGGTGGCGATCCCGTGCCACCGCGTGGTGCGCCACGATGGCGGCCTGAGCGGCTACCGCTGGGGTGTGGAACGCAAGCGCACGCTGCTCGAGCGCGAGGCCGGGGCGTGCGCGCCGGCGGGTGCGGGTTTGGGCGCGGGCGTGGGTTCGGATGAGGGGTCGGATGTGGGGCCCAGCGCATGAACGCGCCCGACCATGCCGCCGTGTTCGCACCCGCGCGCGGGCCCGGCGCACCGGGCCTGGCGGAGCGAATCGCCGCGGTCGACTGGGACGCTGTCACGGCGCAACTCGACGCCGATGGCGCCGCCATCATCGAACGCCTGATCACGCCGGCTGAGTGCGAATCGCTGGCCGCGCTGTACCCCGTCGACGCGGTTTTTCGCAGCCGCGTGGTGATGGCGCGGCACGGTTTCGGGCGCGGCGAGTACCGCTACTTTGACTACCCGTTGCCCGAGCTCGTCGACGGGTTGCGCAGCGCGATCTATCCGCACCTGGCGCCAGTGGCCAACCGCTGGCACGCGGCGCTGAACCTGGCCGCGCGCTTGCCCGAGCGGCACGCCGACTTCATCGCACGCTGCCATGCCGCGGGCCAGCACAAGCCCACGCCGCTGCTGCTGCGGTACGGCGCCGGCGACCACAACTGCCTGCACCAGGACCTGTACGGCGAGCAGGTGTTCCCGCTCCAGGTGGTGCTGCTGTTGAGCGAACCGGGGCGCGACTTCAGCGGCGGCGAGTTCGTGATGACCGAGCAGCGCCCGCGCATGCAATCGCGCCCGCAGGTGCTGCCGCTGCGCCAGGGCGACGCCGCGGTGATCGCCGTGCGCCACCGCCCGGTGCAGGGAACGCGCGGGGTGTGCCGCGTGAACCTGCGGCACGGCGTAGCCGCGTGCGGGCCGGCCGGCGGCATGCGCTGGGTATCATTTTTCACGATGCGGCCTGACATGCACTCCCTTGCCCTGCGCGAGAGCGCCGGGGTGAGGGCCGACCCCCCGATGAACCACGATCTGTTCGACCCGGCAGAGGAAACACAGCCTTGGCAGCAGCCCATCGCGCCGGGCGCGGTGGTGCTGCGCGGCTTCGCGCGGACGCATGCGCCGGCCTTGCTGGCGGCGCTGCACGCGGTGGTCGCGCAGGCGCCGTTGCGCCAGATGGTGACGCCCGGCGGCCTGCGCATGGCGGTGCAGATGACGAACTGCGGGCCGCTGGGTTGGGTCAGCGACCGCGCGGGCTACCGCTACGAGCCGGTCGACCCGCGGCGTGGCGAGCCCTGGCCGGCCATGCCCGCCGTGTTCAGCGCCCTCGCCACCGATGCCGCGGCCCAGGCGGGTTACGCGGGCTTCGTGCCCGACGCCGGCCTGGTCAACCGCTACGAACCGGGCACACGGCTGTCGCTGCACAAGGACCGCGACGAACGCGACTTCGGCGCGCCCATCGTCTCGGTCTCGCTGGGCTTGCCGGCGGTCTTCCTGTTCGGGGGCAGCGAGCGCGCCGACAAGACCCGGCACATCCCGCTCAACCACGGCGACGTGGTGGTGTGGGGTGGGCCCGCGCGCCTGAACTTCCACGCCGTGCTGCCGCTGCGGCCCGGCCAGCATCCAGTGCTCGGAATGCAGCGCATCAACCTGACCTTCCGCAAGGCCGGCTGACGCTGCCGGCCCGCGCGCCGGGGCCGCCTCGCCCCCCGGCGCGAAAATGTAGAAAATACGCCGCATGAACCTGCAAGACCTGCCCCAAGACCTGCCCCAAGGCATGACCCAAGACATGGCCCGAACGCCCACCGAGCCCTGCGACGTGCTCGTCATCGGCGGCGGCCCGGCCGGCTCGACCATCGCGGCCTTGCTGGCCCGGCAGGGCCGCGACGTGGTGCTGCTGGAAAAGGCGCACCACCCGCGCTTTCACATCGGCGAATCGCTGCTGCCGGCCAACGTGGCCTTGTTCGACCAACTCGGCGTGCGCGAGCAGGTCGAAAAGATCGGCATGCCCAAGTGGGGCATCGAATTCGTCTCGCCCGACCACGAGCACCGCGCCTACGTTGAGTTTGCCGACGCGTGGGACAAGTCCATGCCGTATTCATGGCAGGTGCGCCGCTCCGACCTCGACGAGATCCTGTTCCGCAACGCCGCCACGCGCGGCGCGCGCACGCTGGAAGGCTGCCGTGTCCGCGATGTGGCCTTCGACGCTGACGGCGCCACCGTGCAGGCTGAACTGGACGACGCGGCCGGTGGCAAGACCCAACGCCGCTGGCGCGCGCGCTTCGTCGTCGACGCGTCCGGCCGCGACACGCTGCTGGCCAACAAGTTCCGCATCAAGGACAAGAACCCCGAGCACAACAGCTCGGCGCTGTTCGGCCACTTCACCAACGCCGAGCGGCTGCCTGGAAAGAAGGAGGGCAACATCAGCATCTGCTGGTTCCCGCACGGCTGGTTCTGGTTCATTCCGCTCGCCGACGGCAGCACCAGCGTGGGCGCGGTGTGCTGGCCCTACTACCTGAAGGCGCGCGACAAGCCGTTGAGGGAGTTTTTCTACGCCACGATCGGCATGGCGCCTGAACTGGCGCGCCGCCTGGAGCACGCCACGCTGGTCGACGACGCGGTCCACGCCACCGGCAACTTTTCGTACAACAGCCGCCACAGCAGTGGCGAGCGCTACCTGCTGCTGGGCGACGCCTACGCCTTCATCGACCCGATGTTCTCGTCCGGCGTGTACCTGGCCATGCACAGCGCCTTCGACGGCGCCGAGGTCGTGGCCACGCATCTCGACCGGCCGGCCGACGCCGCGCGCGCGCGCAGGGTGTTCGACAAGACCATGCGCAAGGGCCCGCGCGAGTACTCGTGGTTCATCTACCGCGTCACCAACCCGACCATCCGCGAGATGTTCATGTACCCCGCCAACCCGCTGCGCGTGAAGGAAGCGCTGATGTCGCTGCTGGCCGGCGACATCTACGGCAAGACGCCGTACTGGCTGTCGCTGAAGGCCTTCAAGGGCCTCTACTACATGATCTCGCTGGGCAACATCCGCCGCACCTTTGCGGGCTGGAAGCGGCGCCGGGTCAACATCCGGGACATGGGGCTGCTGAAGGGGGAGACGATTCAGGAGGTGAAGTGAGGGCTGGACGTACGAAAGTCAACACGATTGATCGTACGATTTACAATACGCTGGTTGGAACGCGGAACGTTTGCGCCATGGCTCACATCACCGCCAATGACCTGAAGACTCGCGGTATCGCCGCCATCGAAGCTTTGCTCGCCGACGGCCGGACCGAGGCCGTGGTGTCCGTGCGCGGTGCCGACCGCTACGTGGTGATGGAGCTTGCCCACTATCAGCACTTGCGCGAATGCGAGCTCGAAGCAGCACTGGCCGAGAGCCGAGCCGACATTGCCGCCGGCCGATTCGTGGTCGAGTCGCCGGCCCGGCATGTGGCCCGCTTGCAAGCGATGATCACCGGCGAGGCCACGGCCAGCAGCGCTCCCGCTCCGACACTGGCAGCCAAGGCAAGGCCACGCAAGCAGTCGGTCAGTGCGCCGAGCAAGGTGGCCAAACGTTCGGCCCGCTGACGGGGCAGCCGCCGTCCGCTCGGTCATGGCCTACAAGAATGGCCTACAAGATCATCTTCACCGAGGGCTATACCCACATTGCCGCACGCTTCCTGAAGCGGCACCCGGACATGGCCCGCGCCTACATGAAGACGCTGGCCCTGCTTGAGTTGAACCCCCATCACCCTTCGCTGCGCCTGCATGCGTTGGCCGGGCGGCTGGCCGGGGTGCACTCGGTCTCCATCAATCTTTCGTACCGGATCACGCTGCATCTGCTGGTCACCGAGCAAGAGATCGTCCCGCTCGACGTGGGTGATCACGATGCGGTGTATTGATCGCGGCAGGGCCTCAAAGGAAGCGGCCGTGACCGACAGCATATTGATAGCGGTGGAAAGACACTTGCAAGGAGAAGATCATGGCCGGTCTGGATCGCATCACCCAACAGCCCGAGGTCATGGGCGGCAAGGCCTGCATTCGCGGCATGCGCGTCACGGTGAGCATGGTGGTCGGCCAGATCGGCGCCGGGCACAGCGTTGAAGAAGTGCTCGCCGACTATCCGTACCTGGAACGCGAGGACGTCATGCAGGCGCTTCGCTACGCGGCGTGGCGCGCCCAGGAACGAGAGGTCACGCTGGCCGGCGCATGAAGCTGGTCATCGACATGAACCTGTCACATCTGGACTTTGGCGCGATCCTGGCTGCAACCCATGGCAAAAAGCCCAGCGTGGTGCAGATACGAGCCGAAGACGTCAGCCCCGAAGTGATCGGAGCGCACGTGGTCGCTGCGCTGCGGCAGATGGAATCTGATCTCGACGAAGGCGCCCTGCTGACCATTGACCCGGGCCGCACGCGCGTGCGTCTGCTGCCTCTGCTGCCTGGGGCGTAGATTTGCCCGTTCCCCGTTCCCCGAGCCCTGTTCCCCGTTTCACAGCATCAGGAGAACCCGTGCCTGCCCGCCTCACTCCTCCCGCGCATACCGCTTGGCCCGCAAATTCTTCTTGATCTCTTGCAGCATCGGGCGCAACTCCCCCGGCAGGCGCAGTGCGACGGCGGTGGTCAGGATGTCGATCACCATCAGGTGCAGCAGGCGCGACACCATCGGGCTGTAGCGGTCGTAGTCTTCCGGGTGGTCCACCGCGAGCAGGATCTGGTTGGCGCTGCCCTGGCCCATCACGGCCAACGGGGAGCCGCTGGCGGTGATGACGATGAGGGTCGCGCCTTTCTTGCGCGCGATCTCGGCCGCGTCGATGAGGTCGCGGCTGCGGCCCGAGTTGCTGATGATCACCAGGCAGTCGCCGGGCTTGAGCATCGTGGCGCTCATCACCTGCACATGGCCGTCGCTGCAGGCCACCGCGGTGACGCCCAGGCGAAAGAACTTGTGCTCGGCGTCGAGCGCCACGATGCCGGAGTTGCCCACGCCATAGAACTCGATACGCCGGCCCGCGCTGCCCGCTTGTGCCAGCGCGCTGATCGCACGTTCGAAGGCAAGGTTGGTGGCGTCGTTGCGGTAGCGCAGCAGCGCGCTGACGGCGTTGTCGATCACCTTGACGATGATGTCGCCCGGCTTGTCGTCCTCATCGACCGCGCGGTGCACGAACGGCACGCCTTCGTTGACGCTGCCGGCGAGCTTGCGCTTGAAGTCGGTCAGCCCGTCGTAGCCCACGCTGCGGCAAAAGCGCACGACCGTGGGCTTGCTGACGTGCGAGCGCTCGGCCAGCTCGGTGACCGGCAGGCTGGCAAAGCTGCGCGGGTCCAGCAGCACCAGCTTGGCCACTCGCTGCTCGGCCGGCGGAAGGGCCGGAATGGAGGCGCGGATGCGGTCAAGCATCACCGCACCGTGGCCGGGACAGCACGGGCCGCCGCGCCGGGCCGCTCCCAAGCAAGGCCCGATCGCCTCGGGGGAGCGTAGGCGGACAAGCAGTTCCCGACTGCTCGGGAACTGCCCGCCGGAGCGCCAACCGGCATGCAGGCCGGTTGGCCAGCCAACGTACTCGTTGGGCGAGGGGCCGACATCATTGTTCTTCGGACCAGGCGAAGCCGTCGCGCGCCACCAGCGCACTCGCGGCGGCCGGGCCCCAGGTGCCGGCCGCATACGGGCGCGGGCCGGTGTTGTCGCGGGTCCAGGCGTCGAGCACCGGCTCGACCCAGCGCCAGGCCTGCTCCTGTTCGTCGCTGCGCACAAACAGGTTCAGGCGGCCGGCGATCGCGTCGAGCAGCAGGCGTTCGTAGGCGCCCACACGTTCGCTCGGGAACGCCTTGTCGAAGTCCAGGTCCAGCGACACCGGCGCCAGCACTTCGCTGATGCCGCTGCCCTTGACGGCCAGCAGGTGCAACTCCAGCCCGTCCTCAGGCTGCAGCTTGATGACGAGTTTGTTGGCGCGGTTCGCACCCGGGAAAATCGGGTGCGGCACGGCGCGGAAGTTGATGACGATCTGCGCGTCGCCCCCCACCAGCCGCTTGCCGGTGCGCAGGTAGAACGGCACGCCGGCCCAGCGCCAGTTCTGCACTTCGGTGCGCAGCGCGACGAAGGTTTCGCAGCTGCTGTCAGCCGGTACTTTCACTTCTTCCAGATAACCCGCCACCGGCTTGCCTTCCACCGTGCCGGCCTTGTATTGGCCGCGGATCACGTCGCGCGCCACGCTCTCGGCCGTGAAGGGTTTCAGCGAGCGCAGCACCTTGAGCTTTTCGTCACGGATGCAATCGGCGTCGTTGGTCGGCGGCGGCTCCATCGCAATCATCGTCAGCAACTGCAGCGCGTGGTTTTGCACCATGTCGCGCAGCGCGCCGGTGCGGTCATAGAAGTCGCCGCGCGTGCCCACGCCCAGGGCCTCGGCGATCGTGATCTGGATGTTGGCGATGCTCTCGCGCCGCCACAGCGGCTCGAACAAGGCGTTGCCGAAACGCAGCGCGGCCAGGTTCTGCACGGCGGCCTTGCCCAGGTAATGGTCGATGCGCAAGGCCTGGCTTTCGCGGAACGACGCGCTGACGACGCGGTTGATCTCCCGCGCACTGGCCAGATCGTGGCCGAGCGGTTTCTCCAGC
>JANORB010000119.1:0-12344 GCA_031415135.1 Methylibium sp.
ATGCCCGCTCGTCACACCAGAAGACGCCCGCTCGTCGTTGCAAATGCTCGCCATAGCCCGAGCTATGGCTGCGCTTTGCGCCTAGATCGGCCGCCTTCTGGCGCGCTGCTCGGACACGCTCGAAAAACTCTCAGCCTCTGAGTCGGCGCTGCAAAAACAGAAGGGGCCTGCGCGAGCAGGCCCCATTTTTTTGCCGACCCTGAGTCCGGCGCTGTCGGCGTGCTTTTCTGCAACCCGCCGATCAGGGATGAGCCTGCGACCCGGTTGGCGTTGCCGCGCGAGGCGGCAACTTCCCTGCGAAACTCGTCGCGACTCGTGGTCGAGACCGGCAGCTTCATTTCCACCGGGCCGATGAAGGTGTAGCGCAGCGAGTCGGTGCCGACCCGCTTGAGCGCTTCAGCCTGCACCTCTTGCCCTGCGTGGGCGGCGCCGGGTCGGATGCACAGGGCTCGCAACGCCCTTCCAGACCGATCAGAATCCGCTCCCATGGTCACCACCCGCACCGAGTCCGACAGCTTTGGCCCCATCGACGTGCCCACCGAAGCGCTGTGGGGCGCGCAGACGGCGCGCAGCCTGCAATTCTTTGCGATCGGAGCGCAGCGCATGCCGCTTGAGGTGATCCATGCGCTGGCCTGGGTCAAGTGGGCGGCGGCGGGTGTGAACCGCGACCTCGGCCTGCTGGACGCGGCCCGTGCCGATGCGATCGCCGATGCGGCGCTGTGCGTGGCGCAAGGCGAATTCGACAGCGAGTTTGTGCTCTCCGTGTGGCAGACCGGCTCGGGCACGCAGAGCAACATGAACGTCAACGAGGTGGTGGCCAGCCTGGCCTCGCGCGCGCTCGGTGGTGGGCTGGGCGCGGCGCGCCTGGTGCATCCGAACGACGATGTGAACCGGGGCCAGTCGTCCAACGATGTGTTCCCGACCGCGATGCATGTTGCGGTGGCCTTGCAGACCGAGCAGCACTTGTTGCCGGCGCTGGCAGGCTTGCGCACGGCGCTGTTGTCAAAGGCGGTTGCGTTCGCCGACGTGGTGAAGATCGGTCGCACCCATCTTCAGGACGCGACGCCGGTCACGCTGGGGCAGGAGTTCGGTGGCTATGAGGCGCAGCTGGCGCTGTGCCAGTGCGCCATTGGGCAGGCGCGGGTGGCGGTGCAGGCGCTGGCCATCGGCGGCACGGCGGTGGGCACCGGGCTCAACACCCACCCCGAGTTCGGTTCGCGCGTGGCCGCGCTGCTGGCGCGCCGACTCGACCTGCCGCTGGTGCAGGCGCCCAACCTGTTTGCCGCGATGGCGGGCCACGAGGCGCTGGTGGCCTTGCATGGTGGTCTGAAAATGCTGGCGGTTGCGCTCAGCAAGATCGGCGCCGACATCCGCCTGATGGGCAGCGGGCCACGCGCCGGGCTGGGCGAACTGCAGCTGCCGGAGAACGAACCCGGCAGCTCCATCATGCCGGGCAAGGTGAACCCGACGCAGGTCGAGGCCTTGAGCATGGTGTGCGCGCAGGTGATGGGGCATGACGCCGCGATCGGCTTCGCGGCGGCGCAAGGCCAGTTCGAGCTGAACGTCTACAAGCCGCTGATCGTGCTGAACACGCTGGACAGCCTGCGCCTGCTGGCCGACGCGATGCGAAGCTTCACGCTGCATTGTGTTGCCGGCATCCAGGTGAATGCCGCGCGCGTCGACGAATTGCTGCGGCGTTCGCTGATGCTGGTCACCGCGCTGGTGCCGCACATCGGCTACGACCGCGCGGCGCAGATCGCCAAACACGCACAGCGCCACGGCACGTCGCTGCGCGAGGCGGCGCTCGCGCTGGGCTCGGTGAGCGCCGAACAGTTCGACGCCTGGGTCGACCCGCGCCAGATGCTCGGCCCGCGCAGCGATTGACGCGCCGCGCCGCGCCGCGCTGCCGTCAGCGCATCAAAGGCCCAGCAGTTCGACCTCGAACATCAGCGTGGCATTCGGCGGGATCACACCACCGGCACCGCGTGCGCCGTAACCCAGTTGCGGCGGGATCACCAGCACCCGCGTGCCGCCGACCTGCATGCCTTGCACGCCTTCATCCCAGCCCTTGATCACCATGCCGGCGCCCAGGTTGAACTGGAACGCGTCGTTGCGGTCCTTGCTGCTGTCGAACTTGGCGCCCTTGACGCCGTCGTTGTAGAGCCAGCCGGTGTAGTGCACGCTGACATGCTGGCCCGCTTGCGCGGTGGCGCCAGTGCCGCTGACGGTGTCGCTGAATTGCAGGCCGGAGGCGGTGGTGGTCATGCTCATGAATCTTCCTTTTTTTTGATGGGATGGAAAGTCGAGCCGGCATCATGCCAGCCAATGCCCGCGCCATTGAGCGAGCGCGCCGGCCAGCGCATCGGCGACGGTGGCCGGGGGGTCGACGCGCAGCCCCAGCGCGCCGGCCGCCTCGCCCAGCGCGCGCACCGGCTCGCTCAGGTCCAGCGGCCGCGCGCCGTTTTGCTTGGACAGCTTTTCGCCGTTGCCGCCCAGCACCAGCGGGGTGTGCAGATAGGCCGGCGTCGGCAAGCCCAAGACCTGTTGCAAGTGAATCTGGCGCGCCGTGTTGTCCGCCAGGTCTTCGCCGCGCACCACGTGCGTGATGCCTTGCGCCGCATCGTCGACCACCACGGCCAGCTGGTAGGCCCACAGGCCATCGGCGCGCTGAAGCACGAAGTCGCCGACCTGCGCGCTGACGTCTTGCCGCTGCGGGCCCAGGCGGCGGTCGGTCCACGCGATCGTCAACGGCAGGTGCGGCGGCTCGGCGCGCGCTGCCGCCAGCAAGCGCACCGCGCGCGCGGGTTTGCCGTGCAAGCCTGCGCGGCAGGTGCCGGGATAGCGCAATTCGCCATGCCGCGGGCGGTCGATGCCACGGGCCGCCAGCGCCGCTTCGATATCGCTGCGGCTGCAGCCGCAATGGAAGGCCCAGCGCCGCGCGATCAGCCGCTCCAGCGCTGCCTGGTACAGCGCGCTGCGGGTCGACTGCCACAGCGGCGGCTCGTCCGGCAGCAGCCCGCAGGCCGCGAGTTGCGCCAGGATCAGCTCGCCGGCGCCAGCCATGCAGCGCGGCGTGTCGACATCTTCGATGCGCACCAGCCAGCGCCCACCGTGCGCGCGCGCATCCAGCCACGAGGCCAGCGCGGCCGTCAACGAGCCCGCATGCAGCGGGCCGGTGGGAGAGGGGGCGAAGCGGCCCGCCAGCGCCGGGGCGGCGTCAGGCCGGGAGCTGGACATGGCGCTCGATCAGCGCGCTTCGCGTGGCCGGCCGCTTGAGCTGTTCGAGCCACCAGCCGAGCGCCAGGCCGACCGGCGCGCGGCGCCCCTTGGGGCCGGTGTCGCAACGCCATGCGTAGCCCATGCGCACCGCCTGCTGCGAGCGCTGCAGCTTGCGCACCAGCAAACGCCCGGTGGCAATGTGATGGCGCGCCATCGGTTCGGGCAAAAAGGCGCAGCCCATGCAGCGCAGCAGCGCCTCGATCTTGTCCTGTGTGGTGGCCACCGTCAGCACATCCTGGCCCGGCAGCAGGTTGACGGTTCTCGGCGCCAGCCGGTGCGCCGAGTCGGCCACCGCCACCGCGCGGTGGAGCAGCAACTCGGCATCGCTGATCGGCCCGGCGTGGCTGGCCAGCGGGTGGCGCGGCGCGACCACGAACACGAACACCAATTCGCCCAGCGGCTCGAAGGCCACGCCGGGGGGTGGCGAACCTTCGACCCCCACGCCAATGGCCAGGTCGGCCGCGCCGGTCACCAGGGCCTCCCAGGTGCCCGCCATCACCTCGGAACGCAGGCGCAGGCGCGTGCCCGGGCCGCCGGTGGCACCACCCGCCACCCCTTGCGGATTGAGGGCGTAGAAGGCCTCGCACAGTTCGAACATCGTGGACTGCGACAGCACGCCGTCCACCGCGATGGTGAGCTGCGTTTCCCAGCCCGTGGCCACGCGCCGCACGCGGTTGGACACGGCCTGCATCTCGGCCAGCAGGCGCCGGCCTTCGGTCAGCAGTTCCTTGCCGGCTGCGGTGAAGCGGGCCTGGCGCGAACTGCGGTCGAACAGCAGCACGTCGAGCGCGTCTTCGAGCTGGCGCACGTTGTAGGTCAGCGCCGACGGCACCTTGCCGAGTTCGCGCGCGGCAGCGGCAAAACTGCCGGTGCGCGCGATGGTGTCCATCATCGCCAGGGCGTCGGGGGTCAGGACCAGGTGGCTGTCTTGCATGGTGATCGGGTGGGGGCGCGCGACGGCTTCATCTTATTTGAACGGCGGCTTCAACGCGGGGTGACTGCGCAGTGGCGAACCAAGGCCTACAGTCGCCTTCGTACACAGGCCAAACAAGCAAGGACATCGATCATGATTGCGCTGCGCAAGGCATCCGAGCGGGGCTATGCAGACCACGGCTGGCTCAAGAGTTTCCACAGTTTTTCGTTTGCCGATTACCACGACCCGCAACACATGGGCTTCGGCAACCTGCGGGTCATCAACGAAGACCGCATCGCCCCCGGCACCGGCTTCGGCACGCACGGCCACCGCGACATGGAAATCATCAGCTATGTGCTCAGCGGCGAACTCGCGCACCAGGACAGCATGGGGAATGGACAACCCGCCTCTGCGCGGCCGGGGGGACAACCCGCCTCTGCGCGGCCGGGGGGACAAGCCGCCTCTGCGCGGCCGGGGGGACAAGCCGCCTCTGCGCGGCCGGGGGGACAACCCGCCTCTGCGCGGCCGGGGGGACAAGCCGCGGCGGCGCACACCGGCGTCATCCGGCCCGGTGACGTGCAGCGCATGAGCGCAGGCCGTGGTGTGATGCATAGCGAGTTCAACCACGCCAAGGACCAGACCACGCACTTCCTGCAGATCTGGCTTGTGCCCGACGTGCGCGGCATCGATCCGGGCTACGAGCAAAAGCATTTCGGTGCCGCCGAGAAGCGCGGCGTGTTGCGGCTGGTGGCCAGCCCGGATGCGCGCGACGGCTCGGTGCGAATCCATGCCGATGCGTCCATGTACGCGGGCCTGTTCGACGGCGCTGAAGCGGCCGAGCTGCCGCTGCCACCGGGCCGCAAAGCCTATGTGCATGTGGTGCGCGGCCGGATCGGCGTGAACGGGCAGGCCCTGAACGCCGGTGACGCGGCCCGGCTCGACGCCGAGCCCTTGCTGAAGCTGGCCGGCGGGCAGGACGCCGAAGTCATCGTGTTCGACCTCGCCGCCTGATGAACGGGAGCCCTGCGCCATGAGCGAAGTTCGGATTCTTGTGTTTGCCGGCAGCGCGCGCGCCGGCTCGTACAACGGCAAGCTCGCCGCGCTGGCCGCGCGGGCGGCGCGCGAACTGGGCGCTGATGTCACGCCGCTGGACCTGCGCAGCCTCGCACTGCCGCTGTACGACGCCGAGATCGAAGCGGCCGGCATGCCCGCCGGTGCGCTCGAGTTGCGCCGCCTGTTGGCGCAGCACGACGCGTTGCTGGTTGCCTCGCCCGAGTACAACGGCTTCCCGACCCCGTTGTTGATCAACTCGCTCAATTGGGCGTCGCGCCCCGCTGCCGCGGAAGGATTGCCGTCCGGCCTGGGTGCCATGAGCGGCAAGGTGGCCGGCGTGATGAGCGCGTCGCCCGGCCTGCTGGGCGGCACGCGCAGCCTGATGTTCACGCGCCAGTTCCTGCACAACACGCTGGCCATGCTGGTGGTGCCCGAGCAGTTCGCGCTGGCGCAGGCGAACAAGGCGTTCGACGAGCACGGGGCGCTGCTCGACCCCAACCATCAGCAGGCCGTGCTGCGGGTCGTGGCCTCCGTGGTGCGCGTGGCGGGTGCTCTGCGGGTGCGTTGAGGGCGCGTTGAAGGCGCGTTGAAGGCGAGCAGCGGCGCCGGTTGAGCTAAGTCGGCCGGGCGGCAGACCCGGCGAGGCGATGCCAGGCGGTACAGTGGGCGCCATGCAACCGCTTCTCAAAGTCATCGGCCTGCTGCCCTGGTTCGACTGGGCCGCGGTGCTGGTGTTTTTCAGCGCCTGGCTGGGGTACGCACAGTTCGCGCGCCGGCGCGCCCAAACGCAAGCCTCCATCCTGGCCAGCACCAACCGGATTCGCCGGTTGTGGATGCTGCAGGCCACGCACCGCGAAGTGCGGGTCGTCGACGCGGTGGTGATGCAAAGCCTGTCCAGCAGCCCGTCATTTTTCGCGTCGACCACCATCCTGATCATCGGCGGCCTGCTGGCGGTGCTGGGCACCAACGACAAAGCCAACGAACTGGTGCGCGACATTCCGTTTGCCGCGCAGACCTCGGTGCTGGTGTTCGAGCTGAAGCTGCTGTTGATGCTGGCGATCTTCGTCTACGCGTTTTTCCGTTTCACCTGGTCGATGCGGCAGTACACCTTTGGCGCGCTGCTGGTGGCCGCGGCACCCGAAGCCCAGCAGTTCATCGACGGCGGTTTGTCGCGCGAAGCGTTCGCGGACCGCGCGGGCCGCGTCATCGGCATGGCGGCGGAGACCTTCAACGATGGGCTGCGCGCCTACTACCTTGCGTTTGCCGCGATCGGCTGGTTCTTCTCGCCCTGGGTGTTCGTGGCCGCGTCGCTCGGCGTGATCACCGTCCTGTACCAGCGCGAGTTCCGCTCGGACGTGCTGGCCGTACTGAACTCTTGACGGAGTTCAGCCGTCTCGCGCCAAACGAAGCCCGCTGAACTGCCATTGCGCATCGGGCGGGAAAAAGTTGCGGTAGCTGGCGCGCACATGGCCGGCCGGTGTGGCACACGATCCCCCACGCAGCACGAACTGGCCGCACATGAACTTGCCGTTGTATTCGCCCACCGCGCCGGGCAGCGGCCGGTAGCCTGGGTAGGCGCCGTAGCTCGATTGGGTCCATTCCCACACGTCGCCGAACATCTGCACCGGTTCGTCGCGCGCGCCCACCGATTGCGGAAGCGGATGAAACGCGCCGAGGTTGGCGAAGTTGTCGCGTGTGCCGCTCCGCACTCGGCGCAGGCGGCGCGCCGCGTGCTCCCATTCCACCTCGGTGGGCAAGCGTGCACCAGCCCAGCGCGCGTACGCGTCGGCTTCGAAGTAGCTCAGGTGGCACACGGGCGTGTGCGGGTCGATGTCCACCAGGCCTTGCAAAGTGTGGTTGAGCCAGCGGCCGCCCGCGAGGCGCCAATAGAGCGGCGCCTGTCGTTGCCCGGAAGGCTGGCCCGCGCGCAGCCATTCCCAGCCCATAGCCAACCAGAGTTCGGGCCGCTGGTATCCGCCATCGTCGATGAACGCCAGGTACTCGTCGTAGGTCACCAGCCGCGAGGCGAGCTCGAAGGGCGCGGTGTAGGTGGTGTGGCGCGGCGTTTCATTGTCAAAACAGAACGGGCCATCGCTGTCGGCGTCGAAGCCGTGTTCGAGCAGCCCGCCGGCGTAGCCGAACCACTGCAGGGGCTGCGGTTGCACCCTGGCCATCGGCCAGCGGCGGGCATAGGCCGCGCGCGTGGGGTTGAAGCTCAGGGCGTGTTTGATGTCGGTCAACAGCAACTCCTGATGCTGTTGTTCATGCTGCAACCCCAGCGCCACCAACTGGGCCAACGCGGCGTCATCCGGGTGCGCGGCCAGCACCGCCTGAACCCGTTCATCCACCTGCCCGCGATAGCGCCTGATGTCGTCCAGCGTGGGCCGGGTGATGAGGCCGCGCTGCGCGCGTGGATGCTGCTCGCCCACCCCCTGGTAGTAACTGTTGAACAGCACGCGAAAGCCCGGATCGAACGCTTTGAAGCGGGGCTCGAACCGCTCCAGCACAAAGGTCTCGAAGAACCAGGTCACGTGCGCCAGGTGCCACTTGGCGGGGCTGGCGTCGGGTATCGACTGAACCTGGCAGTCTTCCGGCGACAGCGGCGCGGCGAGCGCCTGCGTGGCCTGCCGAATGTCGGCGTAGCGAGCCGACCGCGCACCGGGCTCGGTGTCGATTTCGTTTCGGGGCTCGATTCGGTTCATGCGTCGGCTCCTGCCCGCGTACGCGGGCGTGGGGGTCGGTCGTTCGCGACGGCGGTGCCTTACCCCATGGCCGAAGGCTGCAGTCCGGTGTTCAGGGTCGCGCGCGAATCGAACACAAAACACTCGCCCTCGAAATGCGCGCCACCCGTTTGCTCGAAGTAATTGAGGATGCCGCCTTCGAGTTGCAGCACGTTCTCAACGCCCGCATCCCGCATGGCCAGCGCCGCCTTTTCGCAGCGGATGCCACCGGTGCAATAGCTCACCACGGTCTTGCCTCGCAGTTGGCCGCAGTGGGCGGCCAGCGCTTGCGGAAACTCGCTGAAGCGCGACAGCTGCCAGTGGATCGCGCCATGGAAGTGGCCATGCCCGACCTCGAAGGCATTGCGCGTGTCCAGCATCAGCACAGGCCGGCCAGCGTCGTCTTGCCCCTGGTCCAGCCAGCGCGCCAACTGTTCAGGCCGAACGGCCGGCGCGCGCTGATCCTGCGGGCGGATCCGCGGGCTGTTCATGCGGATGATCTCGGCCTTGACCTTGACCTCGAGCCGGCCGAAGGGCAGCGCGCTGGACTCGCTGGCGCGCACGGCCAGGTCGGCAAAGCGCCGGTCCGCGCGCAGCCACGCGACGAAAGACCGCAGGTCATTCGGCAGACCCGCGAGGAACAGATTGACGCCTTCTTCGGCGATCAGCACCGTGCCTTTCAATTCGAATGCCGATGCTTGTGAGCGAACGCTCTGGCGCAAATCGGCAGCGTCGCTGACGCTCACAAACTTGTAGGCGCTGATGTTGAGATAAGTCGTCACGCTGTGCATTTTAGGCAATCGCGCGTCCCTAAAATGCTGTTCATGGCCTTCATTCATCTGCGCACACACACCGAATTTTCTGTCGTTGACGGCAGCCTGCGGATCGACGAGTTGAGCGAAGCCGCCGCTGCCGACTCGCAAGGCGCGCTGGCGATTGCCGACCTGTCCAACCTGTTCGGTGCGGTCAAGTTCTACACCGCCGCACGCCGCCAAGGGGTCAAGCCCATCATTGGCGCCGACCTCTGGATGGAACCCAGCGGGGGCGACAAGCAGCCCAGCCGGCTGCTGCTGCTGGCGCAAGACACGCGCGGCTACCTGAACCTGTGCGAGTTGATCTCGCGCGCCTGGCTGCTCAATGCCCAGCGTGCGCAGGCCTGGGTCAAGTGGGACTGGCTGCAGCAGTTCAGCGCCGGTCTGATCGTGCTGTCCGGGGCCGAGCAGGGTGCCGTCGGGCAGGCCCTGGTGGCGGGGGACTCGACCCGCGCCGCGTCGACGGCGCGCCGATTGGCCGAGCTGTTTCCGAGTCGCTTCTACATCGAAGTGCAGCGCGCCGGCCTGTCCGGAAACGAAGCGCACGTGCGCGCCGCCGTGGTGCTGGCGGCGGGGTTGAGGCTGCCGGTGGTGGCCACGCACCCGGTGCAGTTTTCGACTCCGGATGATTTTGAAGCGCACGAAGCGCGCGTCTGCGTGGCCGAGGGCGAAATGCTGAGCAACCCGAAGCGGATCAAACGCTTCAGCCGCGAGCAGTACTTCAAGACCCAGGCGCAGATGGAGGCGCTGTTCGCCGACCTGCCCGGCGCGCTGCGCAACACGGTCGAGATCGCCAAGCGCTGCAACCTCAGCCTGGTGCTGGGCAAACCGCAGCTGCCCGACTTTCCGACCCCGCTGCTGGACGGCGAGCGCATGCCGATCGACCAGTTCTTCCGGGTCGCCTCGCACGAGGGCCTGGAGCAAAGGCTGCGGCAACTCTACCCGGCCGAGGCCGAGCGCGAGCGGCAGCGCGCGCGCTACGTGGAGCGGCTGGATTTCGAGATCGAGACGATCCTGAAGATGGGCTTCCCGGGTTACTTCCTGATCGTTGCCGACTTCATCAACTGGGCCCAGAACAACGGCTGCCCGGTGGGCCCGGGGCGGGGGTCGGGGGCCGGATCTCTGGTGGCCTATTCACTCCACATCACCGGTCTGGACCCGCTGCGCTACAAGCTGCTGTTCGAGCGTTTCCTCAACCCCGACCGGGTCTCGATGCCCGACTTCGACATCGACTTCTGCCAGGCCAACCGCGACCGCGTGATCGACTACGTCAAGCAGAAGTACGGCCGCGACGCGGTGAGCCAGATCGCCACCTTCGGCACCATGGCCGCCAAAGCCGCGCTGCGCGACGTGGGCCGTGTGCTGGGCATGGGCTATGGCCACGTGGACAGCATCGCCAAGCTGGTGCCCGCGCCGCCGGGCAAGACCGTCACGCTCAGGCGCCCGCCGCGAAGTGACCAAGGTGGGCCGGACAGTGGCGTGATCTACGCGCGGGTCGAAGCACCCGAGATCGAGCAGCGCGAGAAGGCCGAGGAGGAAGTGGCCGAACTGCTGGCGCTGGCCGAACGTGTCGAAGGCCTGGTGCGCAACGTCGGCATGCACGCCGGCGGCGTGTTGATCGCGCCGGGCAAGATCACCGACTTCTGCCCGCTGTACATGCAGCCCGGCAGCGACAGCGCGGTGAGCCAGTTCGACAAGGACGATGTCGAAGCCATCGGCCTGGTGAAGTTCGACTTTCTGGGCCTGGCCACCTTGACGGTGCTGGAGCTGGCCAAAGACCTGATCCGCGCGCGCCACGCAGACCAGGCCGAGTTCGCGTTCGAGAAGCTGCCGCTGGACGACAACGGCGCCTACCAGTTGATGAGCGAAGGCAAGACGGTGGCGGTGTTCCAGCTCGAAAGCTCGGGCATGCAGCGCATGCTGCGCGACGCCAAGCCCAGCGTGTTCGAGGACGTGATCGCGCTGGTGGCGCTGTACCGGCCGGGGCCGATGGATTTGATCCCGACTTTCTGCGCCCGCAAGCACGGCCGCGAAGAGGTCGAGTACGCGCATCCGCTGATGGAAGAGGTGTTGCGCGAGACCTACGGCATCATGGTCTACCAGGAGCAGGTGATGCAGGTGGCGCAGATCGTCGGCGGCTACTCGCTCGGCGGCGCCGACCTGCTGCGCCGCGCGATGGGCAAGAAGAAGCTGGAAGAGATGATGACCCACCGCGCCACCTTTGCCGAAGGCGCGGCGCGCAACCACATCGGCGAGTTGAAGGCGAACGAAATCTTCGACCTGATGGAGAAGTTTGCCGGCTACGGTTTCAACAAGTCGCATGCCGCCGCGTATGCCTTGCTGGCCTACCACACCGCCTGGCTGAAGGTGCACTACCCGGCCGAATTCACGGCCGCCAACATGAGCGTGGCGCTGGACGACACCGACAAGCTGAAGATATTTCACGACGACGCCGTGGCGCTTGGCCTCACGTTCGAGCCGCCCGACGTCAACACCTGCGGCTACCGCTTCGAGCCGGTCGCCGACCGGCGGGTGCGCTACGGGCTGGGGGCAATCAAGGGCACCGGCCAAGGCGCCATCGAGGCGATCCTGCTGGCCCGCGACGGAACGGCAAGCGGCGCCTCGGGTGGCGGGGGCGGGCCGTTCACGTCGCTGTTCGACTTTTGCGCCCGGGTCGACAGCGCACGCATCAACAAGCGCACCGTCGAAGCGCTGATCAAGGCCGGCGCCTTCGACTCGCTCAACCCCGCGCGCGCGTCGCTGATGGCCAGCGTGGGACTGGCCTTCGACTTTGCCGGCACGCAGGCCGCCAACACGCACCAGGCGGGCCTGTTCGACTTTGGCCCGGACGACCACGACCAGCATGCGGCCAGCACGCAAGAACCCGAACTCGTGGCCGCCGAGCCGTGGAGCATCAAGGAGCGCCTGACGCTCGAAAAAGCCGCGCTGGGCTACTACCTCTCGGGCCACCTGTTCGACCAGAGCGCCGACGAAGTGCGGCGCTTTGCCAAGCGCCGCATTGCCGACTTGATCGACACCCGCGAGCCGCAGCTGCTGGCCGGCATCGTGAGCGACCTGCGGGTGGTCAACGGGCAGCGCGGGCGGGTGGCGATCTTCAAGCTGGACGACAAGACCGAACCCATCGAAGCCGTGGCCAACGAAGAGTTGCTCACCGCCCACAAAGACCTGCTCAAGGACGACGAGTTGATCATCGTGCTGGGCAAGGTGCAGCCCGACCGCTTTTCCGGCGGCATGCGCCTGAACGTGCAGCAGCTGTGGGACCTGGCCGGCGCGCGCTGCCGCTTCGGCAAGTACCTGCGGGTCGAAGTCAACGGCAGCATCCCGCCGGTGGCCGAGGTGCTGCGCGACTTCCCCATGAAGCGGGTGGCGACCGAGCACGGCGAGTTGCCGCTGGGGCTGGCGGTGCGCCTGCATCTGCGCCGCCAGCAGGTCAGCGCCGAGCTCGACCTCGGTGACAGCGCGCGTTTTTTCCCCTGCGACGCGGCGCTGGAGCGTTGGCGCGCCAGTGCCAGCCAGGGGCACGCGGACATCGTCTACGACTGACGC
>JANORB010000120.1:0-4591 GCA_031415135.1 Methylibium sp.
CTGCGCCCAGCGGCGCGAGCCCACCAGCGACACCTGCTGCGGCGTGCGGGTGCCGGCCACCACGTCCTCGCCCTGCGCGTTGACGAGGAACTCGCCGTTGAACAGGTCTTCGCCGGTGCCGGCATCGCGCGTGAAGGCCACGCCGGTGGCGCTGCTGTCGCCCAGGTTGCCGAACACCATGGCCTGCACGTTGACCGCCGTGCCCCAGGCCTCGGGAATGTCGTTGAGCTCGCGGTAGACGCGCGCGCGGTCGTTGTTCCAGCTCTCGAACACGGCCACCACGGCGCCCCACAGCTGCTCCCACGGGTCGGTGGGGAAGTCGCGGCCGATGCGGGCGCGGATCAGGCCCTTGAAGCGCGTCACCAGTTCCTTCAGCTCGGACGTCCCGAGTTCGGTGTCGAGCTGCACGCCCTTCTGTGCCTTGACCATGTCGATGATGACCTCGAACGGGTCGTGATCCTCTTTGGACACGGGCTTGAGGCCCATCACCACGTCGCCGTACATCTGCACGAAGCGGCGGTACGAGTCCCAGGCGAAGCGCTCGTTGCCGGCCTTGGCGGCCAGGCCGAGCACGGCCTCGTCGTTGAGGCCCAGGTTGAGGATGGTGTCCATCATGCCGGGCATCGAGGCGCGTGCGCCCGAGCGCACCGACAGCAGCAGCGGGTCGGCTGAATGGCCGAAGCGCTTGCCCATTTCCTGCTCGACGACGACCACGCCCTGGAGCACCTCGGCCTCGATCAGCTTCAGCGCCGCCTCCTTGCCGCGCTCGGTGAACACCGCGCAGGCCTCGGTGCTGAGCGTGAAGCCCGAGGGCACGGTGATGCCCAGGCGGCACATCTCGGCCAGGTTGGCGCCCTTGCCGCCGAGCAGGTTCTTCATCGCCGCCGAGCCTTCGGTGCCCGTGCTGCCGAACCGATAGACGAATTTTTCCGTTGTACTCATGGTCAACTTGTGTGGGTGGTCTTGGCTGATGCCGATCGTCGGCTCGTTGGCCGGGCGATGGCTTGACTTGACTCAAGCCGGGCGTATGCCGGCGGCCGCGGTCAGCGTGTCGACCGCATCTTTCTCGGCCCCGCGGCGGCCGGGATCGAACCCATGCGGGCGCTGGCGCAACTGGCGCGGGCGGGCTTGTCCGGCGAGCGCTGAACCGCCACACTTCAAGCCCGCCTCGGGACGAGGCTCACGTCCCTTCACATGTCCCTTCACATCAACGCTCGAGGAGACCCGCATGATCAAGTCAGGAATCGACCAGGACGCCCTGGTCAAGATGTTCTCGGAAGCCACCGCCAAGCAGGGCGATGCCTTGCGCAAGGCGGTGAGCGAAGCCACGCTGAAGGCGCTGCAGGGCCGCGAGTTGTCGCTGGCGAACATCCGCAAGGTGCTGCAGTCGGTAACGCAGGCGACCTCCGCCGGCGCGGCGCAAAACCCGGCCGGTGCGGTCGACATGGAAGCCTTGCTCGGCCAGGCCTTCGACGGCATGGACGCGGCCCTGCTTCAAGCCGTGGAGGCGAACCGGAAGGCCTTGCAGCAATTTGTCGACCAGGGCGTGGGGCTGCAAGAGAAGCAGTTGAAGAGCGCGCTGGCCAATGTCGAGAAGATGGAGGATGTTTTCTTCCAGACCGTGGGCAAGGCCGCGCAGTCGGCCAGCGGGCCGCTGCAGGGGCCGTGGGAGCAGGTGCTCAAGGCCATGAAGCTCAAGGGTACCGACACCGGCGCGCAGGCGAGCGCCTCCGTGGAGCAGTTGATGGCGCAGGCGCAGACTGCGCTGCGCGACGGCCGCGCCAGCGGCATGCGCGCCGCGCAGGCCATGATGGACAGCTATGCCGCCCTGGTCAGCGGTGTGCTGATCGGCATGTCCGAGGGGCTGCAGCAGGGCGGCGCATCGGCGTCCGGCGCGGGCCGCGCACGCAAGAAGTGACGGGCCGGCCGCGCCAACACCTCGCCGCGCCGCGCCGAAAATGTTTGCACTGCCTTGTCGAAATGCCGCAAGCGGTTGCGTCATTGTCGTAGCGGAGCAGGGTGCTTCGCAGTCACGCGCAAACTGGAGATCCCATGAAGTACATGTTGTTGATTTGTTCGGACGAGTCCGCCATGCAGTCCACCAGCCAGGCCGAGATGGGCCAGATGCTGGCCGCCTACGGCGCCTACAGCGAGGCGATGAGCAAGGCCGGCGTGATGGTCGCGGGCGAACGCCTGCAGCCGGTGGCGTCGGCCACCACGGTGCGGGTGAACAAGGGCAAGACCTCGGTGCTCAACGGGCCGTATGCCGAGACCCGGGAGCAACTCGGCGGCTTCTACATCATCGACGTGCCGGACCTCGATGTGGCGCTGTCGTGGGCGTCGCGCTGCCCCGGCGCGAGCCACGGCAGCGTCGAAGTGCGCCCGATCTGGGCGATGTAGCCGGGCCCGGCCCGAAGCCGCGGTGGCGCAGGAACCGCACGCCCCGGAGCGCAGCGCCGCCGAAGCGGTGGCGCGCCGCAGCTACGGCAAACTGATCGCGTTCCTGTCGGCCCGCACCCGTGATGTGGCGGCGGCCGAGGACGCCTTGTCCGAAGCCTTCGCGGCGGCGTTGACGGCCTGGCCGCTGCACGGCATTCCGCAAACCCCCGAGGCCTGGCTGATGACCGTGGCGCGCCGCAAGATGATCGACGCGGCGCGCCAGCGGCGCGGCTTCGACGCCGCGGCCGAAACCTTGGCTCTGATCACCGATCTGGCGCACGAGGACGAACCCGACCCGCCAATTCCGGACGAGCGGCTGGCGCTGATGTTCGTCTGCGCCCACCCCGCCATCGACGCCAGTGCGCGCGCGCCGCTGATGCTGCAGACGATCCTGGGCTTCGACGCTGCGGCCATCGGCTCGGCCTTCCTGGTCGCGCCGGCGACGATGGGCCAGCGCCTGGTGCGCGCCAAGACCAAGATTCGCCAGGCCGGCATCAGCTTTTGCGTGCCGGCCCGCGCCGACCTGCCCGGGCGGCTCGACGCGGTGCTCGACGCGATCTACGCCGCCTATGCCGAAGGCTGGTCCGACCCGGCGGGCACCGAGGCGCGGCGCCGCAACCTGGCCGAAGAAGCGATCTGGCTCGGCCGCCTGGTGGCCTCGATGCTGCCGCACGAGCCCGAGGCGCTGGGCCTGCTGGCGCTGATGCTGCATGCGCAGGCCCGGCGCGTGGCGCGGCGCGATGGCGCGGGCCGCTATGTGCCGCTGGCCGAGCAGGATTCGCAGCACTGGGACGCGGCCCTGATCGACGAGGCCGAATCGCTGCTGCACGGCGCCAGCGCGCTCGGCGTCGTGGGCCGCTACCAACTGGAGGCGGCCGTGCAGTCGGCCCACGTGGTGCGGCGCCATGCCGGCCGCGCCGACTGGCCGGCGATCGAGCGCCTGTATGACGCGCTGGCGCAGATCACCGATTCGCCCGTGGTGGCGATCAACCGGGCGATTGCCATCACCGAAACCCAGGGCCCCGCAGCCGCGCTGGCGGCGCTGGACGCGGTGGCGGGCGACGCGCGGCTGGCCGACTACCAGCCCTACTGGGCCGCGCGCGCCGGCCTGCTGGCGCGGCTGGGCCACACCGGCCCGGCCGACGCCGCCTACGGGCTGGCGATCGGGCTCGAATCCGACCCTGCGGTGCGGGAGTTCCTGCAGCAGCGCCGCGCGCAGTTGCGAGGCCCGGCGTAGCGCGGCTCAACGGCAGGCCATGCCCTTCAGCCGCTGCCTGCGGCCGGTCCGCAGCAGTTCGTAAGTGGCCTCGCATTCCTGGATGCCGGGCTCGACCGGGCGGACCATCATCGCGGTCGTTCCGACGTAGGAGCAGCCGATCCAGTAGCGATCACCGTCGGCGCGCTTGAGCCGCCACGTCACGGTCTCGGTGTGCTGCTTCTTGCGCGTGAAGTCGGGCACCTGGGCCTCCAACTGCCCGGGCGCGCCGAGATAGATGCCGGCGTGATCGAGCGGCCTCTCGCCCGCTGCGGCGGCAAGCCGCCACGGGCCCTGGGTGGTTGCCGCCGACGGGGTTTCGAGGATGGCGTCGGGGCAGGCGAGTTCGGTCGCGTTGCCGCCCGGAGTGAATGCCAGCGTCAGGGTGATGGCCGGCAGCACGGTTCGCAGCAGCATGGGGCGCCTCTATTCGATGACGTGGAAGGTGTCGGCGTCATTGCTGCGTCGCGTGCCTTTCGGGCGGCCGAACCGGATGGGTCGCGGCTTCACCTCGCCCTGGTCGGCCCATTGATCGAGCACGAGGATGCGTTCGGTGTCGTGCTCAAGATAGATCGCCGCATGCTTGCCAAGCGCATCAACGGGATAGCGGCCATTGGCGTCGAAGGTGGCGATGGCCGTGCCGCGGGCGATGTCGCCGGCGCCTGCCTCCGACACCTTCTTCCCCCGCTTCCAGACCGTGGTCTGCGGCGCGCCGGTGGACTGGCGGACGAATTCAGCGCATTCGGTCTTTCCCTTCGAGTCCACGTACTTGCCCTTGCCCAGAACGCTCTTTTCGCCGACCTTCAGCTTGTAGCCCATCGCCGTCGCTCCATGTGGGTGAGTCGAACGAATCCGAATCGCAATTGTCCATGTCGAGATTCAACTCGCCAAGCCCAG
>JANORB010000121.1:0-15368 GCA_031415135.1 Methylibium sp.
CTGCCCTAGAAAGACGCCATGACGACGATCGCCATCATTCAGCGCCCCCCCGTCTTGCTCGATCGTGGCGCCACGATCACCAGGGCCGTGCAATGGGTCGCCGAAGCCGCCGTGGCCGGGGCGACGCTGATCGTCTTTCCCGAGACGTTCATTGCGGGTTACCCGTCCTGGATCTGGCGGCTCGCGGCAGGCAGGGACGGCGCTGTCATGGGCCAGTTGCACGCCCGCCTGCTCGCCAACGCGGTCGACGTCGGTGGCGGCGACCTGACTGAGCTGTGCGAGGCCGCACGCGCCCACAACGTGACGATCGTGTGCGGCCTCAATGAACGGGACCGGACAGGGGGCGGCGGAACGCTCTACAACAGCGTCGTCGTCATCGGCCCCGACGGCAGGGTGCAGAACCGGCACCGCAAGTTGATGCCGACCAACCCCGAACGCATGGTGCATGGCCTGGGCGACGCGTCCGGATTGCGCGTGGTTGACACGCCTGCCGGCCGCATCGGCTGCCTCATCTGCTGGGAGAACTACATGCCGCTGGCGCGCTACGCGCTCTACGCCCAGGGCGTGGAAATCTACGTCGCGCCCACCTACGACAGCGGCGACGCCTGGCTCGCGACGATGCGCCACATTGCCCTCGAAGGCCGCTGCTGGGTGCTCGGTAGCGGCACGGTGCTGCGCGCGAGTGACGTTCCTCAGGACTTCCCGGCCCGCGCAGCGCTGTTCCCCGACGCCGATGAATGGATCAACGACGGCGATTCGGTGGTGGTCGATCCGGCGGGCAAGGTTGTCGCCGGCCCCTTGCGCCGCGAGGCCGGCATCTTGTATGCGGAGATCGATATCGCGCGCGTCGCGCCGTCACGCCGAACGCTCGACGTCACCGGGCACTACGCGCGCGCGGACATCTTCGAGCTGCAGGTGCGCCGCGCGCCGGCCACGCCCGTGCGCTTTGTGGACGAGTAAGCACCGTGCCAGTCGGCAAATTCCATCACTCTTGCAGGAGATGACTCATTACGCTCAAGCTCGCACGCATGGACGGCGGGACCGTGGACCTCTCGCCCGAGGCCCTGCAGTCGTTCAAGGCCGCATTCAAAGGCCAGGTGCTGACGGCGGACGACCCGCAATACGAGGAGTCGCGCCAGATCTGGAACGCGATGATCGATCGCCGCCCCGGCCTGGTGGCTCGTTGCACCGGGACGGTCGATGTCGTGCAGGCCGTTCGGTTCGCGCGTCAGCACGGGCTGCTGAGTTCCGTGCGCGGCGGCGGCCACAACATCGCAGGGCTCGCCGTCTGCGAGGGCGGCCTGATGATCGACATGTCGCTGCTCAGAGGCGTCTGGGTCGATCCCGTGCGCCGCACGGCTCGCGCGCAAGCCGGCTGCACGCTGGCCGACGTTGACCGCGAGACACAGTTGCATGGCCTGGCCGCCGTGCTCGGTTTTGTGTCAGCCACCGGGATTGCAGGCCTCACCGTCGGCGGTGGATTCGGCTACCTGACGCGCCGCCACGGCTGGACCTGTGACACCGTGGCCTCGATGGAAGTCGTGACCGCCGGCGGCGACGTCTTGCGGGTGTCGGCGGACGAGAACGAGGACCTGTTCTGGGCCCTGCGCGGCGGCAGCGGCAACTTCGGCATCGTCACATCCTTCGAGTACCGGCTCTTTCCCGTCGGCCCCGAAATCCTGGGCGGCGCGATCGCGTGGCACGGCGGCGACGCCAAGCAGGTGCTCGACGCCTACCGCGAGTTCAGCGCCGGGGCGCCGCGCGAACTGACCAGCGTGGCCGTTCTGCGGATCGCGCCACCGGCGCCTTGGCTGCCCAAGGATGTGCACGGCCAGCCGATCGTCGCCCTCTTCGTCTGCCACACCGGCAAGTTCGAAGACGCAGAAGCATTGCTCGCGCCACTGCGTGCGCTGGGTCGGCCGGTGGCCGACACCGTGATGCGTCGGCCCTACACGCAGATGCAGAGCCTGCTCGATGCCACGCAGCCCAAAGGACGGCGCTACTACTGGAAGTCACACTACCTGCCAGGCATCGATCGTCAGACCATCGACCTCGCCGTGGCGCATGCGGGCCGGATTCGATCGCCCCATTCGGCCATCCTCCTGTTCCAGATACAGGGTGCGTTGGGCGAGCTGCCGGCCGGGCACTCGCCGGCAGGCAATCGAGACGCGGCCTATGTGCTGAACATCGCCGGCTCCTGGGAGAAGCCGGGCGATGACGACATCCATGTCAAGTGGGCGCGGGACTGCTTCGAGGCGACGCGCTCCTGCTCGACAGGCGGGGCATACATCAATTTCCTTACTGAAGACGAGGGCCAGGACCGCATCGAGGCCGCCTACGGCCGATGCAACCTGGACAGACTCGCGGCGCTCAAGCGCAAGTACGACCCGGAAAACTTCTTCCGCCACACAAAGAGTGTCTCTGGTTGAACTGACCGGTTTGATCGACGTTCCGCTTGTGCTGCGTGCTGCGTGCGACACAGGACAGCGATGCCGAGTTTGCAAGTGACGTGCCCGGAGCGTGAGGTGCGCAGAACGCATCGACAAACCAGAGAACGGTGCACCGGACGGCGTGCGAAGGGCAGACAGCCCGATACGCCGGCCACGGCTTGGATGACGGCGTCGCAGGCCCGGTCTTCGGCGCGTGGGCCATCCGGGCCGAAACCGGTGATGGTCAACTGCACCAGCGTGGGATTCAGGCCCTGCAGTTGCGCGGCGTCCAGGCCAGGGCGCGCGAGCACGCCGCGGCGAAAGTTGCTGACCAGCATGCACGCCGACCCGACTTCGCTCACTCTTGAGGAGATCCGGCTTTGCCGGTCTGCTCAAACCCCCCGCGGGGGGCGGGCTGGGGGCGCTCTCCAGCCGCAACCGCACTGGGTCAACGGCAATCCGGGCGCAACACCTGCGGCATCGGAGCTGTCATGAATCAGATGTCGAAGGCGGCGAGCTGACCCTCGAGATGGGCGGCATGCTCTGGCAACCCTCTCGGTCACCAAGGCACTGTGTGAAAGCGATCTGGTGGACTTGCGACGAATCGCCGCTCGCCTGCTTTGAGTTCGGTATGATGGTACTCATTGAGTTCTACTTACGAGGGCCGCGCCAATGCGCATGCCAGTGCAGAAAATGACCCTGGCCGAGTTTCTGACCTGGGAGGAACTTCAGCCGGAACGGCATGAGTTCTGCCGAGGCGAGACTTACGCCATGGTGGGCGGGACGGCCCGCCACAACCGTGTGATCTTGAACTTGGCCAGCCGCATTGGCGACCGTTTGGACGGCACCCCGTGCCAGGTCTTTGCCGAGAACATGAAGGTGCAGCTCGCCGAGGGCGTGCTGTACCCCGATGTCATGGTGACTTGTGGCAAGGCTGTGGCCGGCGATGAGCAGACCATCACCGACCCCAAGCTCATCATCGAGGTGCTGTCGCCCAGCACCAAGGGTTACGACAAGCGGGATAAGTTCATCCTCTACCGTACTCTGTCGTCGCTGCGCGAGTACGTGCTCATCGACCCGTCCAAGCGCCAGGTAGAGGTGTTCACTTTGGCCGATGCCGGCGCCTGGCTGCTAACCGACCAAACAAATGCCGGCGAGCTGACGCTCAGCAGCATTGATTGCAAGCTGCCGCTCGAGCTGGTGTTCAAGGGCGTGGAGAGCGAAGCGGCATGAGCAAGCAAGGACAAAGCCAGCAGGAGTTCCTGCAGGCGGCCAAGGCCACGTTGGGCCTGACCTGGGACGCGCTGGCGGTGCAGGCCGGCATCGAGCCCAGGGCTCTCAAGAACTACCGCATGCCCGATGACTCTCAGAACCACCGCGGGATGCCCAAGCTCGCCCGCCGCGCTATCGAACAATTGCTGTCCGCACACGAGAAGAAGAATCGCAAGAAGGCCGCTTGACAAGGTACGCAATGAGTCCCCTTGTAGAGGAATCAAACCGCACGGAAAGCAGCATGAGGAAGCCTGACGACCTTGCGGCGACGGCCCGCTTTGGAGCGCCGAATTCCATTGACCCGATGGCGCCTTTGGTCGGAACCGGAAGATCAACTCACCTTCCGGGCATGAGCAGCACTCATGGCGTCGCCCGCCTCCCACTCACCCCGCCGGCGCCCCCGTCACGCGCCAGATCACGTCGCCCACATCGTCCGCCACCAGCAAAGATGAGCCGTCGGGCCCGATCGCCACGCCGACCGGTCGCCCGTACGACTCCCGTTCGTCCGGCGCGAGAAAGCCGGTCAGGATGTCGCGCGGCGGCCCGCTCGGGCGGCCGTTCGCGAAGGGCACGAAGACGACGCGGTAGCCGCTGAGCGTGCTGCGGTTCCACGAGCCGTGCTGGCCGATGGCCATGCCCTCTTCGGCAAAGCCGGGCAGCGTGCCGGCGGGCACCCAGCACAGGCCCAGCGACGCGGTGTGCCCGCCCAGCGCGTAGTCCGGCGTGATGGCCTGGGCGACGGCGGCCGGGTTCTGCGGCACGCGGTCGTCCACCGTCTGCCCCCAGTAGCAAAACGGCCAGCCGTAGAAGCCGCCGTCGCGCACCGAGGTCAGGTAGTCGGGCGGCGTCTCGTCGCCCAGGCCGTCGCGTTCGTTGACCACGGTCCAGAGCGCGCCGGTGCGAGGCTCCCAGGCCAGGCCCACGGGGTTGCGCAGGCCGCTGGCGAAGATGCGGCGGTTGCCGGTGGCCAGGTCCAGTTCATAGATGCAGGCCCGGCCTTCTTCCACCTCCATGCCGCTGTCGCCGATGTTGCTGAGCGAGCCGACGCCGACGTAGAGCTTGCGCCCGTCCGCGCTGGCCAGCAGGCTGCGCGTCCAATGCCCGCCGGGCTTGAACGTGATGAGCTTGCGCGCCGGTGCACTGATGCGCGTTGCGCCCGGCGTGTACGGGAAGGCGACCACGCCGTCGGTGTTGCCGACATAGAAGGTGTCGCCCAGCAAGGCCATGCCGAAGGGCTGGCTCAGCCCTTCGAGGAAGGCCTCGCGTGTTTCGGCCACGCCGTCGCCGTCGGCGTCGCGCAGCAGCGTGATGCGGTTCGGGCTGGGGCCCACGGCGGCGGCGCGCTTCATCGTGCTGACCATCGCGTGCTCGAAGACGGACTTGGCGGGCCCGGGCATGAACAGCGCCTCGGCAACCGTCACGTCGCCATTGGGCAGCACGTGGATCCAGCGCGGGTGCTTCAGGCCGGTGGCGAACGCGTTGACCCGCAGGCCGGCGGCTGCCACCGGCGTCTGCCCCGGTGCCCAGCCCCTGGCCGTGGGCATTTTGAGCGTGGGGAGGCTGCCCTGCGGCCGGGCTGCGGGAATGGTCGGTGTGCTGCCCACCGCCTGCTGGCGCACGCTGCCTTGCAGCAGCCGCCGCCACAGGATGGCCGCGTCGCCGACCCGCGCAACCACCTGTGAAAAAACGCTGGACTGGCCCATGGCGCCCCTTTTTGGTTGCGCGCATGTTAAGCAAGAATTCGCCCGCCGCAGGCCTGCAGCGAGCGGTTGCTCCGAGTTGCGCTTCAGCGCAACTGCAGCGCAAACGCCTCCAGCTGGTCGATGCAGGTGTTCCATCCGTCGAAGAAGCCCATCGCTTCATGGCGGTCCCTCGTGGCCTTGTCGGGGTGCATCACGGTGGCGATGTAGCGCGTGCCGCCGGCCTCGTCGGCCATGGAGATGATGGCGCTGAACGCCATCCACGGTGTGGCGGGCCGCCACCCGGCGAGCAACATCGACGTGAAGACGATGCGGGCGTGCGGAACCACGTCCACGAAGCAACCCGGGTTGTCGCTGGTGCCGCCGTCCGGGCCTTGCATGAAGGTGTGAAATCCGCCGCCGGGGCGCAGGTCGAAGGCGCGGACCTCGGTGGTCCACGGCTTGGGACACCACCATTCCATGAGCAGTGCGGGCTCGGCCCAGGCCCGCCACAGCGTGGCCCGCGGGGCCCGCACGAGGCGCGAGATGACGAGGTCTTGAGAGTCAGCGCTGACGAGGGTTTCGTTGGGCACGGGACATGTCCTCCTGGTGAAGTTTCTCGACGAAGCGGGCCATGCGATCGGTGCGCGCCTCCCACGCGGCACGCTGCCGGGCCATCCACCGCTCGGCCGGCGTGAGTGCCTTGGGCACGAGACTGCAGGTGCGCACCCGACCGACCTTGTTCGAGCGGATCACGCCGCTGCGCTCCAGCACGGACAGGTGCTTCATGAACGACGGCAGCGCCATGGCAAAAGGCGCCGCCAGCGCAGACACCGACTCCGGCCCCCGGCCCAGCACGCGCACGATGGCACGGCGGGTCGGGTCTGCCAACGCGTAGAAAACGTCTGTGAGCTGGGCGCTTTGGTTAGCCATTCAGCTCAGTATAGAAAGGCGGTTGCAACCGTGCAAGGCCGTTCTGGCAACATCTCGCTGGGGGTGGCGGTCGAGGAATTCGGTGCCCATGCCGCGAGGCGCGCGGCGGTGGCCGACGGCAAGCGCTCGGCCATCGCCAGCAACAGCACACCGCCATCGGCCTCGGCGATCAGCCCGGTCTGCGCCACCGGCCGGCCCGCATTCAAGGTGGCCGCCAGGTCCAGGCCGCCCAGCAGGCGCGCGTCGTGAATGTGCAGCGGCACACGGCGCATTCGAGCCTCAAGGGGCAGCGCCTCGCGCAAGCGCCGCAGCCAGCGCTCGCGCGCCGGGCCGGCCAGCGCGCGCAACACCACGCCGCCGGTACCGACCGGGTCGACCGCAAACAACAGCGCGGCCTGAGCCGCGTCGGCCCAGGCGGCTTGGGCTGGGTCAGCAGCGGTGTTCACGGTACGCGCCCGGTCAGGCGCCGAACAACTCGGCCACCGCGCGGTCGACGCGCACCGTGGAGCCGGCGTCGTCGAGCGGGTTGCGGCGCAGGCGGCCGAATGCGCGCGTCTTCCCTGGCCCAGGTCTCGGTGAACGCGGCGGTGTCGCGCTCGAACGCGTCGCGGCGGCGCACGACCTCGACCCGCGAGGGCAGGTCGGTGGGCGTCTTGACCTCGACCGACAAGCCAAAGCGGTCCAGCAACTGCGGTCGCAATTCGCCTTCTTCGGGGTTGCCGCTGCCCACCAGCACGAAGCGCGCCGGGTGGCGCACGCTCAGGCCCTCGCGCTCGACCACGTTCTCGCCCGACGCGGCCACGTCGATCAACAAGTCGACCAGGTGGTCTTCGAGCGGCAACCCACCACGGCGCGCATCTTCGGCAGCAGGGCCGCCAGCGCGCGCACGGCGGTGGACTTGCCGGTGCCGCGATCGCCGAACACGAGCACGCCGCCGATGCTCGGGTCGACCGCGGCGATCAGGATCGCCAGCTTCATCTCGTCCTGGCCGACGATCGCTGAAACGGGAAGGTCACGGGCATGTTCGGCTCAAGTGCAAAAAATAGACAGGGCAGGTTAGCAGACGATCTGCGGCCGCAGACCGGGGGTTTGCAAGCCTTCAGTGGGTGTGCGGGGCGGCACCGTGTTCGGCATGCGCGATCTTCTTGCGCGCCCGGCGCAGGCCCAACACAACCAGCACCGCCACCACCGGAATCACCAGGCCCACGCTGAGGTCCGGGTCGATGTGCAGGCCACCGGCCTTCAGGCCCTTGGCGAGATAGCCGATCACGCCGGCGACGTAATAGACGATCGCCGCCACCGACAAACCCTCGACCGTTTGCTGCAGGCGCAACTGCAGCTTGGCGCGCCGGTCCATCGATGCCAGCAGGGCCTGGTTCTGCCGCTCGCGCGCGATGTCCACGCGCGTCGACAGCAGCGCGCTGGCCTGCGCCACGCGCTCGGACAGGTCGTGCAAACGCTGCGACACGGTGCTGCAAGTGGCCACCGCGGGCGTGAAGCGGCGCGCCATGAATTCTTCGATGGTCTGGATGCCGGCCAGGCGTTTTTCGCGCAGCTCGCCGACGCGCGTGCTCACCAGCTCGTAGTACGCGCGGCACGCGCCGAAGCGGAACTGGCTCGCCGCCAGGCCGCTTTCGACTTCGGCGGCCAGCCGGGTCAACTCGTGCAGCAAGGCCTCGTCGCCGCGGCTGTCAGCGCTGGCGCGGCCGTCGGCGCCGGCCCGGTGCACATCGTTGGCAATCGCCTCGGTCAGCGCCGCCAGCGACTTTTCGACCGCGACGATGCGGCCAGCCTGGTGCCGCGCGATCGGCAGCGCCAGCAGCGCCAGCATGCGGTAGGCCTCGATCTCGAACAAGCGCTGCAGGCTGCGCCCGGCCTGGCGCGGCGTGAAGCCGCGGTCGAGCACCAGAAAGCGCGCGCAGCCGTCGGCATGGATGTGAAAGTCGGTGAAGGCCAGGCCCGCGCCGTCGCCGATCTCGGCCCCGACCGCGATGTTGGCGTTGAAATGGCGCGCCAGGAACGCGGCATCCGGACGCTGCTCCGGCGCCGTGATCAGTTCGGCATGCGCGGCCACGATGGTCTGCCCGGGAACTGCGGCCAGCCAGCCCGCCGGCAACTGCGCGGCCGGCGGCTCGCCGAAGGGTTGCGGGCTGGCCCCGGTGGTGAAGAAGGTGTAGCCGGAGAACTCGCCATGGCGCTCCCATTTGAGGCGCACCGCGCCCAGGCTGGCACTGAAATGGGTGGCGCCGGCACTCGGCGGCGCCACCGCGAAAGGCTCGCACAACAGGCCGATGTGGGCCAGCTCACGCGCCCGGTCGGCGGGCTCGACCAGCACCGCCACGTAGGTGGCGCGCGACGGCGCTGCCAGCGGCTCGGGCGGCCGGGCGTGGGCTTCTTCGGCAAGCGCGAAGCGTTGGGCGTGGTCGGGGGGCAGCATGCTCATGCCCACATTTTGCGGGTTGCCGGCTGACAAGCGATTCGGGTTTTCTGACAGCGCCTTTGCAGCCATCCCTCTTTTTTGAACCGGCGGCCTGCGGGACGCCCGTCTTGTTTGCGCCATTGAACGGCATCGACCGAAAAGAAGGCAAAAAGCCACGCTTTTCCAGGTCATGTGGGCCGCCGCGGCCTGCGCCCGGCGCCGCGCCTGCCGATATCAAGCTTGCCGGGCCATCGACCCGGGCACGACGTCTCGCTGCGCTGCACGCAGCCTGGCTCGCCGCATGGAATTCACCCCATTCAAAGGCCGCAGAACATGATTTCCACCCACTTCACATCAAGCCGATTCATCGGTGGCGCCGTGGCGCTGGCCATTCTGGCCGGCTGCGGCGGCGGGGGCGACGAGCCTGCCTCGGCGCTGTCCAGCAGCGCGGGCGCGCCGGGCGCAGCGGTCCCGGAAATGGCCTCCGCGGCGCCGGCAGCGCCGGCGCCGGTGGTCACGGCCACCTGCGGCCTGGGCAATTTTTCGGCCACCTTGCTTGCGCGCATCAACCAGCTTCGCGCCTCGGGCGCCACTTGCGGCGCGCGCGGCGCTTTCGCGCCGGCCACGGCGCTGGCCTGGGCCGGCCCGCTGACACAGGCCTCCGAGGGCCATTCACAAGACATGGCGACCGCGAATTACTTCGCCCACGCCAGCGCCGACGGCCGCACGCTGGCCGATCGTGTCAATGCCACCGGCTATGTGTGGAGCACGCTGGGCGAGAACATCGCCGCCGGTTACGCCACCGTGGACAGCGTGATGGACGGCTGGATCGCCAGCGACGGCCATTGCGCGAACCTGATGAACCCCAATTTCAGCCAAGTCGGCGTGGCCTGCATCGCCGGCGCCACCGGCAGCGCCTACAACACCTACTGGACGATGGACCTGGGGCGTCCGCAATAGCCTCGGCCAGCCTCGGCGTTCACTGCGCGGTGGCGGCGATGACACCGCCGCCCAGGCACACCTCGGCGTCGTACAGCACGGCCGACTGGCCAGGGGTCACCGCCCATTGCGGGTCTTGAAAGCGCAGCCCGAACGCGGCGCCGCGCGCGCTGCCCGGTGCGCCATCGAAGGCACAGGGCGCATCGGCCTGCCGGTAGCGGGTCTTGGCGCCGAATGCACCCGCGGCCGGCGCGCGCCCGGCGACCCAGCTCACATCGTCGGCCGTCAGCGCCACCGATTGCAGCCAGGGATGCTCGTGCCCTTGCACCACGACGAGCGTGTTGTTCGCCATGTCCTTGCGCGCCACGAACCAGGGCGCGTGGGCTGCGCCACCGCGGGCCGCGCCGCGTGCCTTGACCCCGCCGATGCCGATGCCCTTGCGCTGGCCCAGCGTGTAGAAGCTCAGCCCCACGTGCGCGCCGATGACCCGCCCCCGGTCGTCTTCGATCGGCCCGGGCGTGTGGCTCAGGTAGCGGTTCAGGAACTCGCGGAACGGCCGCTCGCCGATGAAACAGATGCCGGTCGAATCGCGCTTGGCCGCGTTCGGCAGGCCGATCTCGGCGGCGATGCGGCGCACCTCGGTCTTGGGCAATTCACCCACCGGGAACAGCGTCTTGCTCAACTGCCCCTGGTTCAGCCGGTGCAGAAAGTAGCTTTGGTCCTTCAACGGGTCCAGGCCTTTGAGCAACTGGAAATCACCGTGCTGTTCACGCACCCGCGCGTAGTGACCGGTGGCGATTTTTTCCGCGCCCAATCGCACGGCGTGGTCCAGGAAGGCCTTGAACTTGATCTCGGCATTGCACAGCACATCGGGGTTGGGCGTGCGGCCGGCCTGGTATTCGCGCAGGAACTCGGCGAACACGCGGTCCTTGTAGTCGGCCGCGAAGTTCACGTGTTCGAGCTCGATGCCCAGCACGTCGGCCACCGCGGCGGCGTCGACGAAGTCGATGTTGGACGAACAGTACTCCGAGTCGTCGTCATCCTCCCAGTTCTTCATGAAGATGCCGACCACCTCGTGGCCCTGTTGCTTCAACAGGTGCGCGCCGACGGCCGAATCGACGCCGCCCGACAGGCCGACGACGACACGCTGGGGTTTCATCGGCTGAATTTTAGGGCGCGCGCATCGATGTCAAGGCGCACGCACGCGGACCGATCGGCCTTGCCTCGGGGGCCGAAGCATGCGAGCCTCGCGCCCCATGACCGCCACCCCCATTCCGCCACGCGCGCTGATCCTGCTGGTCATCCTCACGCTGGTGTGGGGCACGAACTGGCCGCTGTTCCCGTTCGCGGTGCGCGAAGTCTCGGTGTGGACCTTCCGCGCGGTCGCGGTGTTCGTGGCCGGCATCGCCTTGCTGGCGGTGGCTCGCGTGCGCGGGCAATCGCTGGTGATTCCGCGCGCGCATTGGCCGACGCTTGCCACGGCGACGTTTTTCTACCTGGTGCTGTGGAACATCGCGAGCACCTATTCGGCGATCCTGATCCCGTCCGGCCAATCGGCGGTGCTCGGGTTCACGATGCCGCTGTGGTCGGCGCTGATCTCCTGGGCCGTGCTCGGTGAACGGCTGACGCGGCGGCTGCTGCTGGCGGTGCTGCTGGGCGGCGCGGCGGTCACGTTGTTGATGGTGCCGAGCTTTGCTTCGTATGCGCAGGCGCCGCTCGGTCTGGCGCTCGGCCTGCTGGCCGGCCTGGGCTGGGCCATCGGCACGCTGATCCTCAAGCGCAGCCAGGTCAGCGTGCCCGCCACCGTGCTGACCGGCTGGCAACTGCTGTTCACCGCGCTGCCGATCGGCATCGGCGCGCTCGTCTTCGGCGACGGCCACTGGTTCATGCCCTCGTGGCAGTCGATTGCGGTCATCGGCTACATCGCGCTGGTGCCGATGTGCGTCGGCAACGTGTGCTGGTTCGCCATCGTCGGCATGCTGCCGGCCAACGTCGCCGGGCTGTCGTCGATCATGGTGCCGGTGGTGGCAATGGTGTCGGGCGCGCTCGTGCACGGCGAGCCGCTCGGGCCGGTGCAGTGGCTGGCGATGGGCTGCTGCGCGGGGGCGCTGGCGTTGGCATTGTTGAAGCCGGCGAACCGGATCAGCCCGGCGCAAACACTGTCGGATGCGTGAACACCGTCTCCAGCGCGTAACGCCGCCCCGCCGCGAAGTCCTCGATGCACTGCAGCACCAGCGGGCTGCGGTGCCGCGCGGTGCTGGCCCGCACTTCGGCCAGCGTCATCCACAGCGTGCGCACGATGGGCGTGTCCAGTGCGCGGTGGGGGTCGGCCTCGCCCACGGTGCCGCCAAAGGCAAAACGCAGGTAGGTGATGTCTTCGCCGGTCGTCGATCGCAGAAGGCGCGCCAGGTAAACGCCGACCAGCCGGTCGGGTGTGAATACTCGCGCGGTCTCTTCCAGCGCCTCGCGCACCACGCCCTGCTGGGGCGATTCGCCCGGGTCCAGGTGGCCGGCCGGGTTGTTCAACTTGAGGCCTTCGGGCGTGTGCTCTTCGACCAGCAGGAAACGCCCTTGCGCTTCGATGATCGCGGCGACGGTGACACCCGGTTTCCAGCGTTCGCTCATGGCTTGAATTCTGCGCTGCGCGGTGGCCTGGGCCAACCCGCGCCGATCTTTGTGTAAGCTGCGGCAAATTTCACAAGTTCAAAGCGCCTGAGGAGGCACTCATGTTGATCGGGATCCCGCTGGAGACAGCGTCTGGAGAAACGCGCGTGGCCGCCACGCCGGAGACCGTCAAGAAGCTCAAGGCCCAGGGCCACACGCTGCGGGTGCAGGCCGGGGCTGGTGTCGCGGCCAGCGTCACCGACGCCGCTTTTGTCGCCGCCGGCGCCGAGATCTCCGACCGTGCCGGTGCCCTGGGTTGCGATCTGGTGCTCAAGGTTCGCTCGCCCAGTGCGGACGAGCTGGCGCTGATGAAAAGCGGCAGCGCCCTGGTGGGCATGCTCAACCCGTTCGACAAGGACGGCCTCGCGCGCCTGGCCGCCGCCGGGTTGACCAGCTTTGCGCTCGAGGCCGCGCCGCGCACGACCCGCGCGCAAAGCATGGATGTGCTCTCGTCGCAGGCCAACATCGCCGGCTACAAGGCCGTGATGATCGCGGCCGACAAGTACCAGCGCTTCTTCCCGATGTTGATGACGGCCGCCGGCACGGTGAAGGCGGCGCGTGTCGTGATCCTCGGTGTCGGCGTCGCCGGCCTGCAGGCCATCGCCACCGCCAAGCGGCTGGGCGCGGTGATCGAGGCGTCTGATGTGCGGCCGTCGGTCAAGGAGCAGATCGAGTCGCTGGGCGGCAAGTTCATCGACGTGTCCTACGACACACCGGAAGAAAAGGAGGCCGCCGTCGGTGTTGGCGGCTACGCCAAGCCGATGCCGCCGAGCTGGCTGGCGCGCCAGCAGGTCGAGGTCGCCAAACGGGTGGCGGCGGCCGACATCGTGATCTCGACCGCGTTGATCCCCGGCCGCGCCGCACCGGTGCTGGTGACCGAAGACATGGTCAAGTCCATGAAGCCGGGCTCGGTGATCATCGACATCGCCGCCGGCAAGGGGGTCGACGCGAATGGCAACGTGATGGGCGGCAACTGCCCGTTGAGCGAAGCCGACAAGACGGTGGTCAAGCATGGGGTCACGATCGTCGGCGAGACCAATCTGGCAGCGCTGGTGGCGGCCGACGCCTCGGCGCTGTACGCGCGCAACGTGCTCGATTTCCTCAAGCTCGTCATCACCAAGGAAGGCGCGTTCAACGTGCCGATGGACGACGACATCGTCGTGGCCTGCCTGATGTCGCAGGGCGGCGAAGTCAAACGCAGTTAAGGAACCCCAAGACCATGGACATCCTGTCTCCCACCGTCACCAACCTGATCATCTTCGTGCTGGCCATCTACGTCGGCTATCACGTGGTGTGGACCGTCACGCCCGCGCTGCACACGCCGCTGATGTCAGTCACCAACGCGATCTCGGCCATCGTCATCGTCGGCGCGATGCTGGCCGCCGCACTCACCGAAACCACGCTGGGCAAGAGCATGGGCGTGCTGGCCGTGGCGCTGGCGGCGGTCAACGTGTTCGGCGGCTTCCTGGTCACCCGGCGCATGCTGGAGATGTTCAGGAAGAAGGAGAAGAAAGTCGTCGTGCAGGAGACCGCCAAGTGAGCCTCAACCTCGTCACGCTGCTCTATTTGGTGGCCAGCGTTTGTTTCATCCAGGCGCTCAAGGGCCTGTCGCACCCGACGACCTCGATTCGCGGCAACCTGTTCGGCATGATCGGCATGGCCATCGCGGTGCTGACCACCGCGGCCTTGATCGTCAAGCTGTCCAGCCAGGCGGGGCAGACCGCGGCCGGCGGCATGGTCTACGTGCTGGGCGCGCTGGTGGTCGGCGGTGGTATCGGCGCCACCATGGCCAAGCGCGTCGAGATGACCAAGATGCCCGAACTGGTGGCCTTCATGCACAGCATGATCGGCCTGGCGGCGGTGTTCATCGCGGTCGCGGCGGTGGCCGAGCCTTACGCCTTCGGCATCGTCGCCAAGGGCCAGCAGATTCCCACCGGCAACCGGCTCGAACTGTTCCTCGGGGCGGCCATCGGCGCGGTCACCTTCAGCGGCTCGGTCATCGCCTTCGGCAAGCTGTCGGGCAAGTACAAGTTCCGCCTGTTTCAGGGCGCGCCGGTGCAGTTTGCGGGGCAGCACAAGTTGAACCTGGTGCTGGGGCTTTTGATGCTCGCGTTCGGCCTGGTGTTCAGCTTCACCGAAAGCTGGCCGGCATTTTTTGCGATGCTGGCGCTGGCCTTCGTGATGGGCGTGCTGATCATCATCCCGATCGGCGGGGCCGACATGCCGGTGGTGGTGAGCATGCTCAACAGCTACTCGGGCTGGGCGGCGGCCGGCATCGGCTTCAGCCTGAACAACGCGATGCTGATCGTGGCCGGCTCGCTGGTGGGAAGCTCCGGCGCGATCCTGAGCTACATCATGTGCAAGGCCATGAACCGCTCGTTCTTCAACGTGATCCTGGGCGGCTTCGGCGGCGAGGCCACCACGGCGGCGGCCGGCGGCGCGGTGCAGCGGGCCGTCAAAAGCGGCAGCGCCGACGATGCCGCCTTCGTGCTTGGCAATGCCGAGACGGTGGTCATCGTGCCCGGCTACGGCCTGGCGGTGGCGCGCGCCCAGCATGCGGTGAAGGAGCTGGCCGCCAAGCTCAGCGCCAAGGGCATCAGCGTCAAGTACGCCATCCACCCGGTGGCCGGCCGCATGCCGGGCCACATGAACGTGCTGCTGGCCGAGGCCGAAGTGCCTTACGACCAGGTGTTCGAGATGGAAGACATCAACGGCGAACTCGGCCAGGCCGACGTGGCCATCATCCTCGGCGCCAACGACGTGGTGAACCCCGCGGCGCACACCAAGGGCAGCGCCATCTACGGCATGCCCATCATCGAGGCCTACAAGGCCAAGACCATCATCGTCAACAAGCGCTCGATGGCGGCGGGTTATGCCGGCCTGGACAACGAGCTGTTCTACATGGACAAGACGATGATGGTGTTCGGCGACGCGAAGAAGGTGGTCGAGGACATGGTGAAGGCGGTGGAGTGAGGGGCCGACTTGGATGCAATGGCCGCTCGGAGCGATTCGCGCGGCCATTCTGTTTGGGCA
>JANORB010000122.1:0-2115 GCA_031415135.1 Methylibium sp.
TGGCTGGCGTTGCCCTTGCCCAGGAAGCCCAGGTTCATCGGGAAGGCATCGGCCGCCAGCAGCATGCGCGCCAGGTTCTCGGGCCCCGGCGTGCAGGTGGTGGCAAAGGTGCCGGTGGCCGGGCCGGTGCCACCGCCCAGCATGGTGGTCACGCCGCTCGTCAGCGCCTCTTCGATCTGCTGCGGGCAGATGAAGTGGATGTGGCTGTCGACGCCGCCGGCCGTGACGATCATGCCCTCGGCCGCGATGATTTCGGTGCCCGGGCCGATGACGATGTCCACCCCCGGCTGCACATCCGGGTTGCCCGCTTTGCCGATGGCCGCGATGCGCCCGCCGCGCAAACCGATGTCGGCCTTGACGATGCCCCAGTGGTCCAGGATCAGCGCGTTGGTCAGCACGCAGTCGACCGCTTCATGCGCGCCGGGGCCGTTGATGCGCTGGCCTTGACCCATGCCGTCGCGGATGGTCTTTCCCCCGCCGAACTTCACTTCTTCACCATAACCGCCGGCGCGCAGCGTGTGGTCGGCCTCGACCTCGATGATCAGGTCGGTGTCGGCCAGCCGCACCCGGTCGCCGGTGGTGGGGCCGAACATCTCGGCATAGGCGCGGCGTTGAATCGTCGCCATCAAAGTGCTCCCTGCACCAGGCCTCGAAAGCCGAATACGTTTCGGTCTCCGGCGTAGTCCACCAACTCCACGGTGCGCTGCTGGCCCGGCTCGAAGCGCACGGCGGTGCCGGAGGCGATGTTCAGCCGCATGCCGCGCGCCGCCGCGCGGTCGAAGCTCAAGGCGCCGTTGGTCTCGGCAAAGTGGTAGTGCGAGCCCACCTGGATGGGCCGGTCGCCGGCGTTTTCAACCACCACGGTCAGCGTGCGCCGGCCGGGGTTGATGGCGAGGTCAGGGCCGTCGGTGAACAGTTCTCCGGGCGTCATGCGTGCGTCCTTGGGTGGGAGTCAAACGATGGGCTGGTGCACCGTGACCAGCTTGGTGCCGTCGGGGAAGGTGGCTTCGACCTGGATGTCGGGGATCATCTCGGCGATGCCGTCCATCACGTCGGCACGCGTCAACACGGTCTTGCCGTCGCTCATCAGCGCAGCCACGCTCTTGCCGTCGCGCGCGCCTTCCATGATGGCCGCGCTGATCAGCGCCACGGCCTCGGGGTAGTTGAGCTTCAACCCGCGCGCCTTGCGGCGTTCGGCCAGCAGCGCGGCCGTGAAGATCAGCAGCTTGTCTTTTTCGCGTGGGGTCAGTTCCATCGGCGGCCTTCGGTGGCAGGTTCTTCGTGCAGCAGATCTTATCGAGTCGACCGAGCACGGTAGCAAGTGCAGTGCCACGCGGCGGTGCGAGTTCAGTCCCAGGTTGGTGCGTTGAATGCACGATTTCGTGTGCGCCGCACCAAGCACGCGTCTGCGCGAGCGTGAAGTATTGGCACAGCCCTTGCTGGCAACTGGGGCAGACGAGAAGCCATCTCGCCTTTGCTCAACCACCATCTGGAGATTTGTCCCATGCAACGTCGTCACGCACTTCGCGCCGTGAGTGCAGCCTTGGCTGCATCCGGTCTCATTTCAATGTCCGCGTTCGCGGCCGACACCATCAAGGTCGGCGTGTTGCACTCGCTGTCCGGCACCATGGCGATCTCGGAAACGGTGTTGAAGGACACCGTGTTGATGGCCATCGATGAGATCAACGCCAAGGGCGGCGTGATGGGCAAGAAGCTCGAACCGGTGGTCGTCGACCCGGCCTCCAACTGGCCGCTGTTCGCCGAAAAGACCAAGCAGCTGATCGGCCAGGACAAGGTGGCCGTGATCTTCGGCTGCTGGACCAGCGTGTCGCGCAAGTCGGTGCTGCCGGTGGTCGAGGAAATGAACGGCCTGCTGTTCTACCCGGTGCAGTACGAGGGTGAAGAACTCTCCAAGAACGTGTTCTACACCGGCGCCGCGCCGAACCAGCAGGCCATCCCGGCGGTCGACTACCTGATGAGCAAGGAAGGCGGCGGCGCCAAGCGCTGGGTGCTGCTGGGCACCGACTACGTGTACCCCCGCACCACCAACAAGATCCTGCGCGCCAATCTCAAGTCCAAGGGCGTCAAGGAAACGGACATCGACGAGAAGTACAC
>JANORB010000123.1:0-6898 GCA_031415135.1 Methylibium sp.
GGCGGCGAGGAGCGGCGTGCCGGGGTCGGCGCGCGCAGCGCGCATCAATATCTGACTCGCCGGCGTTTGTCTGAACGAAGCGAAACGAAGTTGAGCGAAGTGAGTTCGACGGCGCGACCCCAGCGCGAGCACCACAGCGGAGTCGGCGTACCCGCCGACCGCCCCGGCATGGGCCCCTGTCGGGTGCCGCCTGGCGCGTCGCGCTGACCGCCGCAGCGCGGAAGTGAGCCCGTCCGCGGCCACTGAAGGAGTCCACACCGCGGCCGTCCACATGATGGGCCCCGGCGGTAAACTCATCGCTCGACAGGAGCCCGCCATGAAGTCCCCGCGTGTCATTTCAGACCCCGAGATCCTCGGTGGAACGCCTGTGTTCATCGGTACGCGGGTACCCGTTCGCATCCTCTTCGAGCACCTGGAGGCGGGCGATTCTCTTGAAGTCTTCCTTGAGGACTTCCCCTCTGTGAGTCGGGAACTTGCGGTTCAAGTCCTCGAGGACGCCAAGACGGCTCTCGTGCTCGATGCGCATCCTGCTTGACGAATCGGTACCCGCCCGCCTTGGCCCCTTGCTGACAGGGCACTCAACGGCAACCGTTCAGCGCAGAGGCTGGGCCAGCATCAAGAACGGCAAACTTCTCGGGCTCGCCGCTGAAGAGTTTGACGCGCTGCTGACCGCCGACAAAGGCATGGAGTATCAACAAAATCTGGCTGCATTGCCCGTTGCGATACTCATCGTGCTCGCGCGCAGCAATCGCATCGAAGACTTGGCGGCAGCAGTGCCGGCCATCTTGTCGGCACTCGCAGATATGAGGCCGCGAACGCTGCGAAAGGTGACTGCCTGACCTTCATCGAATGGTTCGATGCCAAGCCGGAAAAGTCGACCGCGCCGCACTCTCTTCAAGCTTCGCGTCGCGCCTCCAGCCGCTCGACGGCCTCGCGCGCGGTGACGATGGGAGTGCCAGCCCAGCTGCCCATCGGCAACAGATCGCGCTTGTCGCCCGATGCGATGAGATCGGCCTGACCGGTGACGCCGGCTGCGATGACATGGCCGTCGTCGGGATCGTTGGGCACGACGCGCGGCGCAATTGTCGGCAGCACGACAACAGCCATGCGCCGCAAGTCATCGACGATGCCCATCGGCGTCAAGCCCGCCTGGCCGAGCCTGTCAGCGAACTTTGCCCGCGACAGCACATCGCGCAACTCGGCCAGCAACACCTCGCTCGTGCACAACTCGAACTCGCCGGCCCTGGCGCCGTCAAACAGCCAGCGCGGCAACCCGACCGCGATGAGCCCCGAGACGGGCAGATTCGTGTCGAGAACGAAGCGCACCGATCAGGCGCCTTGCCGGGTGCCCCGCTCGCGCCGCGCCGCCTGAATTTCTTCTTCCACTTCATCCTCGGAGATGGGCGGCAGCTTCAACGAATCCAGCCGCGCCAGGCCGTTGCCGAGCCGTTGCGCGGCTGCCGCGCGCTCCTCGCGCGAGGCGAGAAATTCCACGAAGTCCACCACCTCGGCCACCCGATTGGGCGGCAGCTTTTTCAGGCGCTCCATCCACTGAATCTCGATGGCTGTCATGGCGTTCCCCTTGGGCTGCTCACAACAGACGCATTCGATGGAGCGTGTTTGTTGGACGCCGCCTACCGCAAATTCCCCGTATGCCCCAGCGAATACCGCCCCGGCTGCGGCCACACCGTCAGGCCGTGCGGTTCGAGGCCGACCTTGATCTTGTCGACCGCACCGCTGTCGGTGTCGAAGCGGTACACGACGTTGTCGTAGCGGCCCGACAGCCACAGGTGTTTGCCATCGGCGCTGACATTCCCCATGTCGGGGCTGCCGCCACCGGGTATCGGCCAGTTCTTCGTGACGGCGCCGGTGGCGAAGTCGATCACCGACACGCTGCCCTTGCCGCGCGCGGTGCCGCGCACCGTGTTGCTGCCGCGGTTGGCCACGTACAGGCTCTTGCCGTCGCGGCTGGGGTACAGGCCGTGGGTGCCGACGCCGGTGGCCACAAAGCCGACCTGTTTGAACGCTTCGCCGTCGACCACGTGCACACCATCGGCCATCATGTCGGCCACATAGAACAGCCGGCCGTCGGGTGAGGCGCGCACGTCCTGCGGCATGCCGGGCGTGGTGCAGATCTCGGCGCCCAGCTGGCTCGGGTCGGGCACGAACTTGGGCTTCCTGCCGGGTTGCGCGATCAGCGCCAGCGCGTCCGGCCGGTTGAAATACTGGCTCAGCTTGAGGGTGCCCAGCACCTTGCGCTGCACCAGGTCCACCTTGGTGATGGAGCCGTTGAATTCGCAGGTGAACAGGGCGAAGCGGCCATCGATGGAAAAGTCGGCGTGGTTGATGCCGGCGCATTGGGGCGTGGCAATGCTGTACTGGAGCTTCATGCTCACCGGGTCGCGGAAATCGAGCCGCTTGTAGGCCTCGGCCACGACGATGGCGTGCTTGCCATCGGGCGACCAGTACATGTTGTACGGGTCGTCGACCGCGATCGACGCGCCGGGTTGGCCGGTTTTCGGGTCGACCGGCGTGAGGCTGCCGTCGGTGCGGCCCTCGGCATTGTTGGCCACCCACAGCGTGCGCAGGTCCCACGACGGCACCACGTGTTGCGGGTTGACGCCGACCTTGAAGGTGTCCACCACTTTCAGCGTGGCCGGGTCGATGACCGACACGCTGTTGGCGGCGCGGTTGGGCACGTACACGCGCTCGAGCGCGCCGGCCACGTTGGCGCTCATGCGGTTGGCGCCGACCTCGCTGTACAGGTTGGTGCGCTCCGGCACGGGCGGCATGCCGGGCACGGTGTCGACCGCCGCGGCAGATGGCGCCGGCGCGGAGGCGGCGCCGCCTTGCGCCGCGGCCCACCAGGTGCCCGATGCCAGCGCGCCGAAGGTGCCTGCGGCAGCGATGAACAGCAGGCGTCGGCGAAGGGTGTGGGCGTGGGGGTGACGCATGAAGAAGTCCTGAAATCGAACGGTTCGCTGAACCTGGGTTGAGAACAGATAAGTTGCCGCGGGTGGCTCACGGCCGGGCGGACAGCGCGGCGCGAATCGCGGCCACGCTGTTGGCCACGATCGCGTCGACGCCGATCTGCCCGAGCGCCGCGCTGGCCCCGCGCGGGTCGCCGGCAACGCCTTGCGGCGCGCCGTCGGCAGCGTCGCGCGGCATGCGCTCGGGCCGCACCAGCGCGGGGTCGGTGGCCAGCATCAGCGAGGTGTCGGCCAGCCCGGCATGGCTGCCGATTTGCGCGTCGGTGAAGCCCTTGGCGCGCAATGCCTTGGCATACGGCGCCTGCGCCGCGTCGTAGTAGGCGGCGACGAAGTGCGCGCGCGCCGGCGTGGCGGCCCAGTCGCGATTGAGCCTGGCGGCGACGGCTTTCAACTGCGCCTGGTAGCCGCCGTGGTCGCCGATCAACACCACATCGGTGAAGCCGCCCTGGCGCAGGCTGCGCGCGGCCGCGTCGAGCACGCTCTTGAACGTGTCGTCGGGCAACGAGATCGTGCCGGGGTAGCGCATGTGGCTGGTGGGCGGCGCGACGGCGCCTTCGGGCACGTAAGCGAGCACCGGCGCGACGATGGTGTTGCCCAGCGCCGCCGCGATCCGGCCGGCCAGCAGCTTCACGCGCACGTTGTGCTTGCCCAGCGCCAGGTGCGGCCCGCTTTGTTCGGTGCCGCCGACCGGAATGATCGCGGTGGTCGAGCCGGCCCGCACGGCGTCGCGCAGCTCGGTCCAGGTCAGCTCTTCAAGAAACACGCTGGCCGCGGCAGCGCGCGCGGCGGGGCCGACAGCGGCCAGGCCAATGAGGATGAGGGCGAGGGCAAGGCGCATCGAAAGCGAGTATCCCGCAAAGGCTGGGGCCGGCCGCGACCCGCCGGGCAGCGCCGCGCCTGAAATGAAACGAAACACAGCGATACCGGGCCGAGAAGATTCAAGCGGCCAGGCCGGGCACGATCGCTCTTGTGTTGAACACAAACCCCTCGACCCTTCAAAGGACTGAATGATGAAACCCTGGATCAAGAGAACCCTGTTCGGCCTGTTCGGCGCGTCCATCCTGGTGGGCGGCATGACCGCCTGCGGCCACCGCCAGCATGGCCCCGGCATGACGCAGATGAGCGCCGAAGACGCCGCCAAATGGCGCGAGCGCATGATCGATCGCGCCAGCAAGGAATTGCAGCTCGACCCGGCGCAGAAGCAGCGCCTGGGCGTGGTGTTCGACAAGATGCGCGAACAACGCAATGCGCTGGTCGGCAGCACCACCCACCCGCGCGCCGAGATGGGCGCGCTGATTGCCGGCGCCACCTTCGACAAGGCGCGTGCCCAAGCGCTGGTGGAAGAAAAGACCGGCGCGATCCGCGGCAAGAGCCCCGAGGTGATTGCCGCAACGGCGGACTTCTTCGACACGCTCAAGCCCGAGCAGCAGCAGAAGCTGCGCGAGTTCCTGAGCAAGCGCCACGGCCGCTGGGGGTGAGTGTGGACACAAGGGCGTGCCTGCGCACGGCCATGTGCCTCACGAACGACGGTGCGCCTGCAAGCGCGCTGGCTGACCTGACCCGCGGCCCGCGCTGCCCTCCGGCCGCGCGGGCCGTTGCGCTGCAACCCGCCCCATGGGAGCATGCCGGCCATGCACAGAATCCTGCTGATCGACGATGACGAGCACCTGGCCGCGCCGCTGGCGGCCTACCTCAAACGCTTCGACTTCGAACTGGCCAGCGCCGTGCGGCCCAGCGCCGGCCTGGCGCGGCTGCGCAGCGAAGCGTTCGACGCCGCGATCCTGGACGTGATGCTGCCCGAGATGGACGGCTTCGAGCTGTGCCGCACCATCCGCAAAGAGAGCGACATTCCGATCGTCATGCTCACCGCGCGCGGCGAGGTGATGGACCGCATCGTCGGGCTCGAGCTCGGTGCCGACGACTACCTGCCCAAACCCTTCGAGCCGCGTGAACTGGCGGCCCGTCTGCAAACCGTGTTGCGGCGCCGGGTGCGCGCGCCGGCATCCAGCGTGGCCTCGCCGCATCGGCTGGTGTTCGACGGGCTGGAGATCGACCTGCAACGGCGCCAGGTGATGCGCCACAGCCAGGCGCTGGAGCTGACCGGCACCGAGTTCGAGCTGCTCGCGCTGCTGGCGGGCGAGCCGCAAAAAGTGTTCAGCCGCGACGAAATCCTGAACCGCCTGCGTGGCCACGACGCCGATCTCTACACCCGCGCGGTCGACATCCTGGTGAGCCGGCTGCGCAAGAAGCTCGAACCGCTGGACTGCATCAAGACGCTGCGCAACGCCGGCTACGCGTTCGCCGGTGCGCGCTCGTGACGGTGCCCAAGGCGGTGGCCAAGGCAGCGGCACCCTCCATGCCAGCCGGCGCCGATCGGAACCATCAGCGCCGCTGGCGCCGCCGCATCGGCCATTCGCTGGGGCTGCGGCTGGTGGCGCTGTTCCTGCTGCTGGCCCTGGCCCTGACGCTCACCTTCCTGGGTGGCACGCGCAGCGTGTTTTCCGGCGGCTGGCGCGACGTGGTGCGCCCGCTGATCGTCGACTATGTGGACCGGCTGGCCCTGGACGTCGGGACGCCGCCCGACGTGGCCCGCGCCCAGGCCTTGACCGAACGCCTGCCGTTGGCGATCCGCATCGACGGGCCGCTGGTGAACTGGGAATCACAGCCGCAGCGCCGCCACGGGTTCGGCCGCGCCAACAGCGCCTCGGCCGACTCGCAAGAACAGGACGGCGCCTGGTGGCTGCTGACCCGCAGCACCGCAGACGGGCACCGCATCCGCTTCGGCCTGGGCGATGCGGGCTGGCAGCACCGGCCGCGCTTCATCGGCTGGGCCACGCTGGCGATGTTGCTGCTGCTGACGGCGCTGGCCTACGCGTATGTGCGCCACCTGCTGCGCCCGCTGGCCGACATCCGCTCCGGTGCGGTGCGCTTCGGGCAGGGTGATTTTTCACGGCCGATTGCGCTGCGCCGGGACGACGAACTGGGCGACCTGGCCGCGCAGGTCAACGCCATGGCGTCCAGCCTGCACCACATGCTCGATGCCAAGCGCCAGCTGCTGCTGGCCATCAGCCACGAGTTGCGCTCGCCGCTGACGCGGGCGCGCCTGAACGCCGAACTGGTGTCCGACCATGACGAGCACCGGACCGCCCGCGACGCGCTGCTGCGCGACCTGGCCGAGATGGGCCAGTTGATCACCGATCTGCTGGAGAGTGAGCGCCTGAGCTCGGGCCATGCCGCATTGCAGCGCGAACGCAGCGACCTGAACGCGCTGGTGCGCGACGTGTTGGCCACTCACTTCATCGGGCGCGATGTGCAGGCCGACCTGGCGCCGGGGCTGCCGGCGCTGGCTCTGGACCGCACCCGCATCAAGCTGCTGCTGCGCAACCTGCTCGAAAACGCATTGCGGCACGCCGCCGGCGCGCGGCCACCGCCCCGGGTCAGCAGTTCGTTCAACGCCCAAGCGGTGACGCTGACGGTGCGCGACTTCGGGCCCGGCGTGCCCGAGGCGCACCTGCCGCATCTGGCCCAGGCGTTCTACCGGGTCGACGCGGCGCGCCAGCGCGCCACCGGTGGCGTCGGGCTGGGGTTGCACCTGTGCCTGCTGGTGGTGCAGGCCCACGGCGGGCGGATGGTGCTGCGCAATGCCATGCCGGGCCTGGCCGTCGAGGTCACGCTGCCCTTGGCCGGGCCGGAGTGAGAGTGCCCCCAGGCGGCGTTGCCGCCGCCCCCCGAGGGGGATGAGCAAAGTGGCAAAGCCACATTTTCTGACCTGATTGGCGACCATGTTCAGCTACGCCGCGCGCCGCCCCCTCACCCCAACCCTCTCCCCCGAGTACAGGGGCGAGGGAGCCCGTGTTGGCTCCCTCGCCCGCTTGCGGGAGAGGGCTGGGGTGAGGGAGGAGCCCTGG
>JANORB010000124.1:0-5533 GCA_031415135.1 Methylibium sp.
TGGTCCGAGCCGGTGCCCGCACTTTCTTCGCCGCACAGGGTCACGCGGCCGGCGTCGAGCAGGTTGCCGAAAAACTTCCAGCCGGTGGGCGTCTCAAAGCATTCGATGCCCAGGGCTTTGGCAACCCGGTCGACCGCGGCGCTGGTGGGCATCGAGCGCGCCACGCCCTTCAAGCCGGCGGCGTAACCGGGCACGAGGTGCGCGTTGGCGGCCAGCACGGCCAGGCTGTCGCTCGGTGTCACGATGAAGTGCCGCCCGACGATCATGTTGCGGTCGCCGTCGCCGTCGCTGGCGGCGCCGAAGTCGGGCGCGTCGGGGGCGGTCATCGCGGCAATCAACTCGGTGGCATAGGTCGGGTTCGGGTCCGGGTGGCCGCCGCCGAAGTCGGGCAGCGGCACACCGTTCATCACGCTGGCCGCCGGCGCGCCGAGCCGGCCCACCAGCACCGCGCTGGCGTAGGGGCCGTTGACCGCATGCATGGCGTCGAAGCGCATGCTGAAACCGGGCGCGGCGAGCAGCCGGGCGATGGCGTCGAAGTCGAACAAGCTGGCCAGCAACTCGGCATGGTCGGCCACCGGGTCGATGACTTCGACCTCCATGCCCGCCACCATGCTTCGCCCGAGCGTGCCCAGGTCGATGTCGGGGGAGACCACGGTCAGGGTTCGGGTGATGCTCAGCGTGTGCCGGTAGATCGACTCGGTGACAGCCTCGGGCGCCGGCCCGCCGTTGCCGGTGTTGTACTTGATGCCGAAGTCAGCGTCCGGCCCGCCGGGGTTGTGGCTGGCCGACAGGATGATGCCGCCGAAGGCGCCGCGCTTGCGGATCACGCAACTCGCCGCCGGTGTCGACAGAATTCCGTTCTGACCGACCAGCACACGGCCAAAGCCGTTGGCAGCGGCCATGCGCACGATGACCTGGATGGCCACGTCGTTGTAAAAACGGCCATCGCCACCCAGCACCAGCGTCTGACCCTCGAAGCCCTCGAGCGAATCGAAAATCGCCTGGACGAAGTTCTCCAGGAAATGCGGCTGCTGAAAGACCGTCACTTTCTTGCGCAGCCCAGACGTTCCGGGCCGCTGGCCGGCTATTCGGTGGGTGGCGATGGTCATCGGCTTCATGAGATCTCGCTTTCGGATGTTCGCTGGCCACGCGCATTGTCCGCCGAACGGCGGCGTCGGCGATCAGCCCAGCTCAGCTCGCCAGCTTGAGGAACAGGTCCCGATCGGGCGCGAAGTTGGCATACAGCGGCAACAGCGCGCCGCCGATCGCGCGGGCGTCGGAGCCCACGGTCCCGGCCATCACCGCCGGGCGGGTCACACCCTCCCAACTGTAGCGGTCGAGCGCGCACTCGACCTCGGCCAGCAAGGCATTCAACAAGGCCGGGCTGAACGAGCCATCGACGATCACGCCTTCCAGGTCGAGCAGGCACGCGGCGCTGTTGACGGCCAGCGCCACCGCCGGGCCGGCTTCGCGCAGCCAACCCATGGTGTGCTGCCGCCACGGCGGCGCCAGCGCGCGTTCGTCGGTGGAGGCGGTTTCATCCAGCCCCTGCTTGCGAAAGCGCGCCTCCAGGTTGAACAGCGACGCCAGGCTCAGCAACTGGGCCGGGGGGCCGGCGGCGTCGATGTGGCTCAGGCCGAGCGGGAGCGAGCCCACCGCGCCGGCGTTGCCGTGCAAGCCACCGCGCAGCTGGCTGTCCAGCACCAGGCCGCCGCCGATGAAGGTCTCGACAAAGATGTAGAGAAAACTCTTGATGCTGCGGCCACGCCCGGCCACCAGTTCGGCCACGCAGGCGGCGGTGGTGTCTTTGACAAACACCACCGGCAGCTCGGTCATCGCCATCACGCGTTCACGAATGTCGATGTCGGTCCACTTCGCGGCCTGTTGCGGCGCGATGCCCAACAGCGTTTGCCAGCCCTCCAGCGACAAGGGCGCCGCGATGCCCACACCGTGCAGGCGCGCTCGGTGCTTGGGCGGCAGTGATTTGCACAAGGCCTGCAGCCGCGTGTCGATCTCGGCAAACAGCGTGTCGGGGTCGGGGAACACATAGGTCAGCGACACCCGTTCGCGCACCTGGCCGCAAAAGTCGACCAGCAGCATGTCCATGCTGCGCCGGCCGATCTTGATGCCGATGGAGAAGGCGCCGTCCGGGTTCAGCGCCATCGGCACCGACGGCTGGCCCACCTTGCCGCGCACCGGTGCGAGCTTTTTCACCAGGCCATCGGCTTCCAGGCGGACGATGATCGTCTGCACGGTCTGTGGCGTCAGGTGGGTCAGGCGCGCGATGTCGGCCTTGGCCACGCTGCCGTGCAAACGCACTGCCTGCAGCACCACGCGCTCGTTGAACTGCCCCATTCCCACATGGTTGGAGCCGCGCGGGCGCAGGCGCGAGTCGGCGCCGGGCGCGAGCCGGGCCGGGCTCATGTCACCCCCGGTGTGGCGAAGTTCATGGCCTCAACTCGTCAGCGATCACGCCCTTCTTGAAGATGAAGTTGGCCCACGGCTGCAACTCGCCGGTTTGCACGATGGCATAGGCGCGGCGGCTCCGTTCGTAGAACGCGAACCGCTCCATCGGCTCGCACTGCGCCGGCTGCGCCACGCCGTCCAGGCCCATCTGCCGGATCACGCCGCGCTGCAGTTCGGAGCGGTAGCCGTCGGCCGAGTCCCCCACCTGCATGAAGGCCACCGGCTGCTCGACGAACGAATCGAGCGGAAACACCGACAGCACGGCGGCGCAGGCTTCGCGCATGCCCGCGCCACTCAGGCGCAACACGGGCCGGCTGGCGCTGAGCGACTCGGCGGTGAAGTTGGCGTCGGCCAGCACGAGCTCGTCGCCATGGCCCATTTCGCACAACAGCTTGAGCAGCTCGGGCGTGAGCAGCGGGTTGATGCCCTTCAGCATGGGAGCTTCCTCACAGCGCCAGCGCTTCGGCCGGCAGGTCTTCGGGACGCAGCGCGCCGGTCATCACGGCAACCGTGTCGCTCATGCTGATCTTCTTGGGGTTGAGCACGGTGCCGCGCTTGCCCAGCCGCGCCACGTGGATGCGGTCGGCGATCTCGAACACATGCGGCATGTTGTGCGAGATCAGCACCACCGGCAGGCCTTTGTCGCGCACCCGGCGGATCAGCTCCAGCACCATGTTGCCTTCCTTCACACCGAGCGCGGCGGTCGGCTCGTCGAGGATCACCACATGCTCGGCGAAGGCCGCGGCACGCGCGACCGCCACGCACTGGCGCTGGCCGCCGGAGAGCGTTTCCACCGCCTGCGTCATCGAGCGGATGCCGACCTTCAGGTCGTTCATGCGGGCGATGCTCAGCTCCAGCATCTTCTTCTTGTCGAGCATGCGCAGCACGTTGCCCAGGAAGCCCTGGCGCCGGATCTCGCGGCCGAGGAACAGGTTCTCGGCAATCGTCATCGCCGGGGCCACCGCCAGGTCCTGGTAAACCGTTTCGATGCCGACGCGGCGCGCGTCGATCGGGCCCTTGAAGTGGATCACCTGGCCGTCCAGCTTGATCTCGCCCTCGTCGGGAATCGTCGCGCCCGACAGGCACTTGATCAGCGAGGACTTGCCGGCGCCGTTGTCGCCGATCACCGCCAGGATTTCGCCGGCGCGCAGTTCGAAGTCGGCGCCGTCCAGCGCGACCACCTGGCCGTAGCGCTTCACCAGGCCCTTGGCCTGCATCACGATCTGATGTTGAGCCATGGTCAACGCCCTCCCTTGCGTGAGAGTTGATCGACCGTCACCGCCAGGATCACCAGGATGCCGGTGATCAGCACCTGATAGACCGACGAGACGCCCATCAGTGTGAGGCCGTTGCGCAGCACGCCGACGACGATCGCGCCGATCAGCGAGCCGAGGATCACGCCGCGTCCGCCGAACAGGCTGGTGCCGCCGAGCACCACTGCGGTGATCGCGTCGAGGTTTTCAGTCTGCCCGGCGTTGGGGTCACCGACACCGGTGCGCGACACCGCCAGCAGCGAGGCGATGCCGTAGAACACGCCGGCCATCACGTACACGCCGAGCAGCACATTTTCCGGCGGAATGCCGACCAGGCGCGTGGCCTCCGGGTTGTTGCCGACCGCGTAGACGTGGCGCCCGGCACCGGTCTCGCGCAGCCAGAACCACACGCCCAGGTACAGCAGGATCATCAGCACGGTGCCGTAGGCGACGTTCGCGCCCCCGACCGGGAAGGTGGTGCCCAGCCAGGTCATCAGCGGCGGCACCTCGGTGACGGTCTGCGCGCCTGAATAGAGTTGCGTGATCGCAAACGCGATGTTGAAGGTGCCCAGCGTCACGATGAACGGCGGCAACTTGATGCGGGTGACCAGCAGGCCGTTGATCAGGCCGAACAGCGCGGTCACACTGATGCCGATCAGGATCGCCAGCGGCGCGGGCACGCCCAGGTCGGCCGCCACCTTGGTCATGACGATGCTGCCCAGCGCCATGATCATGCCGCACGACAAATCGATGCCGGCGGTGAGGATGATCAGCGTCTGGCCGATGGCGATGACACCGACGACCATCACTTGCTGAAGGATCAGCGAGAAGTTCTCGCCACTGAAAAACCGATCGGTCGTGGTGCCGAAGACAGTGCACGCGATCAGCAACGCGATGAACGGGCCGAGCTGCCCGATCGGCGGAAGTTTTTCTTTCCAGGTGTTCATGAGAATCCTTCGAAGAGGCGGCCAGCATGCGTCCGCAAGCTCAGTGGCCTGCGTTTGCAGGCCACTGTTCTTTCGTTTCTCAGCGAGTCAGGCGGGCGCGAAAATTACTTCTTGCCCCAGCACAGGTCGGTGCCGACCTTGGCGTCTTTGCTGTCGACGCCGGCCATCGCCTTGTCGGCAATCAGCGTGACACCGGTGTCGGTGTAGCCGCTGACCTTCTTGCCGGTCTTGGCGTATTCGACGCCGGCGTCCACGCCCATGGCCGCCATCTTCAGCGGGTACTGCTGCGAGGTCGCGGCGATCTTGCCGCCGGCCACGTCCTTGATGCCGTCGCAGCCGCCGTCGACCGAGACGATCATCACGCCCTTGTCCTTGCCGGCCTTTTGCAGCGCGTTGTGCGCACCGGCCGCAGCGGGCTCGTTGATCGTGTAGACGAGGTTGATGTCGGGGTTCTTTTGCAGGCAGTTTTCCATCGCGGTCTGGCCCTTGGCGCGGTCGCCAAAGCTGTCGGCCATGCACACCACTTCGGCCGGCTTGGCCAGCTCGTTGTTCTTGGCGTCGAAGCTTTGCAGACCGAAGCCTTGCAGGAAACCGTTGTGGCGCTGGGCGCCGACCGGGTGGCCGGGGAACAGGTCCAGCGTGGCGATCTTCACCGGCTTGCCGCCCATCGCGGCCTTGGCGTATTGGCCGATCAGCACGCCGGCCTTGTAGTTGTCGGTGGCGAACAGCGCGTCGGTGGCGTCGGCCGGGTCGGTCGGGCTGTCGAGCGCGATCACCATCACGCCCTTGGCTTGCGCTTTCTTGATGGCCGGGATGATGGCCTTGGAGTCGCTCGGCGTGATCAGGATGGTCTTGGCGCCGGCGGCG
>JANORB010000125.1:0-26747 GCA_031415135.1 Methylibium sp.
GGCACCAGCGACAGCAGCCACGCGAAGCCGGCGTTCTGGATATAGGTCGGCGTGCCGGCGGCGATCTTGCCGAAGATCCAGCCGCTGTCTTTCACCAAGGTCATCGGCTCGCCGCCGATGGCGCCGAAGAGTCCCAGCGTCATCACCAGCGGGATCACGATCTGCATCGTCGTCACGCCGAAGTTGCCCAGGCCGGCGTTGAGGCCGAGCGCCGTGCCTTGCAGCCGCTTCGGAAAGAAGGTGCTGATGTTGGACATCGAACTGGCGAAGTTGCCGCCGCCCACACCCGACCACAGCGCCATCAGCTGAAACACCCACAGCGGCCAGTCCTTGTGCTGCAGCGCGATGCCGGTGCCGATGGCCGGCGCGAGCAGCATTGCGGTGGTCAGGAAGATGGTGTTGCGCCCGCCGGCCAGGCGGATCAGGAACGCGGCCGGGATGCGCATCGTGGCGCCTGCCAGGCCGGCGATGGCCGTGAGCGTGAACAACTCGGCCTGGGCGAACGGGAAGCCCAGGTTGAGCATCTGCACGGTGATGATTCCCCACATGCCCCAGATCGCAAAGCCGCACAGCAGGCTGGGCACCGAGATCCACAGGTTGCGGTAGGCGATCTTCTTGCCGGTGGACTCCCAGAACGCTTCGTCTTCGGGGCGCCAGTCGCCGATGTCGGCGCCACTCGTGGGTGCGGGCGAGCCCACACCCGTCTTGATGGTGGTGTTCATGGCAATCCTTGTGCTGCGTGTCAATCCCGATCCGGCGATCAGCCCTGCAGGCTGAAGGCCGTGGCGTTCTTGCCCATCAGCTCGGTGCGGCGCACCTCGGTCCAGTACATCCAGATCAGCGAGACCCAGACCACGCCGTACATCAGCATGAAGGCGCTGGAGCGAATGCCGGTCAGGTCCATCAGCGCGCCGAACATGATCGGCAGCACGAAGCCGCCCAGCCCTCCGGCCAGGCCGACGATGCCGCTGACGGTGCCGATGTTGGTGGGGTAGTCGTCGGCGATGTACTTGAAGACCGATGCCTTGCCGAACGCAAACGCGATGCCGAGCAGGAACATCAGGCCGGTGAAGGCGTAGACGTTCAAGCCGACGTGGAAGGTCTTGACGCCATTGACGGTCAGGATCGAGAAGTCGGTCTGCGGGTAGCTCAACAGGAACAGGCAAATCCAGCTGACCCACATCACCCACCAGGTGACGCTGTGGGCGCCGTACTTGTCCGACAGCCAGCCGCCCGCGGCGCGCAGCACGCCGCCGGGCAACGAAAAGCATGCGGCCAGCAGCGCCGCGTTCTGAATCCCCAGCCCGTACTCGCCCACGTAGTACTGCACCATCCACAGGCTCAGGGCAACGTAGCCGCCGAACACGATGGAGTAGTACTGGCAGTACTTCAGCACCTTCGGCTCCCTCAGCATCTTCAACTGGTCGCTGAACCTGGTGTTGGACGGCACCAGGTGCGCCGGGTCGCTGTGGCTGAACATCCAGAACAGCACCACCGTTCCGAGCATCACCGCGGCGTAGACCTGCGGCACCAGGGTCCAGCCGAAGGCCAGCACCAGCGCGGGGGCGACAAACTTGTTGACCGCCGCACCCGAGTTGCCGGCGCCGTAGACGCCCATCGCGAAACCTTGCCGGTCTTTCGGGAACCAGCGCGCCACATACGGCGTGCCGACCGAAAACCACCCCCCGGCGAGCCCGACGAACAGGCCGATCACCAGGAAGTGCCAGTACGCGGTGGCATAGCTCATCAGCCAGATGGCCGGCACGGTGCTGGCCATCAGCAGCGCCATCACGATGCGGCCACCGTACTTGTCGGTCCAGATGCCGAGCGGCACGCGGATCAACGAACCGGTCAGCACCGGCGTGGCGGTCAGCAGGCCGAACTCGGTGGCGTTCAGGCCCAGCGTCTTGCGGATCGGGATGCCGATCACGCCGAACATCATCCACACCATGAAGCACATGGTGAAGGCGAAGGTGCTGACGATCAGCACCGACAGCGCCTGGCGCCGGTGGGCGGCGTCGGGCGCCGGCCTGGGGCCTTGGGTGTCCATTGCGGTGGCCATGTCGCGCTCCTCTTTGTGGTGCGCCACGACCGGTGCGTGCAACAACGAACGTGCCGGTCGCGGACCCTGTTTGAAACGAGTATCGAGGGGCGTCTTGGGGCCAGGCTTGCGCGATGTCAAGGCCCGGGTCGCGCGCCATGGCCGATTTGGGCGATGGCGCGGCCGGACCACGCACTCCCTTGCGCAGGCTCAATCGGGTGCCCGGCCGCTTGCGCGACGATGGCGCTGCAAACGTGTGGGGGTGAGCATGGCAGCCAGCGAGAAAGCGACCCTTCGGAGCGAGCCGGTTCGCGTCGGGCCGCTGGCGCTGCCGGGCGATCTGGACCTGCCACCGCGTGCCGTCGGGCTGGTGCTGTTTGCCCATGGCAGCGGCAGCAGCCGGCTCAGCGACCGCAATCGCCGCGTCGCGGCGGTGCTGCACGAGCACCGGCTGGCGACGCTGCTGTTCGATCTTCTCGCTGAAGCCGAGGCGGCCGACCGCTCCAAGGTGTTCGACATCGAGCTGCTGGGCGACCGCGTCGAGCAGGCGCTGGACTGGGTTGCGCGGCGTTCCGATGTCGGTGGCTTGTGCATCGGCTTGTTCGGTGCCAGCACCGGTGCCGCCGCGGCGCTGGCGGCCGCGGCGCTGCGACCGGGCAGCGTGGGCGCGGTGGTGTCGCGCGGCGGGCGGCCCGACCTGGCGGCCCACTGGCTGGCCCGCGTGATCGCGCCGACCTTGCTGATCGTCGGCGGCGCCGACTCGCAGGTGCTGGAGTTGAATCGCCGCGCCATGCGGCTGCTTTCGTGCAACAAGCGCCTGGAGGTGGTGCCGGGGGCGACGCACCTCTTCGAGGAGCCCGGCGCGCTGGGAGGCGTCGCCGAGCTGGCCGCGGGCTGGTTCGAGAACCACCTGGCGGATCGGCGGCACCGATGAAGCCGCGCTTTGCCAACCGTGCCGAGGCCGCCCGCTTGCTGGCCGAGCGCTTGCTGCGGTTGCAGCTGCCCAAACCCATCGTCGTGCTGGCCTTGCCGCGCGGCGGCGTGCCCATGGGTGCCGTGGTGGCGCGCGCGCTGGGCGCGGCGCTGGACCTGGTGCTGGTGCGCAAGATCGGCGCGCCCTGGCAGCCGGAGCTGGCGCTGGCCGCGGTCGCCGAAGGCGAGCCGCCCGAAATCGTCGTCGACCCCGACCGTGGGCAGCGCGGGGCGGTCGAGGCCGGCTGGATCGAGGCGCAGGCGCGCGCCGAGTTGGCCGAAATCGCGCGCCGCCGCGAGGTGTACCTGCACGGGCGCCCGCGCGCCGAGCTGGCCGGTTGCACGGCCATCGTCGTCGACGACGGCATCGCCACCGGCACCACGATGATGGCGGCGTTGAGGGCGCTGCGGCGCCGCCACCCGGCGCGGCTGGTGCTGGCGGTGCCGGTGGCGCCGCAGGACACGCTCGAAGCGCTGCGCGCCGAGGTCGACCAGGTCGTCTGCCTGTCGCAGCCATTTCCGTTTCACGCCGTCGGGCTGCACTATGCCGAGTTCGATCAAGTCGACGACGCGGGTGTGATGGAGGCGCTCAACTGGGCCCACCGCGGGCCGCCGCCGAGAGGCCAAGACACGGATGAATGAAAAATGAACCCCCCGATGGGCTATCGGGCCCGCACCGCCGAGCCGCGCGATGCCGTGCCGAACCACTTGGTGCGGGCCACGTACGCGCTCGTGCTGGCCGGTGGCTGCGGCTCGCGCCTGAAGCAGTTGACCCGCCTGCGCGCCAAGCCGGCGATGCCGTTCGCCGGCACGCTGAAGATCATCGACTTCACGCTCAGCAACTGCATCAACTCGGGGCTGCGCCGGGTCGGCGTGCTGACGCAGTACAAGGCGCAGAGCCTGATCCGCCACATCACGCGCGGCTGGGGCTTCCTGGACGCGAGCCTGGGTGAATTTGTCGACGTCGTGCCGGCGCAGCAGCAGATCGACCAGGGCTGGTACAGCGGCACCGCCAACGCCGTGTACCAGAACCTGGCCCTGCTGCGCGCCGCCGCCCCGCGCCATGTGCTGGTGCTGGCCGGCGACCATGTGTACAAGATGGACTACAGCCGCCTGATTGCCGAGCACGCCCGACGCGATGCCGACCTCACGGTGGCCTGCATCGAGGTGCCGCTGGCGCAGGCGCCGGCGCTGGGGGTGGTGAGCGCCTCGACCGACGGCCGCATCCTCGGGTTCGACGAAAAGCCGGCCCGGCCGGTGGCGATGGCCGGCCGCCCCGACGTGGCGCTGGCCAGCATGGGCATCCATGTCTTCAACGCCGGGTTTCTGTTCAGTGCGCTGGGCCTGGATGCGGCGGACCCGCGGTCGAGCCACGACTTCGGGCGCGACGTCATTCCACGCGCCTGCGCGCACGCGGCCGTGTTCGCACACGACTTCACCGAGAGTTGCGTCAACATGATCGGCACCCGGCCGTACTGGCGCGACGTGGGCACGCTGGACGCCTACTGGGAGGCCAACATGGACCTCACCCGGCCGCTGCCGGAGTTGAACCTGTACGACGACGCCTGGCCAATCCGCGGCCTGCAGCATCAGTTGCCGCCGGCCAAGTTCGTGTTCGACGACGACGGGCGGCGCGGCACGGCGATCGACTCGCTGCTGCTGCCCGACGTGGTGGTGGGCCGCAACGTCGTGCTCAGGCGGGCGATCGTCGACAAGCACTGCGTGCTGCCCGACGGCATCAAGATCGGTCTCTGCCCGGCTGAAGACCGGTCTCGCTTCACCGTCACCGAACAGGGCGTCACGCTGGTCACGCCCGAGATGCTGGGGCAGGGCGTGCCCGCGCCCGTTTGACCCCCATTGGCCCAATTTGACCCATCGTTGCGCCATCTCAATCGGCGCGCGCCAGGGTCGGCTATCCTGAGCGCCAGTGGTCGATGCGCCTTGCAGCGACCGGAAAGGCGCCGATGTTGAAGTTGCTCATTGCGGTCGATGGCTCCGACCACGCCAAGCGTGCGATCGAAGCGGTGGCGACCATGGTGCGGGCGGCGGTGCCGCTGGAAGTGACGTTGCTGAACGTGCGCGAGTTGCCGGTGATCTATGGCGAGTTGCCGGTCGTCAGCATCGACGAGATCGAGATGGCCCAGAAAAAGGCCCAGGACAACGTGCTGGCCGAGGCCGAGGCGTTGGCGCTCGCCTGCGGGCTGAAGTTGCGCGGCAGCCAGCGCGCGGTGGGGTGGACGGCCGAGGAAATCGTGCGCGTGGCCAACCAACACGGGGTCGACCAGATCGTGCTGGGATCGCATGGCCGGGGCACGGTGGGCAGCCTGTTCATCGGCTCGGTGTCGCAGCGGGTCGTGCACCTGTCGCAGGTGCCGGTGCTGCTGGTCAAGTGAGCTTGGGTTGCGGCTCTGCCGCCGCTGGCGGCGGGCCATCTTGCAGCGGGCCGAAGCCGGAGTCCTCTTTGCCGAGCTGGTGCTCGAAGCCGTAGCGAATCAGCGCGGCGGTGTTCGGCAGTTGCAGCTTGTCCTGGATCCGGCTCTTGTGCGTGCTGACGGTCTTGACCGACAAGTGCAGCACCGCGGCGATGTCGGTCAGGCGCTGGCCGGCGACGATGCGTTGCAGCACGTCGAGTTCGCGGTCCGTCAGCTCGGCGTGGCGCGGTGCCCGCGCCGCGCCGCTGAGTTGCCGCACCACGCGCTCGGCCAGGCTGCTGGAGACGTAGGCGCCGCCGGCCGCCACCTTGCGCACGGCGGCCACCAGTTCCGCCGCCGCGCTGTCCTTGGTGACGTAACCGTTGGCGCCGGCCTTGAACGCACGCAGCGCGTACTGCTCCTCGGCGTGCATGCTCAGCACCAGCACCGCCACCGACGGCCATTCGGACTTGACGCGGCGGATCAGGTCCAGCCCGTTCATGCCCGGCATCGACAGGTCGACAATGGCCAGGTGGAAGGCCTGGCGGCGCAGGCACTCGAGCGCCTGGAAGCCGGTGCCGGCCTCGGTGACGACCCAATCGCCGGCGATCGGCTCGAGGATGCGTTTGAGCCCTTCGCGCACGATGGTGTGGTCGTCGACCAGCAACAGCCCGAGGCGCGGTTGGGTGGTGGGGGTGTTCATGCGCGATCCTGATCGGTCGAATGGCACTCAAGACTGGCCGGAGGTGCCGGTCGGCGGCGCGGCCGGCGCGGCACGGGCGGGATAGCGCACCGCGGCCGGCAACAGCGGAAGCCGGACGGAGATGCGCCCGCCGCCGCCGGGCGAGTTGCCGATGTCCATCTGGCCGCCGAGCATGTAGGCACGCTCGCGAATGCCCATCAGCCCGTGCGACCCCTCCTGGTACATCGACGGTTCGGTGAAACCCACGCCGTTGTCCTGCACCGTGAGCACCAGCTCTTTGGCCTGGCGCCGAATCGTGATCATCACCTCGGTGGCCCGGGCATGGCGGGCGATGTTGGTCAACGCCTCCTGCACCATGCGGTACAGCGCGATCGCCGCGGCCTCGCTGACGCGCGGATCGGCGCGGCCGATGCGCAGCTTGACGGCAATGCCCATGCGCCGCGCCCAGCCGTCGGCGAGCCACTCGATCGCGGCATTCAGGCCCAGGTCATCGAGCATCAGCGGGCGCAGGTCGGTGGCAATGCGGCGCACCGAGGCCACCGTTTCGTCGACCATGTCGATCATCGCGGCGACCCGCTCGTCCAGCGCGGGGGTGGGCGGCGGCGAGGCCAGGCTGGCCAGTTCCATCTTCAGCGCGGTCAGGCGCTGGCCCAGTTCGTCGTGCAGTTCGCGCGCAATGCGGCGCCGCTCCTCTTCGCGCGCGTCGACCAGGTTGGCCGACAGGCGGCGCAATTCGCGCTGCGAGCGTTCCAGTTCCTGGCTTTCGCGCGCCCGCTCGGTGACGTCGCTGATGGCCATCTGCACCGCGGTGCGGCCGTGGTCGGGCAGGCCGGCCACCGCGATCACGACATCGCGCACCGTGCCGTCGAGCCGCGCGATGCGCTCGTTCACCGCCGGCATGGGCTGGCCGCTGGCCAGGGCTTGCGCCACCTTTTCGCGCACCGCGCGGTGCGACTCCGGCACCAGCAGCGTGTAGATCGATTTGCCGATCAGCGCGGCCCGGTCGGCGGCACCGAACAGCGCCGCACAGGCCCGGTTGGCGAACACGATCAGGTCGTCATCGGTGATCCAGATGGCCACCGGGGCCAGCTCGAACACGGCGCGCATGCGCCGCTTCAAGGCCTCGATCTCGGCCTGCATGCCATGCTCTTCGCTGAGGTCGCGCACCAGCGCCGTGACGTAGCGGCGCGGGCCGAACTCGCTTTCCACATCGACCCGGGAGATCGACGCCTCGGCGGGAAACACCTCGCCGTTGGCGCGCAGGCCGAACACCGTGCCGCGCGCTCCCATCGGCAATTCAAGCACGCCGGACGCGTTGAAGCGGCGCACGTGCTCGGCGTGGCGGGCCCGGTGCGCGGCCGGGATGAAGCGCGACAGGTCCTGCCCCAGGGCCTCGGCCGCGGTGCAGCCGAACATGCGCTGGGCGGCCGGATTGATCATCACGATGCGCTGCTGGCCGTCGACCGTGACGATGGCTTCGAGCGCCGCGCGAATCACGCCATCGAGCGCCATCTCGAACGGGCGGTCGGAGTCGGGATCGCGGGGGGGCGCAGTCACAACGGGCATCCTGTGGTCCATGGTAGATCAGCCCGCTCTGGCGCCCGGGGCGGTGAGGCGTGCGCTTGACCGGGATCAACCAGCGCGCGCCGGATTCGGAAAAGTCTGAACGCGGTGTCCGACGAATCCGCGTCCGCGCGGAACCCGCCCACGTCAACTCCACCGCCCGGCCGATGGCGGCGCCCAGCCGCTTGGGGCACGCTCCACCCACCGGCCGATCCGGCGTTCGATCAACCCACCGGAGGTGTGTGATGGGCAGCGCAGTCCGACGCAATGAAGTGGCGTTTCAACCCGCCGGCACGGTTCGCCTTGCAAGGGTGGCCAGCGGCGGCCAGAGCAGTGCCGCGGACCTGTTGCGCTTGATGGGCGCCGGGGTCAACGAGCTCGAACCCGGCGCCGGCATGCCGGTTCCATTGCGCCGGCTGCATGCCGGCGAGACGCTCTTTCACGAGGGTGCACAGGCCGAGGCGGTCTACTTCGTGCGCGCCGGCACCTTCAAGACCATCCGCACCGCCGAAGATGGCTACGAGCAGGTGCTGGGGTTCGCCGGCCGCGCCGAGTTGCTCGGTTTCGACGCCGTCTGCATGGACTGCCACCCGACCGCCGCAGTGGCGCTGGAGGACTCCAGCGCCTACGCGATCCTGGTGCGCGACATCTTCACGCTGGGCCGGCGCCTCCCGGCGCTGGACCGGGTGGTGCACCTGGCGGTCAGCAGCGCACTGACGCGCCGCGGCGAGCTGGCCGAGGTGATGGCGGCGGTGGCGGCCGAGGTGCGGCTGGCGCGCTTTCTGGTGCAACTGTCGCAGCGCATGGCGGCCTGCGGGCAGTCGCCGCGGCGCATCCACCTGCGCATGAGCCGGCGCGACATCGCCAGCCACCTCGGCGTGGCACACGAGACCGTGAGCCGCTCGTTCGGCGTGCTGGTGGGCTGGGGCCTGCTGCGGGTGGACAACCGCGAGGTCGAGATCCTTGACATGAACGGCCTGAGGGCGCTGTCGCGCAGCACCCGCCGGCAGGCCGAAGAGCCGGTTCGCGCGGGCGCGCCGAGGCTGGCAGCCGTGGCGTGACCCAGGCGGTGGGGTGTGGCCTGGATCGAACGCTACGCAACCGTCTGCAGGCGCAGGCGGCGCGCCGCCTCTTCGGCGCGGGCATCGTCGATTTCACGCATCACGCCGCCCACGTCCACCGCCGCGTGCTTGCGCTCGAAGCAGCCGGTCAGCACCACGGCCGGATGCAGCATGCCGCGGTGGTACAGGTCCCAGATCTCGGGGCCGAATTCGGTCTTCAGAAGTTCGGGGCAGAAGCGGCCGAAAAAACCGCGCAGGTTGGCCACGTCGCGCAGCAGCATGCGCTGGGCGTGGTTGTTGCCGGCCGCGTCCACCGCCTGCGGCAGGTCGATGATGACGGGGCCGTCGGCGCCCAGCAGGATGTTGAACTCCGACAGGTCGCCATGCACGACGCCGGCGCACAGCATGCGCACCACCTCGGCCATCAGCGTGGCGTGGTGGGTGCGCGCCTGCTCGGGCGTGAAGGCCACGTCGTTGAGGCGCGGCGCGGCGTCGCCGTGCGCGTCGGTCACCAGTTCCATCAGCAGCACGCCGTCATGGAAGTTGTGTGGCCTGGGCACGCGCACACCGGCGGCCGCCAGCCGGTAAAGCGCATCGACCTCGGCGCTCTGCCAGGCCGCTTCCTGGGCCTGCTTGCCGAACCGGGTGCCCTTGGCCATGGCGCGCGCCTGCCGGGTGTTCTTGACCTTGCGGTTCTCGGTGTAGTCGACCGCCTGCCGAAAACTGCGCTGCGTGGCTTCTTTGTAGACCTTGGCGCAGCGGGTTTCGCCGCCACAGCGCACCACGAAGACCATCGCCTCCTTGCCGCTCATCAACTGGCGGACCACCGTGTCGATCAAGCCTTCTTCGATCAACGATTGCAGTCTCGGGGGTGCTTTCATGGGGGGCGATTGTGCGCCGGGCTGGCGCGCGGCAAGCCGGCGCGAACCGGAGTGACCCTGTGCGCCAGATCAACGCCCGCCAGCCGATCGCGGCTATTCTGAAAGCGCAATGGGTTCGGCATGGCACCGTCGCTGACTGTGACGCAGCAGGCTCGCATGGTGGCCGGTCTGATGGCGCTGCTGCGCGCGCAGAACCCGCCGGTTGCGGTGGACTTGATCGAGACCCACATTTCATTCGTGCTGCTGGCGGGAGAACGGGCTTACAAGATCAGGAAGGCGGTGCGCCTGGAGTTCCTCGACTTCACCACGCTGGCGCTGCGCCAGCACGACTGCACCGAAGAGTTGCGCCTGAATCGCCGATCCGCGCCGGCGCTGTACCTCGATGTGGTGCCGATCACCGGCACGCCCGAGCAACCGGCCCTGGGCGGCTGCGGCCCGGTGATCGACTGGGCGGTCGAGATGCGCGCCTTCGCGCAAAGCGGCCTGTGGGACCGGCTCGCTCTGGCCGGCGGGTTGAGCCCGGCGCACATCGACGCGCTGGTCGAGGCGCTGGGCGCATTTCATGATGCTGCCGCCGTGGCGCGCCCGGCTGACCCGCGTGGCCGCGCCGACCGGGTGCGGGCGCCGATGCTGGACAACCTGCGCGCGCTGGCCGCAGTGTGCACCACGCCGGACGAACGCGCCGGGCTGGCGGCGCTGGGCCGCTGGGAGGCGCTGGCGTTCGACACGCTGCGCAATGGCTTCGATCAGCGCCTGCGCGACGGCTGGGTGCGCGAATGCCACGGCGACCTGCACCTGGGCAACGTCACGCAGGTCGACGGCACACCGACGATGTTCGACTGCCTGGAATTCAGCGCCGACTTGCGCTGGACCGATGTGATGAGTGACGTTGCGTTCCTGGCGATGGACCTGCAATCCCACGGCCTGGCGCGGCTGGCGCAGCGCTTTGTCAATGGCTGCATCGAGCGCGGCGACGATCATGGGGGCCTGGAGGTGTTGCGCTACTACACGGTGCACCGCGCGCTGGTTCGCGCCAAGGTGGCCGCGCTGCGGCGCGAGCAGCTGGCCGCGGCGTCGCCCGGTGCCGGCGGCCCGGAGGCGGCGCGCGCGCCGGGGCATTACCTCGACACGGCGCTGGCCAACACGAACCACGCGCCACCGGTGCTGATGTTGACGCACGGCTGCTCGGGCAGCGGCAAGACGGCGCTGACCCAGAGCCTGCTGGAACTGTGCGGCGCCATCCGGATTCGCGCCGACGTGCAACGCAAGCGGCTGTTCGGCCTGCCGGCGCTGGCGCACACCGACCCGCACGCCCGGGCGCAGGTCTATTCGGACGAGGCCACCGCGGCCACCCACGCGCGCCTGCGCGAACTCGCGGCGCTGGCGCTCGGCAGCGGCTACAGCGTGATCCTGGACGCGACCTTCCTGGCCCATGAACAGCGCCAGCGGGCCCGGCTGCTGGCCGATGGGCTGGGGGTTGGCTTCGTCATCATCGACTTCCACGCCAGCGCCGCCACGCTGCGCGAGCGGGTGCGGCAACGCGCACTGCGCAGCGACGACGCATCGGAGGCCGACCTGTCGGTGCTGCAAGCGCAACTCGCCAATGTGCAGCCCCTGCGCCCGGACGAAGCGGCTGCGGTGTTTCAATTCGATGCCGAACCCGCGCTCGCCGAGGCTGACATGGCCGATCGGTGGGCCCCGCTGTTGCAGCGCCTGGGCCTGGCCGCCGGCGCTGTGGCGCCGAACTGAAGGCGCCGTCGGCGCCGGGGCGCGCCGCCGTCGCTGCGAGCAGCGTGATGATCAGCAGCGGCGCCAGCACCGGCACGCCCACCAGCACTCCAAAGCCGATCGCCAGCGATTGCCGGCGCGCCGCGCGAATCATCTCGGGCGCGCCGCGCGAAAACCGGGGGAACGGCAACACGAACACCGCGCCTGGTTGCGGGCGACTCTGGCGCTGGCCCAGCTTGCGCAGTTGACCCGGATCAACATGGCGGCTGCGCCGCCGTCTAGGCTGTGCGGCAGCGCGATTTCCAGCCGATGAACAACCCTCCCACCCTGCGCATCCTGGCCCTGGCCGGCGGCGGCTACCTGGGCCTGTTCACGGCCATGGTGCTGGCCTCGCTGGAGGCGCGTGTCGGTGTGCCGCTGGCGCGTCGATTCGATCTGATCGCGGGCACCTCGGTGGGTGGCATCCTGGCGATTGGCTTGGCTTTCGAGGTGCCGATGCAGACCATGGTCGAGCTGTTCCTGCAAAAAGGGCGCGCCGTGTTTTCACCGCGCGGCCTGCCCACCGGACCGGTGAGCCGCATGCTGGACATGAGCCGCTCGGTGCTCGGCCCCAAGTACAGCGGAGCGGCATTGCGCGCCGCGCTCGCCGAGGCGTTGGGCGAGCGCACGCTGGGCGAGGCCTTGCACGACGTGGTGGTGCCGGCGGTGAACGTGACGCGCAGCCTGACCAAGGTGTTCAAGACCCCGCACGGGCCGTTGGCGCGCGGCGACGAAGCGGTGCGCGCCGTCGACGTGGCGATGGCCACATCCGCCGCGCCGTCCTACTTCCCCGCCGTGCGGATCGGCGACGCCTTGTTCGCCGACGGTGGCATGTTCGCGGTGGCGCCCGACCAGGTGGCATTGCACGAGGCCGAACATTTCATGGGGGTGCGCGCCGAGGCGGTGCGCATGCTGTCGATCGGCACCGCGACAACGGGCTACCAGCCGGCCGGGGGCGTGGAGGGCGACGACGGCGCGGTCGGTTGGCTCAGCGACGGGCGCCTGCTGTTGACGCTGGTGTCGGTGCAGCAACAGCATGTGCAGGCCATGATGGAGGACCGCCTGGGCCAACGCTACCTGCGCATCGACGCCGCATGGCCGGCACAGGCCGGCCTTTGCATCGACGTGGCCACACGTGAGGCCTCGCAGGCCCTGGCCGCGCTCGCGCGGCAGGCGATGGCAGCCGTCGACGCCGGCTCGCTCGATGTCTTGCTGGGGGACGCGCCCTGAAACACAACGCGGCGTCGGGTTGCCTCAGTGGGCGAGTGGCGCGGGCGCGGGCGCGGCGCGCAACTCCCGGCGCAGGATCTTGCCGAGGTTGGTCTTGGGCAGCGGTTCGCTGCGGAATTCGATCAGCTTGGGCAGCTTGTAGTCGGTCAGGTGGCGCCTGCAATGCGCCAGCAAGTCGTCTTCGGTCAGCGCGGGATCGCTCCTGACCACGATGATCTTGACGATTTCGCCGGACCGCTCGTCCGGGACGCCGATGGCCGCGACCTCGGCCACGCCCGGATGCAGTGCGACGGCGTCCTCGATCTGGTTCGGGAACACCTTGAAGCCGGAGACAACGATCATGTCTTTCTTGCGGTCGGTGATCTTGAAGTAACCCGATCGTGCCGGTCCATTCCGCAATGTCGAGTGGGTTGGAGATCACGCCCGGCGAGGTCTCGGTCAAGCCGTAGGCTTCGACAAGCGGCACGCCGGCGGCCTTTTTCCAGCGCTCGGCCACCGTGCGCTGAACCGCCATGCCGCCGGCATTGGCCATCTTCAGGTGGCGGGTGTCGACCTCCGCGCATTCGGGCGCATCGAGCAGCGCGCGGTACAGCGTGTTGACGCCGATGAGGGCGGTGAAAGGGTGCGACTTGAGGTCGTGAATGAAGCCGTGCATCTCCCTCGGGTTGGTCACCAGAATGGTGTGGGCGCCGATCTTCATGAACACCAGGCTCGAACTCAGCGCGTAGACGTGGTACAGCGGCAAGGGGCACACGAACAACTCCTTGCCCTCCACCAGGTCGTGCGCAATCCACGCGGCGAGTTGCTGCACGTTGGCCACCATGTTGCCGTGGGTCAGCACGGCGCCCTTGGCAACCCCGGTGGTGCCGCCGGTGTACTGCAGGAAGGCCGTGTCGTCGTGACTGACCTGCACTTCGTCGAGCGCGTGGCCGCGGCCCGCGCGCAAGGCGGCGTTGAATTCAGTCGCCCCCGCAATCTTCCAGGGCGGCACCATCTTCTTGACGTACTTGACCACCACGTTGGTCAGCAATTCCTTGACCACGGGAAACAGGTCACCGACTTCGGTCGTGATCACCGCCAGGCTCGGTGCGGTCGTGCCGGCCAGCACCTCCTGCAGTGTGTGGGCGAAGTTCTCGAGCACCACGATGGCCACCGCGCCCGAGTCCTTCAACTGGTACTCCAGCTCCGGCGCCGTGTACTGCGGATTGACGTTGACCACCACCATGCCGGCGCGCAGCACGCCAAACAGCGCCACCGGGTACTGCACAGGTTGGGCATCATGATCGCCACCCGGCCGGGCCCAGGCCCCTGTCGCATGGCTGCGACCGCGCTTGGGTCAACGGTATCGAGCGCTGCTGCGCGCGGCTTGAGTCGCATCAAGTTTTGCGCCGGTTTGAATCCGCGGCGGCGGCGCGGGATCCCGGCGCCGGCTTGAATCGAAGGCAGGTCGACCTTGTGGAATAGTCCCGCGGCGCAATATGGCCTGGGCAGGACGAAAAAGTGGCAACTCGATAGAATCAAACGATGCCCGATGAGAAACCACCATCGCCCGCCTCACCGGTGGAGCGGCCCAAGCCCGACGATGGCCAGGGTGCGGTTGTCGTCGAGCGCCAAACCCAGAAGACCGAGCCGCCCCGGATGTACCAGGTGGTGTTGCTCAACGATGACTACACCCCGATGGAATTCGTGGTGATGGTGCTGCAGGAGTATTTCAATCGCGACCTCGAAACAGCGACCCAGATCATGCTTAAGATTCATCATGAGGGTCGCGGGGTCTGTGGCGTCTACTCGAAAGACGTTGCGGCGACGAAGGTAGAGCTGGTGCTGGCCGCCGCACGACGCGGTGGCCACCCTTTGCAATGCATTATGGAGGCCGCATGATTGCCCAAGAGTTAGAAGTCAGCCTGCACATGGCCTTTGTCGAGGCCCGCCAGCAGCGCCACGAGTTCATCACGGTCGAGCACCTGTTGATGGCCTTGCTTGACAACCCTTCGGCCGCCGAGGTGTTGCGCGCCTGTTCGGCCAACATCGACGACTTGCGCAAGAGCCTGTCCGGCTTCATCAAGGAAAACACCCCCACGGTGGGTGGCAACGAAGAAGTCGACACCCAGCCGACGCTGGGTTTCCAGCGCGTGATCCAGCGCGCCATCATGCATGTTCAGTCCACCGGCAGCGGCAAGAAAGAAGTGACCGGCGCCAATGTGCTGGTGGCGATCTTCGGCGAGAAGGATTCCCACGCGGTGTATTACCTGCACCAGCAGGGCGTCACACGGCTTGATGTGGTCAATTTCATCGCCCACGGCATCAAGAAGAGCGACCCTCCCGAGCCGACCAAGTCGAACGAAGGAACCCCGGGCAGCGAGGCCGAAAAGGAGGAGGGCGAGGGCAAAGGCTCGCCGCTGGACCAGTTCACCCAGAACCTCAACCAGTTGGCCCGCGACGGCAAGATCGACCCGCTGATCGGCCGCGAGCTCGAGGTCGAACGGGTCATCCAGATCCTGTGCCGCCGGCGCAAGAACAATCCGCTGCTGGTGGGTGAGGCCGGCGTGGGCAAGACCGCGATCGCCGAAGGTCTGGCCTGGCGGATCACCCAGGACGAGGTGCCTGAGGTGCTGGCCAAGGCGGTGGTCTATTCGCTCGACATGGGGGCGTTGCTGGCGGGCACCAAATACCGCGGCGACTTCGAGCAGCGGCTCAAAGGCGTGCTCAAGCAACTGAAGGACCAGCCCAACGCGATTCTGTTCATCGACGAGATCCACACCTTGATCGGCGCCGGCGCGGCTTCGGGCGGCACGCTGGATGCGAGCAACCTGCTCAAGCCGGCGCTGAGTTCGGGTGCGATGAAGTGCATCGGCGCCACCACGTTCAGCGAGTACCGCGGCATCTTCGAGAAAGACGCCGCGCTGTCCCGGCGGTTCCAGAAGATCGACGTGACCGAACCGTCGGTCGAGCAGACCATCGAGATCCTGAAAGGCTTGAAGTCGCGTTTTGAAGAACACCACAGCGTCAAGTACGCGCTGGGGGCGCTGCAGGCGGCGGCCGAGTTGTCGGCCAAATTCATCAACGACCGCCACCTGCCCGACAAGGCGATCGACGTGATCGACGAAGCCGGCGCGGCGCAACGCATCCTGCCCAAGAACAAGCAGAAGAAAACCATCACCCGGGCCGAGGTCGAAGAGATCGTGGCCAAGATCGCGCGCATCCCGCCGGCCAGCGTGTCCAATGACGACCGTTCCAAACTCAAGAGCCTGGACCGCGATCTGAACAGCGTGGTGTTCGGCCAGGAGCCGGCCATCGAAGCGCTCGCCGCGGCGATCAAGATGGCGCGTTCCGGCCTGGGCAAACCCGACCGGCCGATCGGCTCGTTCCTGTTCAGCGGCCCGACCGGCGTGGGCAAGACCGAGGTGGCCAAGCAGCTCGCCTACATCCTGGGCATCGAGTTGATCCGCTTCGACATGAGCGAATACATGGAGCGCCATGCGGTGAGCCGCCTGATCGGCGCGCCGCCGGGCTATGTGGGTTTCGACCAGGGTGGTTTGCTGACCGAAGCAATCTCCAAGAAGCCGCATGCGGTGCTGCTGCTCGACGAAATCGAGAAAGCGCACCCGGATGTCTTCAATGTGTTGCTGCAAGTCATGGACCACGGCACCTTGACCGACAACAACGGGCGCAAGGCCGACTTCCGCAACGTGATCATCATCATGACGACCAACGCCGGCGCGGAGACGATGAACAAGGCCACCATCGGCTTCACCAACTCGCGCGAACAGGGCGACGAGATGGCCGACATCAAGCGGTTGTTCTCGCCCGAGTTCCGCAACCGGCTCGATGCCACCGTGAGCTTCAAGGCGCTCGACCAAGACATCATTCTTCGTGTCGTCGACAAGTTCCTTCTCCAACTTGAAAGCCAGTTGACCGAGAAGAAGGTCGAGGTGACTTTCACCGACGCCTTGCGCAAACACCTGGCCAAGACCGGCTTCGACCCGTTGATGGGCGCGCGGCCGATGCAGCGCCTGATTCAGGACACGATTCGCCGCGCCTTGGCTGACGAATTGCTGTTCGGCCAGTTGGTCGAGGGCGGGCGCCTGACGGTGGACGTCGACGCCGATGGCAAGCCGGTGCTGGACATCACGCCGAACAAGAAGAGCGACAAGCCCAAGGCCGAGCCGGCCACCGCTTGACTCAGCGGCCTGTGTCAAGCCAGCCTTGACGACCAGAAGGGAGCCGCTGGCTCCCTTCTCTATTGGCGCGCGATTTCGTTTGCGGGGTCCTGCCGGAAGAACCCGCGCAGCAGTTCGTAGAGCGCCGGGTGCTCGTCGGCCAGGTCGGACGGGGCCACGAAAAAGACCTCGGAGGCCACGGCGAAAAATTCGCCGATCGCCTCGGCCCCGTACGGGTCGAGCAGCGTGTCCATGCCGGCCTCGACCGAGGCGCAAAAGCGTTTGTACTCATCCTCCAGAGTACGCGTCCAACGGACTCTCGCCTGGCGATCGGCAAGGGCAGGAATGCCATCGGCAACGCCATCGCGCAGATCGAGCACATGCGCGAACTCATGGATCACCACGTTGTAGCCCCATTGCGCCGAGACGCCCGCTTCCGCGACGTCGTGCCAGGACAGCATCACCGGGCCGCCGTGCATCGCCTCACCGGAGAGCTCTTCGTCATAGTGGTGAACCACGCCGATGTCGTCGATGTGCTCGCGCCTGGCGCGAACCACGTCGGGATGAACCACGATGCCCTTGAAGCCGTCGTACCAGGCCAACCCCAGGCGCAGAACGGGCAGGCAAGCCTGGGCGGCGATCGCCACGGCCATCTCGTCGCTGACTTGCAGGCCTTGCATGCCCGCGAATTCCTTGTCGGCGAGGAACAGCGTGCTCAACTCGCGCAGGTGGTGCAGATCGCCGCCGGATCGCTGCGCCAGGAACGGAAAGCGGGCCAGCGTCAGCTGCCAGAGGTCGTCGGGGATCGCGCGGACTCTGAGCGTGCGGGCTTCGCGCCATCGGCGCCACCAGCGCATCACCGCGGCGGCGGCAGGCGAGTCAGCCCCGTCCCCTGCCAGCGCAATACTTCGGCACGCGGAACCAGGGCATGGTCGAGTTCCCAGTCACTCAGCACGTGCCGGACCAGGCCGGGCGCCAGCGTTTCGCTGGCGGGCTGGTGCGTGTGGCCGTGAATCAGCACCGGGGCTTGCGCCGACCGCATCCAGTCGATGGCCGTGGCCGCATCGACATCGACCCACGCCGGCGCCGAGGGGCCCTTCTTGCGCTGCTCACTCTGGTCTCGCATTTCACGCACCCGCTGCCGCCGTTCAGCCAAGGGCAGCGCGAGGAAGTCACGCTGCCAGGCCGCGCTGCGGACCAGTTCGCGAAACTGCTGGTACTCCACATCGCCGATGCACATGGCATCTCCATGCGACAGCATGATGCGTTGGCCCGGCAACACCAGCACTGTGGGGTCGGCGAGCGCAATCATCCCGCAGTCAGCGAGGAGCGCCGGCCCCACCAGAAAATCGCGGTTGCCCGGCATGAAAGCGATGTCTCGGGTGGCCGAGGCGCCGGCCAGCACGGCGGCGCAGCGGGCCTCGAAACCCGCTTGCCGTGAATCGTCGCCGACCCATGCTTCAAACAGATCGCCGAGGATGAAGACCGCGTTGGCCGGCGTGCTGCGCATGTAGCGCGACCAGGCGTCGAACGCGTGTAGCGTGTCGTCGCACAGGTGGAGGTCGCTGATGAAATCGATGACCTCCCAGGACCGGGGCGCGCGCAACTCCGCCAACGCGGGCAACCTGGAGGGCAGGACCACTGACGCCGGATCAGAGCCGAACGGCTTTGACAATGATCACGTCCTCCAGCGGCACATCGTCGTGCCCGCCACTGCGCCCGGTCTTGACAGACTCGATGGCATCAACGACCTCTGTGCCGCCGATCACCTTGGCAAACACGGCGTAGCCCCATCCTTGAGGGCTCTCCGACTTGAAGTTGAGAAACCCGTTGTCGGTGGCATTGATGAAAAACTGCGATGTCGCCGAATGCGGCGCCGATGTGCGCGCCATGGCCAGTGTGTAGTGATCGTTTTTCAGCCCGTTGTTGGCTTCGTTGCGGAGTTCGGGGCCGGTCGGCTTTTGTTTCATCCCCGCGCCAAAACCGCCACCCTGGATCATGAAACCCTTGATCACGCGGTGAAACACGGTGCCATCGTAGTGCCCGCTGTCCACATAGCCGAGGAAGTTGCGCGCCGACTCCGGGGCTTTGGCTTCGTCGAGTTCGATGCGGATGCTGCCGTGGTTGGTTTGCAATTCAACTTGTGTGCTCATGTCACTTCTCCAGGGTCGCGGACTTGATGATGATGGGTTCGATCGGCACGTTTTGGTACGGCCCCTTGTTGCCTGTGGGCAGGTTGCGAATCTTGTCGACCACGTCCATGCCGGCCACTACTTTGCCGAACACGGCGTAGCCATTGCCGTCTTGCGATTTCGCGGCATTCAGGAATTCGTTGTCTTTCACGTTGATGAAGAATTGCGCCGTGGCCGAGTTGGGATCGCCGGTGCGCGCCATCGCCAGCGTGCCGCGGTCGTTGGTCAGGCCATTGCGGCTCTCCAGCGGAATGGGCGCGCGGGTCGGCTTTTGTTTCAGGTCGTCGGTCATCCCTCCGCCCTGGATCATGAAGCTTTCGATCACCCGGTGAAAGACCGTGCCGTTGTAGTGCCCGTCCTTCACGTACTGAAGAAAGTTCTCGACCGACTTCGGCGCCTTGGCGGCGTCGAGTTGCACCACGATGTCACCCGCCGACGTGGCAAGCTTGACCTTCTGGGCCTGGGCGGCTGTGCCGCAGGCCAGCGCCACGACCATGGCGGTCACAGCGGGCCAACGTGAAAACGGGAATGTCATTCAATGCTCCTGTCGGGTTGGGTTGTCTGAATTCATGGCGTCGTGTTCGGCCGCGGAGTTGGCGTTGCGCCTTTCGGCGTGAACAACTCCTGCGCGATCGCGATCTTGGGTCGCAAGGCCAAATTGCCGGGGTCCAGCTTCGCGGCGCGCGCATACGCCTGGCTCGCAAGCATCGCATGGATGTCGCCGAGATTTTCGTGCGCGGTGGCGTAGTTCGGGTTGGCGCGCAGCGCTTGCTCCAGCGCGACTCGGGCTTTGTCGTAGTCGCCCGCAGCGGCGTGAAGCGCGGCGAGATTGTTGTGGGACTCCGCCAGTTCCGGATGGTCGAGCGTGAGTTTCAGGAAGACTTCAATCGCTTCGGCGTTGCGCTGGCTTTCGGCCAGCATCACCCCGCGCAAGAACAGCATCGGCGCATCGTCCGGCCTGGTCGACAGGAATTGATCCGCGCGCTGCATGGCCACGGCAGTTTGTCCCGCGCGGTGCAGGCGGCCGACTTCGCTGGCTTCGTCGGCCAGCACCGGCAACGCATGGCCCGAAAGCACGGCCGCCAGAACAATTGATGTCGGAACAAACGGGCGGTACATCGGCGTGAAGGAGTGAGGCCAGGTCGTTTACACGGAAGGCCACGACATGCGCCGATGGGGCCCGCTATACTGCGCCGATTGTAGTTCAGGGTCGTTGCCGCACCACCTTCCAGCCGCCGTTTCGACCGCGTCTGACCTGGACTGAAATGCCCTGGCGAGCCAGCGGCCGCGCGATCGAACCAACCCCTTCGGCCAATGACACTTCGTTTGCACAACACCCTGTCCAGGGAGATCGAAGCCTTCACGCCGATCGAGGCCAACCACGTTCGAATGTACGTGTGCGGCATGACCATTTATGACTTGTGCCATGTCGGCCACGCGCGTTTTCTGATGGCGTTCGACGTGATCTTCCGATGGCTCAAGACGCTCGGCTTTCGCGTCACGTACGTGCGCAACATCACCGACATCGACGACAAGATCATTCGCCGCTCACTTGAGCGAGGCATCCCGATTCGCCAACTGACGCGTGAGATGACCGCCGCAATGCACGCCGACATTGCCGCGCTGGGGATGGAGCCGCCGACGCACGAGCCGCGCGCGACCGACCATGTGCCGCAGATGCTCGACATGATCGACGCGCTGGAGCGCAAGGGCCTGGCTTATCGGGCGCCATCGGGCGACGTCAACTTTGCCGTGCGCAAATTTCCGGGCTACGGAAAGCTGTCGGGCAAGTCGGTCGACCAGCTGCGCGCCGGCGAGCGCGTCGCGGTGCCCGACGGCAAGGACGATCCGCTCGACTTTGTGTTGTGGAAAGCCGCCAAGGACACCGAACCCGACGATGCCAAGTGGGCCAGCCCGTATGGCAAGGGGCGGCCGGGTTGGCACATTGAATGCTCGGCGATGTGCCGGGCCGTGCTGGGCGAGCACTTCGACATTCACGGCGGCGGCATGGACCTGCAGTTCCCGCACCACGAGAACGAAATTGCCCAGAGCGAAGGCGCCACCGGGCGGCCGTTTGTGAACTACTGGCTGCACAACGGATTTCTCAACGTCGACAACGTGAAGATGTCCAAGTCGCTGGGCAACTTCTTCACCATCCGCGACGTGCTCAAGCACTTTGACGGCGAGACATTGCGCTTCTTCATGCTGCGCACGCACTACCGAAGCCAGTTCAATTTCAGCGACGCCGGCCTGGAGGATGCGCGCAACGCATTGCGGCGTCTGTACACGGCGCTCGATGGGCTGTCGATTCCGGATGCCCAACTCGACTGGGGCGACGCCACTGCGGCCGCTTTCATGGCGGCCATGAACGATGACTTCAACACGCCGGTGGCGGTTGCCGTTCTGTTCGAATTGGCCGCAGAGGTCAATCGCACGCAGTCAGTGGAACGCGCCGCGTTGCTCAAGGCGCTGGCTGCCACGCTGGGACTGCTTCAACAGCCACCCAGACGTTTTTTGCAGACCGGCGTTGCGCTGGACGAAGCCAGCATCGCCGCGATGATTGCCGCGCGTGCGGCGGCCAAACAGGCGCGCGACTTTGTGCAGGCCGATCGGATTCGCGACGAACTGGCGGCGCAGGGCGTCGTCCTGCAAGACGCTGCCGGCGGCACCACCTGGATGAAGGCTTGACCGTGGTGCGCACTGGCAAGGTGGGGGGCGCATCCGACTATTGGGACGAGGCCTGCAGGCACCTCGCCAAACGTGATCGGGTGATGAGAAAACTCATTCCGGCGTGCGGCGACACCCGCTTGCAGAGCCGGGGCGACGCCTTTACCACGCTGGCTCGATCGATCATCGGCCAGCAAATCTCCGTCAAGGCGGCGCAGACCGTGTGGGAACGCTTGTTGACGGTGGTGTCCGCGCCTGCCGAACCGCTGCAGCCGGGCAGGGTCCTGGCGCTGGACGCCGCGAGCCTGCGTGGTGCCGGATTGTCGGCGCGCAAGGTCGAATACCTTTGCGACCTGGCGCAGCATTTCGAGTCCGGCGCCGTCCATGTGCCGCAGTGGCAGCAGATGGACGACGAGGCCATCATCGACGAACTGGTCGCCATTCGTGGCATCGGCCGCTGGACGGCCGAGATGTTCCTGATCTTTCACTTGATGCGCCCGAACGTGTTGCCGCTGGATGACCTCGGTTTGCTCAAAGGCATCAGTCAAAACTACTTCAGCGGCGAGCCGGTTTCCAGGACCGAGGCGCGTGAAGTCGGCGAGGCCTGGGCGCCTTTTCGGTCGGTGGCCACATGGTACATTTGGCGCAGCCTGGACCCCACGCCGGTCGAGTATTGAGGAGCTGGCCGATCTCTCGCCAGCGCGTCCCTTCAACCCCGCTGTTGATGCTTCAGGACCTCCACACCCATGAGCAAACGTCATTTCCTCGAGTTTGAACAGTCGGTTGCCGAACTCGAGTCGAAGATCGAGGAACTGCGCTATGTGCAGAGCGAATCCGCGGTCGACATTTCCGAAGAGATCGACCGCCTCGGCAAAAAAAGCCTCCAGCTGACCAAGGAGATCTACTCGACCCTGTCGCCGTGGCAGGTGACCCAGATCGCGCGCCATGCCCAGCGCCCCTACACGCTCGACTACGTCAACGAAATCTTCACCGAATTTCAAGAGCTGCACGGGGACCGGGCCTTTGCCGACGACCGGTCCATCGTTGGCGGCCTGGCGCGCTTCAACGGCCAGCCCTGCATGGTGCTGGGCCACCAGAAGGGACGAGACACCAAGGAACGCGGGTTGCGCAACTTCGGCATGTCGCGGCCCGAGGGCTATCGCAAGGCGCTGCGCTTGATGAAGCTCGCCGAGAAGTTCGCTCTGCCGGTTTTCACGTTTGTCGACACGCCCGGGGCCTATCCGGGAATCGGTGCCGAAGAGCGTGGCCAGGCCGAGGCCATCGGCCGCAATATTTTCGAGATGGCTCAGTTGGAGGTGCCCATCATCGCCACCATCATCGGCGAGGGTGGGTCGGGTGGAGCGCTGGCCATCAGCGTGGGTGACCAGTTGCTGATGCTGCAGTACTCGATCTATTCGGTGATCTCGCCCGAAGGGTGTGCGTCCATTCTCTGGAAGACCGCCGAACGCGCCTCGGACGCCGCCGATGCCTTGGGCATCACCGCGCACCGCCTGAAGGCCCTGGGCCTGGTGGACAAGATCGTCAGCGAGCCGGTCGGCGGGGCGCACCGCGACCCCAAGCAGATGGCGGCTTTCCTGAAACGTGCGCTCAACGACGCGTTGCGCCAGGTGAGCGATCTCAAGCCCAAGGAATTGCTGCAGCGCAGGTACGAACGCCTGCAGTCCTACGGGCGCTTCAGCGATACCAAAGAACGCTGATCGAGCCCGTGGGCCCGGTTCGTGTGGCGGTTGCCTACAGTGGGGGCCGCGACTCCTCCGCCTTGCTTCACGCCACGCTGTCGATCGCCGTGCCGCTGGGCATCGAGGTGGCGGCATTCCACGTGCATCACGGCCTCAGCCCGCATGCGGACGATTGGCTGACTCACTGCGAGGCGCAGTGCGCGGCGTGGTCGGCGTCCGGGTGGCCGGTCGTGTTCGATTCGTTCCGGGCATTGTCGCGGCCACCGCCAGGCGAAAGCGTCGAAGCCTGGGCGCGCGCAACACGCTACCGCGCCCTGCGCGGCCTGGCCACCCAGCATCGGGTCGCGCTGGTGCTGCTGGCCCACCACCGGCGTGATCAGGCAGAAACATTCCTGCTTCAGGCGCTGCGTGGCGCAGGGCCCGCCGGACTGGCCGGCATGCCGGCCAGCGTTGTTCGTGAAGGCATCACCTGGGCCCGCCCCTGGCTTGGCAGATCGCATGAAGACATCGAAGCCTACGCGGCGACGAACCGACTTCGGTACATCGAGGACGAGAGCAATCACGACCCGCGCTTTGCGCGCAACCGATTGCGGTCGCAGGTGTGGCCGGTGCTGAGCGCCGCGTTCCCCGACGCGCAGGCGGCCCTGGCCGACAGCGCGCGCTGGGCGCAGCAGGCGTTGGCATGCCTGGCTGAGCTGGCTTCGCAGGACCTGGAGCCGCTGGTGGCCGCTGCGGATGGACTGAAGGTGAAGCCATGGTTCGAGCTGTCGGAAGCGCGGCGCAGCAACGTGCTGCGCGCATGGCTGAAGCAGCGCCTGGGCATGGCCGCAACGTCAAGTCTCGTCGCGCGCCTGATGACCGAGTTGCGGCCTGCAGGAGCTGCGCGATGGCCGTTGCCAACGGGCGAATTGCGCGTCTACCGCGGTGTGCTCCGTCATGTCGTTGCCGATGATCGGGCGCGCGCCGGCGCGGTTCGCGAGCAGACGCTCACGGTGCGCCGCGCCGGAGACTTCCGGTTGCCCGGCTGGGGCGGTTGTTTGCGCGTCACGCGTTCGAAAGAGGCGGGCGTCCCATTGGCTTGGCTCGGGCATCTTGAGGTCAAACCCAGGCAGGGTGCGGAGCGGTTCCAGGCCGGTCTCGGCCGCCCGCCAAGAAGCCTCAAGAAGCAGTACCAGGCCGCCGGCGTTCCCGAATGGGACCGCCTCGGACCGCTGTTCTACAGCGGAGGTCAGCTCGTTTTTGTGCCGGGCCTGGGCCTCGATGCCCGGGTTTGGGCGCTCCCGGGTCAAGCGCAAGTGACACTGGAATGGGTGCCGCATGAGCGCGCCGCTTGATTCGCTAAAATCCGGACGCTTTGACACGGCAGCATCCATGCGGGCCTTGTCCGCCAACCACCAGAAGATTCATGACCCTCATCGTTCACAAATATGGCGGCACGTCGATGGGCTCGGCCGAGCGCATTCGCAATGTCGCAAAACGTGTTGCCAAGTGGCACCGCGCCGGACACCAGATGGTGGTCGTGCCCTCGGCCATGAGCGGCGAAACCAATCGGCTGCTCGGCCTGGCCAAGGAACTCTCGCTGCCATCGGCTTCGCCGCAACTGTCGCGCGAACTCGACATGATCGCCTCGACCGGCGAGCAGGTGTCGGCGGGCCTGCTGGCGGTGGCGTTGCAGGCCGAGGGCATTGCCGCCGTCAGCTATGCCGGCTGGCAAGTGCGGATCAGCACCGACTCGGCTTTCACCAAGGCACGCATCCGGAGCATCGAAGACCAACGGGTGCGCACCGACCTGGCCGCGGGAAAGGTGGTCGTGATCACCGGGTTTCAGGGCGTTGACCCGGACGGCAACGTCACGACCCTGGGGCGCGGCGGGTCGGACACATCGGCGGTGGCGATCGCGGCGGCATTGAAGGCTGCCGAGTGCCTGATCTACACCGATGTCGACGGGGTCTACACCACCGATCCGCGCGTCGTGCCCGAAGCGCGTCGATTGCAGACCATCACCTTCGAGGAAATGCTCGAAATGGCCAGCCTCGGCTCGAAGGTCCTGCAGATCCGGTCGGTCGAGTTTGCCGGCAAGTACCGGGTGCCGCTGCGAGTGCTGTCGAGCTTCACCCCGTGGGACATCAGCATCGACGAGGAAGCCAAGTCCGGCACTTTGATCACCTTTGAGGAAGACATCAAGATGGAACAAGCCATTGTCTCGGGCATCGCCTTCAACCGCGACGAAGCCAAGATCAGCCTGCTGGGGGTCACCGACAAGCCCGGCATCGCATTTCAGATCCTCGGGCCGGTTGCCGAAGCCAACATCGACGTGGACGTGATCATCCAGAACGTCTCACACGGCGGGCGAACCGATTTTTCGTTCACCGTGCACAGAAACGACTACCTGCGCACGCTGGAGTTGCTCAAGCGCAGCGTCCTGCCTGTGACGGGAGCGGCCGACCTGGTGGGTGACGCCAAGATCTGCAAGGTCATCATCGTGGGCATCGGCATGCGTTCCCATGTGGGCGTGGCCAGCAAGATGTTCAGTGTCTTGAGCGACGAGGGCATCAACATCCAGATGATCACCACCAGCGAGATCAAGACCAGCGTCGTCATCGACGAGAAGTACATGGAGTTGGCGGTGCGCGCCTTGCACAAGGCCTTTGAACTGGATCAGGCGACGCCCTGAAAGCGCGCCGATAGCAGTTAGAATTCGGGCTCTTCTGCGGAGCTGTGACCGAGTGGCCGAAGGTGCTCCCCTGCTAAGGGAGTATGTGGGCAAAACCTGCATCGAGGGTTCGAATCCCTCCGGCTCCGCCAGGTAGAGTGGAAATGCAGGCCCTGTAGCGGCCCGTTTTCGTTACTTATCCCACTCAGTACCCTACTACCCGCAAACGTTTTGAATCGGAGTTCTATCGCCTCGTGCTCCGCTTCGCCGGCGCCGCCGACAAGGCGATCCGCTTGCCCCCGCTCTCAGATCGAAACCAGCGAGCGGCAGTGGTGAAGTCATCAGTCCAGAATTCGTTGGGCGTCATCGACACGGGTTGCAAGGTGGCAATCTCGTTGGGCTGTTTGCCTTGAATGAGCCATCGTCACACCGTGAACATGTAGTGATCCCATCGAGCCCTTGACGGCTGCATCGACACCGCGAGGATGTCAAATTCGCCGTACCTGTAGGGCCGGGTCTGATTGTCGGCACCGTCGGTACCATCGGTGCCACTCCGGCTCTTCTGCGTCTCGGTCATGTAGACATGCGCGTCAAAGCCGTACCGAAAACCATTCCTGACGACCGGGCTGCCGCGCTCACTGCGCTGCAACTTCACTTGAACCGTGACAGGCCCAGCGGAGTCATCGAGTTTGTAGTCATATGCGAAGTTGCCAGCGGGTGTCACGTCCGCCCATCCGTGCGCGCGG
>JANORB010000126.1:0-14437 GCA_031415135.1 Methylibium sp.
ACCACGAGCTGGCGCATCGTGAGCACGGCCCTTGACGGCGGCGACCAGCGGCCCGACGCAGCGCCCTGTGCATCGAACAGTCCGTCGGTTTCGGCCTCTGCGTGCAAGACGGGCGGCAGGCCCGCTTCAAGTGGGCGTTGAGTCGAAGGCGCAGCCGCCATCGCAGGGAGTTGTTTGTCTGTCATGAAAGATCCAGTTTTTTCGAGACGCCGTCGATTGAGTGCGCCTCGTGATCGTGAGCAGCTTTGTGTCGTGTGGCTTGGCTGGACGGGGCAGCCGGCAGACCGCCCTCATCACGGCAGCCGAAGGCCGTGTTCTGAGCCGCGCCATTAGAGACGCTGCGCGCCGCGTCGTCACCTACCAGAACTGGTAGGGCAGCGGCGCTGCCCGAGGCAGCCGTTCAGAACGGCTGCGGCTGGATCAGGCCTTTGAGCATCGCGCGCGCGACGGCGTGTTGCCGGTTGCTCGCCTCGAGTTTCTGGATCGCGTTCTTCAAGTGGAAATTGACGGTGTTTTCCGACGTGCCCAGCAGCAGGGCAATGTCGGCCGAGGTCTTGCCGTCCGCGGTCCAGCGCAGACACTCGCTCTCGCGCGGGGTGAGCGAGACGGTCTGTTGGGCTTCGTGCAGCCCGGCGACGCGGCGCACCGCCTCGTGCAGGTGGCTGGCCAGCATTTGCACAAAGGGCAGGGCCCGTTGTGTGATGGCATCCGCGGCCGCCGTGGGCCGGTTGATGGCGATGCTCAAGATGCCCAGTTCGCCGTGCGGGCCGTGCAAAGGCATGCTCACGCCATCGCGCAAGCCGAAGTCACCCGCCTCGAGCATCATCCGCTCGCCCTGGCTTCCCGGCGCGATCCGCAGCTCGCTCCAGCGCACGGGCACGACGTGCTTGGTGCACCAACTCATCACCGGGTCGCTCGCCGCGAAAGACTGCGCGAAGTAGTGGCTGACCCAGCCGCTCGGGTAACCGTCCAACATGACGAGTCGGGCCTGGCTCAATTGGGTCGGTAGTCGCAGCGCATAGACAAAACTGTCGAACCCCAAGGCTTCGCTGTGCGCCCGGCACTGCGCCGTGAGCGCTTCGAGGGTGTTGGCGGCAGACAGTTGCGTCAGGCTCTCGAAAAAGTCGTTCAACTCCAGCCTGGGTAAGCCGTCAGCCTGGGTTGTGTGAACGACATGCATGGCGCAACTCGATGAGCTTCGATGAAAAACCAGATCGGCGATGGTAGCGGGACTCGGCCAGACTCTCGCTGTTGCAGCGATCGGGGCACCCCGGTCAATATTCGTTTGCCGCCCATTCTGTCTTCGGCACACCGGATTGGCGAGAAACCTCAGCAGGCTCACCTGGTGAGCCAGTGAGGAGCGAACATGGGCGCACCAACCCAGGAGGTGCGCCATGAAGATGAACCGGGTGCAGTTTCAACCGGGGCTGTCGATGCCGGAGTTCTACGAGCAATACGGAACCGAAACGAAGTGCCGCGCGGCGCTGGAGTGCGCTCCCTGCGCTCGACCGAACGCCAGAACGCACCCAGTTCTGGCTCGGTCAGGTGGCGGTGATGCGCGGCGGGTGGCACCTCGATCACGCCGCGCAGTGGCAACACCTTCCGCTCGGCCAACTCCTGGCGCCGCGCATCGAACGGATCAACGCCGCGTTCAAGAAGGGAACGCAGTTCGAAATGCCGGTCGCGAGCGTCGGCTACCCCAATCTCGGGGTACCTGCCGATCTTGAGGTCGCGACGGGCCCCACCGAACCGGTATTGATAGCGCCACCTGATTAGCGACCATGTTCAGCCAGGGCTCCTCCCTCACCCCAGCCCTCTCCCGCAAGCGGGCAAGGGAGCCAACACGGGCTCCCTCGCCCCTGTACTCGGGGGAGAGGGTTGGGGTGAGGGGGCGGCGCGCGGCGTAGCTGAACATGGTCGCCAATCAGGTAGCGCCATGTCTTCAAACCTGACGCGCTGACCTCGATGAGAAGTCCACCTCCGTCGCTCAGCTTGTAGGGCTTGACCTTGGCTTTGGCGTTGTTGATCCGGGTGGGGGAAAGGGTGTAGTTGGTCGATCTCATGGCGTTTCCTCTCGTCGTTTCGGTTTCCCGTCAAATGACGGAAATTGGAGGTTTTCCCTCCACGTTTCCCGTCAATTTCCCGTCAAAAATGACGGGACTTCGTGATTTGCCGTGAGACGAGCTGAAAAGCAAAAGCCCTTGATTTCTTCAACAAAATCAAGGGCTTGCGGGGCGTCATGAGACGCCGTGAAACGAGATCACATGTGGTCGATCATCACCTGCCCGAATCCGGAGCACGACACCTGCGTCGCACCCTCCATCAGCCGCGCGAAGTCGTAGGTGACCTTCTTGGATGCGATCGACTTTTCCATCGAGCTGATGATCAGGTCGGCAGCCGCCGTCCAGCCCATGTGGCGCAGCATCATCTCGGCCGACAGGATCTCCGAACCCGGGTTGACGTAGTCCTTGCCGGCGTACTTGGGCGCCGTGCCGTGGGTGGCTTCGAAGCAGGCGATCGAGTCCGACATGTTGGCGCCCGGCGCGATGCCGATGCCACCGACCTGCGCGGCCAGCGCGTCGGAGACGTAGTCGCCGTTCAGGTTGAGCGTGGCGATCACCGAGTACTCGGCCGGGCGCAACAGGATCTGCTGCAAGAAGGCGTCGGCAATCGAGTCCTTGACCACGATGTCGCGGCCGGTCTTGGGGTTCTTGAACTTGCACCAGGGGCCGTCGTCGATCAATTGCGCGCCGAACTCTCGTTGCGCCAGCGCGTAGGCCCAGTCGCGGAAACCACCCTCGGTGTATTTCATGATGTTGCCCTTGTGCACGATGGTCAGGCTGGGCTTGTCGTTGGCTATCGTGTACTGGATCGCCTTGCGCACCAGACGCTCGGTGCCTTCGCGCGAGACTGGCTTGATGCCGATGCCCGAGGTGTTGGGGAAGCGGATTTTCTTGACGCCCATCTCTTCGATCAGGAACTTGATGAGCTTCTTGGCCTTGTCGCTCTCGGCTTCGTATTCGATGCCGGCGTAGATGTCTTCCGAGTTCTCGCGGAAGATCACCATGTTCGTCTTCTCGGGCTCCTTCACCGGCGATGGCACGCCCTTGAAGTACTGAATCGGACGCAGGCAAACGTACAAGTCCAGTTCCTGGCGCAATGCGACGTTCAGCGAACGAATGCCGCCGCCCACCGGTGTCGTCAGCGGGCCCTTGATCGAGACCACGTACTCGCGCAGCACCGCCAGCGTCTCTTCGGGCAACCACACGTCGGGGCCATAGACCTGGGTCGACTTCTCGCCCGCGTAGATCTCCATCCAGTGGATCTTCTTGGCGCCGCCGTAGGCCTTGGCCACTGCCGCGTCGACCACCTTGAGCATCACCGGCGTGATGTCCAGCCCGGTGCCATCGCCCTCGATGTACGGAATGATCGGCTGGTCGGGCAGGTTGAGAGAATAGTCGGCATTGACGGTGATCTTCTCGCCGCCAGCGGGGACCTTGATGTGTTTGTACATGGGGGAGTGGCTCCGCGCGCTGCGTTGGAAAGGGGGGTTTGGAAAGGCCTGGATTCTATTCCAGCGGTCTGGCCCGCCGAGACACCGGAAGGGGTCTGTTCAGTAGTCGCCACCGGCGCTTCCCGGCGCCAGATTGTCGAACTTGGTGAGCGGCTTGACGAAGGTCAGCCTGACCGTGCCGGTGGGGCCGTTGCGCTGCTTGCCGATGATGATCTCGGCCACGCCGGGCTCCTTGCAGGCGTCCTTGGTGTAGTACTCGTCGCGGTAGATGAACATGATGACGTCGGCGTCTTGCTCGATGGCGCCGGATTCGCGCAGGTCGCTCATCATCGGGCGCTTGTCGGTGCGACTTTCGACGCTGCGATTGAGCTGCGACAGCGCGATCACGGGACAGCGCAGTTCCTTGGCCAGCGACTTCAATCCGCGTGAGATCTCGCCGATCACGGTGGCGCGGTTCTCTTCGTTGTTGCCCCCGCTGCCGCTCATCAGTTGCAGGTAGTCGACGACGATCAGGCCCAGTTGGCCGCACTGGCGCGCCTGCCGCCGGGCACGCGCGCGCAGTTCGCTGGAGGTGAGCGCGGGGCTCTCGTCGATGAACAGGCTGACTTTGCCGAGCTTTTCAACCGCCTCGGACAAGCGGCCCCATTCATCGTCTTTCAACGCGCCGGTGCGCAAATGCTGCTGGTCGATGCGGCCCAGCGAGCCGACCATGCGCAGCGCCAGCTGGGACGCGCCCATTTCCATCGAGAACACCACCACCGGCAGGCCTTCATTGACGGCCACGTGCTCGGCGATGTTGAGCGCGAATGCTGTCTTGCCCATCGACGGGCGGGCCGCCAGCACGACCAGGTCACCCGGCTGCAGCCCGGCTGTCATGCGGTCCATGTCAAAGAAGCCGGTGCGAACGCCGGTCACTTCCTCGGCACCGTTTTCATGCAGCTCGTTGACACGGTCGATCAGCTGCACCACCAGCGAGTCCATGCTCTGGAAGCCCTGGCGCGAGCGCGAACCCTCTTCGCCGATCCGGAAGATCTTGCCTTCGGCCTCGTCCAGGATTTGCGAGACCGGCATGCCTTGCGGGTTGAACGCGGTGGTGGCGATTTCGTCGCTGGCCGCGACCAGCTTGCGCAGCACCGCGCGCTCGCGCACGATCTCCGCGTAGCGCCGCATGTTGGCCGCGCTCGGCACACTCTGGGCGAGCGAGTTGAGGTACAGAATGCCGCCACACTCGTCGGCCTTGCCCAGGCTCTGGAGCTGCTCAAACACGGTGATCACGTCGGCCGGCTTGGTCGCGTTGACCAGCGCACCGATGGCCGAATAGATGAAGCGGTGCTCGTAGCGGTAGAAGTCGCTCTCGGTCAACAGGTCGCCGGCACGGTCCCAGGCGCTGTTGTCGAGCAGCAGGCCGCCCAGCACGCTTTGTTCGGCTTCGATCGAGTGGGGCGGAATGCGCAGCCGCGAGACATCGTCATCGGGGCTTCGGGAAGTGGAAGAAAATTCAGCGGACGTGAGGACAACAGGCATCGAAGGATCATACGAGCGATGCCTTGGTTCGCCTGTGGGAAAGCCTGTGGAAATCGAGTGGAGTCTCGGTGGACAGTCAAGCAGTGACAGTAAAAGTGAAGCAAAAAAAAAGGGCCGGCAATGCCGGCCCTTCGTTGAGTGGGTTGCGCGTCCGGCCTGGATTTACGCGGTCTCGCCCAGAACCACCACCTTGACCTCGACCAAGACATCGGTGTGCGGTGCCACCGACACGGTGTGCTCACCCACCGTCTTCAGCGGCCCGTTGGGCATGCGCACCTGCGCCTTGCCCACCTTGAAGTCGATGCGGGTCAGCGCCTCGGCAATATCGTTGTTCGTCACCGAACCAAACAACCGGCCATCGACACCCGCCTTCTGCGTGATGTGGACGGTCCGGCCGCTCATCTTTTCGCCCAGCGCCTTCGCTGTGGCCAGCTTGTCGTTGGCGGCTTTTTCGAGTTCGGCGCGTTTGGCCTCGAACTCCTTGATCGCCGATTCGGTGGCGCGCCGCGCCGCCCGGGTCGGGATCAGAAAGTTGCGGGCATAACCGTCCTTGACCTTGACGACGTCACCGAGGTTGCCGAGGTTGGCCACTTTGTCGAGCAATATGACTTGCATGCAGGGCTCCTCAGACGCGATGCTGGTCGCTGTACGGCAGCATGGCCAGGAAGCGGGCCCGCTTGATACAGGTGGTCAGCTGACGCTGAAAAAACGCACGCGTGCCGGTCAGGCGGGCCGGCGTGATCTTGCCGTTTTCGCCGATGAAGTCGCGCAGCGTGTCGATGTCCTTGTAGTCGATTTCCTTGACGCCGGTCACCGTGAAGCGGCAAAAGCGCTTGCGGCGGAACAGCAGCGACTGGGTGTTGCGTTTGGGTTTGCGGTCCTTTGAGAACCGACCTTTACCACGTGGCGGGGGCATGTTTCACCTCTTTCAGAATATCAATCCGTGTCCGGACAAACTTGCAAACAGTTGAGCCGATGCTCAGTCCAATTCAGTCACATGGAACACGACACCGCGGCCGTTGCGCTGAGAGCCCAGAAATCCGGCAAAGCCGTGTGTGCTTCCGAGTTCCAGCTGCGTGAGGCGCTGCGTGATCTCACCGATGGCCCTGGCCTTGACCTCCACCGAGACCTGCCGGGGCTGACCGTCCTGCATGACCGACGATTCGTGCTTAAGGCTCAAATCGACGGCGGGCAAACCAGCCGGGGTGTAACGCAACGCTGCCCGCTCCACCAGTTGCGCTGTCAGAACCAGACGGTTCATTCAACGCGCAGGTGCCGCCGGCACGCGGCATGTCATGTCAGGCCGTGGCCTCTTGCTGTGGCGCTCTGCGCGAATCTTCGCGCTCGACCATCTTCATCATGATCGACGGCGCGGTGTCGGCCTGACTCTTCAACACGGTGAGGTGGCGAAGCACGGCATCGTTGAACCGGAAACCGGTCTCCAGTTCAGCCAGCACTTCATTGCCGCACTCGATGTTGATGCACAGATAGTGCGCCTTGGCGAGCTTCTGGATCATGTAGGCCATCTGGCGCCGGCCCCAGTCCTCGACCCGGTGGACCTTGCCACCGCCGGCGGTGATGACCGCCTTGTAGCGTTCCAGCATGGCTGGAACCTGTTCGCTTTGATCCGGATGGATCAGCAGCACGATTTCATAGTGACGCATGAATACTCCTTGTGGATTTCCGTCCAAGCGCTCCTTGCAGGGGCCCCCGTGACGGTTTTGAAAGCCACCCCGAAGCGTCAAACCCAGGTGTGGCAAGGAAAGCCTTGAATTATAGCGCGCAAAGAAGAATGGGCCCCTGGTTTCCCAGGGGCCCATGGCGTGGAGGGGTGGCGGCTCCCGAGCTTCAGCGGGAGCGCCAGTTCCCCGGCTGGGTCAGGCTTTTCCCAGGTTCAGGTCCGGGTAGCGCACGTGCTCCACCAATTCCTGGGTGTCCTGGCGCGGCGCCGGAGTCAGCAAGCTCACGATGATGATCACCGCAAAGCCCAGCGGCACGCCGAACACACCGGCGGAGATCGGCAGGATGCCGAACCACAGTTCGACCGGGCTGGTCACACCGAAGATGCCGCGCATCCAGGGCTGGGTGGTGATCATGTAATACAGCGTGATGCCCAGGCCGGCGGCGATGCCCAGTGACGCACCCCACTTGTTGGCGCGCTTCCAGAATATGCCGAGCACCAGCGCCGGGAAGAATGCCGCCGCCGCGAACGAGAACGCCGCCGAGACCAGGAACAGAATGTCCGCCGGTTTTTGCGCTGCCACGGCTGCCGCGGCCAACGCCACCACCAGCAGCAAAGCCTTGGAGATGGCCACACGACGCGAGGTCGATGCGTTCGGGTCGATCATCTTGTAGTACAGGTCGTGCGACAGCGCATTGGCGATGGTCAGCAACAGCCCGTCCGCGGTGGACAGCGCCGCGGCCAGGCCGCCCGCGGCCACCAGACCCGAGATCACGTAGGGCAAGCCACCGATCTCGGGCGTGGCCAGCACGATGATGTCGCCACCGATGCGCATCTCGCCCAACTGGAAGATGCCGTCGCCGTTGACGTCGGTCACAGACAACAGCGTGGGATCGACCTTGGCCCAATTGGCGATCCACGCGGGCAATTGGTCAATGGGCGTGCCGACCAGCACCGAGAACACCTCGAACTTGACCAACACCGCCAGTGCCGGCGCAGTGAAGTACAGCAGGAAGATGAAGAACAGCGACCAGGTGACCGATTCACGCGCCTGCTTCACCGAAGGCGTGGTGTAGTAGCGCATCAGGATGTGCGGCAATGCTGCGGTGCCCACCATCAGGCAGAACACCAGCGCCAGGAAGTTGCGGCGCGATGTGTCGAAGGTTTCCTTGGCCTTGGCGTCCCCGTTCGGGTCGCCCGCGTACTGCGCAGCGTGGCGCGGCATGCCCGCCAGCGGCCTGGCGCGACCCTCGTTGGCCGTCTTGGCCGCCGTCCATGCCTTCTTGGCATCGGCTTCATCCTTGGGCACGCCGGCAAGCGCCTTCTCGGCGGCCTGCACTTCGGCCAACGGTGCGTTGGCCGTTTTCAGGTCGTCCAGCTTCTTCGTCGCGGCGGCCTTGTCGGCGGCCAGCGCGGTCGGAATGTCCTTCAGCTTGGCGCCCAGGTCATCGGCGCGCTTCTTGAAGACGGCGATGACTTCCTTCTCCTTCGGGTCATCAATCAGCTTTTGCTCCAGCGCCGTCACCTTCTCGAGCTGGTAGCCGTAGATCGCCTGCGGGACCGGGACACTGGTTTGTTTGATGGAGAGCCACACCACCGGAATCAGGTAAGCGATGATCAGGATGATGTACTGGGCCACTTGCGTCCACGTCACAGCGCGCATGCCACCGAGGAACGAACACACCAGAATGCCGCCCAGGCCGACAAAAATGCCGATCTCGAAGGCCAGGCCGGACAGCCGCGCGGTGATCAGCCCCACGCCGTAAATCTGCGCCACCACATACGTGAACGAGCACAGGATCGCGGCAATGATGCCCAGAAGCCGCGGCAGGTTGCCCTCGTAGCGCGCGCCCAGGAAGTCGGGAATCGTGAACTGGCCGAACTTGCGCAAATACGGCGCAAGGAACAGCGCCACCAGGCAGTACCCACCGGTCCAGCCCAGGATGAATGCCAGCCCACCGTAGCCGGTGAGGTACAGCGTGCCGGCCATGCCGATGAAGGACGCGGCGCTCATCCAGTCGGCGCCGGTGGCCATGCCGTTGTAGACCGCGGGCACACGGCGCCCCGCAACGTAGTACTCGGCGGCGTCGGTGGTGCGGCTCATCACGCCGATGCCGGCGTACAGAAGCACGGTGGCGATCAGGAAGATGAAGCCGATGTAGTTGCGCGGCAGCCCCATTTGTTCGAGGATGCCCAGCACCACGACGAACGCGATGAAGCCGCCCGTGTACCACGTGTACACCTTGGTCAACTGCTGCTTGAAGCCCTTGTTGGTGGTCGCGCTGAATGCGCCGCCGCCACCGGAGCTGGGTGTCATGCCTGCCATGTCATTCCTCCTCGATCTCGGCCACGCCGTATTGGTTGTCCAGCTTGTTCATGTAGTGCGCGTAGTAGCCGATGATGACCACGTAGACGATCAGCGCGCCCTGCGAGGCGACCCAAAAACTGAACGGCCAACCAAAGAAGTTGAAGCTCAGATCCCTGGCGAAATAGGCCAGTACAAAGGTCACGAAAAACCAGATGCACAGAAGGATTCCGGTGATCCGGAGATTCTTCTGCCAATACTGGTGGTGTCTTTCAGTCAATTTCATTTCAGTTGCCTCCTCATTGACCCGCCCTCACCGGGGTGAGGGCAATCTTGAATCCGCCCCGGGTGTGCGTCCCGGGGCGGACCTGACAAACGGAGCGGCGAGCCGCCCTCACCCGCCCCTCGATATCACGCCGCGAGCCCGGTCTCGCGCTCCAGCTGGGCCGCGATCTTGGGTTCGAATCCTTTGAGATGACCGATGATCCGCCGCGCTTCATCCGGTTCATGGCGGTCCACATGCACCCGCGCGAGCTGATACCAGCCGTAGGGGCTCATCGGTTGCAACTCGGTGTTGCGCTTGAGCGCCTTGACGGCTTCCTCGAAGCGCTGCAGCCGGATCAGCACCAGACCCAGCCCGTACCAGGCTCGATCGAGCTTGGGATCCAACGCCACAGCGCCACGGAACGCGTGTTCGGCGTCATCCAGCCGACCGGCTTGCTCCAGCAGAAACGCCAGGTTGAACCAATCGGCGGCGCTGCGTTGCGGATGCGCCCTGACGAGGTGGTCGGCGTCGGCAATGGCAAGTTCGGACCGGCCCAGATGCGCCAGGACATGCGAGCGGCTGGCCAGCGCATAGGCGTCGGCCGGCCAGTTCCGCAGCATCTGCGAAAAGAGCTCGAGCGCCGATTCACGGCGCCCCGCCAACAGCCATGCCATCGCCCTCAGCCTGAGCTGCCAATAGTCCCAGCGACCCGTTTTCATCGACATGCCTGCACTCCGGTTTCAAGGCATAAACTGACCTTCATGAACGTCGCGATCATCCAGACCATGGCCAGCAGCAAAAACGCGACCACCGGAACATGCCGGTCGATGACAACCCGAGGCGTGATCAAGCGCGCGCCTGTGATGAAGGGGTTCACCACCACGCTCAAGGTCTGGTAGAACAGGTTGGTCTCGCGCTTGCCGCCCGCGAGCAACCCGAGCAGCCACCGGCCCAAGAGCGCCATCAACGCGATCTCGGCAACCAGCTTGACGGCGGACACCAACAACAACATGCAAGGCCCTTTTTGGGTGTTGCCGGACTGTTGTATGCACCGCTTACCGCTGCCTTACAGCCGCTGAGCGATAGGGTGTCAACCCCAATAGGACTTACGCCTGTTTTGCAAGGCGGGCGGCAGGGCGAATCACGGCCACCGCGCATCGCGTCGAAATGCGCACGCAACTTCGATGTGACTTCCGCGAACCCCGCCCGTACACTGTTTTCAGCATGAGCAACCCCACGCACGACGATCCGTCCGGGAGAAAGACCAGCGCCCCCGCGCCCGGGCGGGAGTCGCCCGGCGACTGGCAGTCCACCGGCGCCGACCCGCTCGACCCACCGACCCAGTTCGCCCCGAACCGGGACGACTATCTCGACGAAGCGGCGCTGGATGTCGGCCGCCAGACCCGCGCCGGCGAACACGAGCTCTTTGTCAGCTGCAATCCGGCCCCGGCGATGCAGCAGCAGTTCGAACACCTGCGGCCGGAGTTCATCGCCGTGCACGATGCCGCAACTGCGTCGTCGCGCAAGCTGCTCAGCAGCCTGGCGTCGGCCAGTGGCCGTGCGACCCAAAAGCTGGTCATTCGACGCCAAGGGTATGGCACGGCATTGGCGACGATCCATTTTGTCGAACTGCCCTCCTCGATCGGCACGAAGCTGCGGATGTACAGCACCGATTGCGAAACCGAGCCGGCGTGGCGCCAGAGTCTGGCCCACGTGTTGTTGGCCTTCAGCCGCCTCGGCGTGATCATGGTCGGCGACCTGAAGTCGAACGACATCGCACCGGAACTGGGCCGCTTGAAAGACGGCATCCTCAGGGGCCCCTGGCACAACCGCCAGTTGCTGCTGCTGCCGCTGGGGTCGGCCAGCAGCCTGGTCGGCCACGGCATGGAACTGGCGCGCAACACCGAGGTGAATGTGCGCACCGCGCCGCAGGTGTCGAGGTCGGCCGACGCCTGGGGCTTCATCAGTGGAACCTGGAACCGATTGACCGAGAAAGGCCCGGGTGCCGGTGGCCCGGTTTCGGCCTTGGGGCCGCTCTCCACGGTCGCTGCTCCCCTGCCAGCAGCGCTTGCCGGCAACCGGCCTGGTGCAATCGCTGCAGACGCAGCGGCTGCCCACCGGCCAGCAGCGCGTGAGCCATCAAAAACCAACCCGGGGCCCAGCGCCCCGCCGGCCACCAGCCCAGCCGTTGTTCAATCGGCCATCGCCGAGACGCTGCGGCGCTATGTGCGGCAGGTGAGCGAACTCACCGGTGTGGTCGGTTGCGCCGTGTTCGATGCAGCCAATGGCAGCCGGGTGGCGTTCGCTGGATCGGGCCCGAGCGCGGCGTCGCTGGCCGCCCAGGGCGCCCGATTGATGGCGGCGATCGTGCAGACCACGAATGCGCTGGACCTCGGGCACGGCGTGCCCGAAGCGGCCATCACGCTGGAGTCACACCACCTGCTGCTGCGCGCGGTGCCAAATCATCCCGGCCTGGCCTTGCACGCCGTGCTCGACCGGGCCACGGCGAACCTGACCCTGGTGCGCCTTCAGGTGCTGCGCATGGACACGCTGTTCGACCCCGCAGATTGAGCATCCCCCGCGGGATTTGCAGAGGGCGCCCGCCCGGGTTCAGTGAACCACCCTTTCGAAGCGGAACTCGCCCGCCTCGACGTCCACCGGGATCAAATCCTTGGGCCCGAAACGGCCTTCCAGGATCAGCTTGGCCACCGGGTTCTCGATGCGCTGCTGGATCGCCCGCTTGAGCGGCCGCGCGCCGAACACCGGGTCGAAGCCGACCTTGGCGAGTTCGGCCACCGCCTGCGGCGACACGTCGAGCTTCATCTCCAGCTTTTCCAGCCGCGCCTCCAGCACCTTGAGCTGAATCTTCGCGATGGCCTCGATGTGCCGCACATCCAGCGCGTGGAACACCACCGCCTCGTCGATGCGGTTCAGGAACTCGGGGCGGAAATGCTGCTTCACCTCGACCCACACCGCGTCGCGGATCAGCTCGCTGCTTTGCCCGGCCATTTGCATGATCTGGTGCGAGCCCAGGTTGCTGGTCATCACGATCACGGTGTTCTTGAAGTCCACCGTGCGGCCCTGGCCATCGGTCAGGCGGCCGTCGTCGAGCACTTGCAGCAGCACGTTGAACACGTCGGGGTGGGCCTTCTCCACCTCGTCGAGCAGCAGCACGCTGTAAGGCTTGCGGCGCACCGCCTCGGTGAGGTAGCCGCCTTCGTCATAGCCCACGTAACCGGGCGGCGCGCCGATCAGGCGGCTGACCGAATGTTTTTCCATGAACTCGCTCATGTCCAGGCGAATCATGTGGTCCTCGCTGTCGAACAGAAAGCCGGCCAGCGCCTTGCACAACTCGGTCTTGCCCACGCCGGTGGGCCCGAGGAACAGGAACGAGCCGGTCGGGCGGTTCGGGTCACTCAGGCCGGCGCGCGAGCGGCGAATCGCATTGGCCACGGCCACGATCGCCTCGTCCTGCCCGACCACGCGCTCGTGCAGCCTGGCTTCCATCTGCAGCAGCTTGTCGCGCTCGCCCTGCATCAGCTTGGCCACCGGGATGCCGGTGGCGCGCGCCACGACCTCGGCGATCTCTTCGACACCGACCATGGTGCGCAGCAATTGCGGCTTGGTCTTGTCGGCGCCCTTCTTCGACTCTTTCGCCTGCGCTTCCTTCAGCTTCGCTTCGAGTTCCGGAAGCTGGCCGTACTGGATTTCGGCGACCTTGTTGAAGTCGCCCTTGCGCTTCCATTCCTCGATCAGGAACCGCGCCCGGTCGATCTCTTCCTTCAGCTGCGCCGAGCCCTGCGCGGCGGCCTTCTCGGCCTTCCAGATTTCATCCAGATCGGCGGCTTCGCGCTGCAGCTTGACGATCTCTTCCTGGATCAGCGCGAGCCGCTTTTGCGACGCCTCGTCCTTCTCGCGTGTCACCGCGGCACGCTCGATCTGCAACTGGATCAGGCGGCGGTCGAGCTTGTCCATCGCCTCGGGCTTGGAGTCGATTTCGATCTTCACCTTGGCCGCCGCCTCGTCGATCAGGTCGATCGCCTTGTCGGGCAGGAAGCGGTCGGTGATGTAGCGGTGGCTCAACTCGGCCGCGGCGACGATGGCCGGGTCGGTGATTTCCACGCCGTGGTGAACCTCGTACTTCTCCTGCAGGCCGCGCAGGATCGCCACGGTGGCTTCGACACTGGGCTCACCCACCAGGATTTTCTGGAAGCGCCGCTCCAGCGCTGCGTCTTTTTCAACGTACTTGCGGTATTCGCTCAGCGTGGTGGCACCGATGCAATGCAACTCGCCGCGCGCCAAGGCGGGCTTGAGCATGTTGCCGGCGTCGATCGCGCCTTCGGCCTTGCCGGCGCCGACCATGGTGTGAATTTCGTCGATGAAGACGATGGTCTGGCCTTCGTCGGCCGCCACTTCCTTCAGCACCGACTTGAGCCGCTCTTCGAACTCGCCGCGGTATTTGGCGCCGGCCAGCAGCAAGGCCATGTCGAGCACCAGCACGCGCTTGTTCTTCAACGAATCGGGCACCTCGCCGGCCACGATGCGCTGCGCCAGGCCTTCGACGATGGCCGTCTTGCCCACGCCCGGCTCGCCGATCAGCACGGGGTTGTTCTTGGTGCGGCGTTGCAGCACCTGGATGGCGCGGCGAATCTCGTCGTCGCGGCCGATCACCGGGTCGAGCTTGCCCATCCGGGCGCGCTCGGTCAGGTCGAGCGTGTATTTTTTCAGCGCCTCGCGCTGGCCTTCGGCATCGGCGCTGTCGACCTTTTGGCCACCGCGCACGGCGTCGATCGCGGCTTCGAGCACCTTGCGCGTCAGGCCGTGTTCCTTGAGAAGCGGGCCGACGGCCGATTTGGCCTCAGTCGCGGCCAGCAGGAACATTTCACTGGCGATGAACTGGTCGCCGCGTTTGGTCGCCTCTTTCTCGGCCGCCTGCAGCAATGCGCCCAGGTCACGCCCGGACTGCACTTGTTCACCGCCCTGGACTTGGGGCAGCTTGGCCAATTCGGTGTCGAGCGCGCCCTGCAGCTTGGTGGTGTTGACGCCGGCGCGGGCCAGCAGCGCTTTGGGACCGTCGGTCTGGGCCAGCATGGCATGCAGCACATGCGAGGGCTCGATGTAGGGGTTGTCGCGCGCCACGGCCAGGCT
>JANORB010000127.1:0-100790 GCA_031415135.1 Methylibium sp.
TTCTTCATCCAGGACGCGATGAAGTTCCCCGACCTGATCCACGCCGTCAAGCCCGAACCGCACAACGGCATTCCGCAGGCGGCGTCGGCACACGACACGTTCTGGGACTTCGCCTCGTTGATGCCGGAATCAACCCACACGCTGATGTGGGCCATGTCTGACCGGGCCATCCCGCGCAGCCTGCGCATGATGCAGGGCTTCGGCGTGCACACCTTCCGGCTCGTCAACGCACTAGGCGAATCGCACTTCGTCAAGTTCCATTGGCGGCCCTTGCTCGGCACCCACTCGCTGGTGTGGGACGAGGCCGTCAGAATCGCCGGCGCCGACGCCGACTTCCACCGCCGCGACCTGTGGGAAGCCATCGAGGCCGGCGAATACCCGGAATGGGAACTCGGGCTGCAAATCTTCACCGAGGAACAGGCCGAAGGCTTCAGCTTCGATGTGCTCGATGCGACCAAGCTGATCCCCGAAGAATTGGTGCCGCTGACGCCGGTGGGCCGCATGGTGCTGAACCGCAACCCGGACAACTTCTTTGCCGAGACCGAACAGGTCGCGTTCTGTACCGCGCACGTGGTGCCCGGCATCGACTTCAGCAACGACCCGCTGCTGGCCGGCCGCATCCACTCCTACATCGACACCCAGATCACGCGGCTCGGCGGCGCCAACTTCCACGAGATCCCGATCAACGCGCCGCTCGCGCCGGTGCACAACCACCAGCGCGACGGCCTGCACCGGCAGGCGATCCATCGCGGCCGCGTCTCCTATGAACCGAATTCGCTCGGCGGCGGTTGCCCGTTCCAGGCCGGCGCCAAGGGCTTCGTGTCGTTCCCGCAGCCGGTGATGGAAGACAAGCTGCGCGGCAAACCGGAGAAGTTTGCCGACCACTACACCCAGGCCACGCTGTTCTACGACAGCCAGACCGAGGTCGAAAAGGCGCACATCGCGGGCGGCTTTCGCTTCGAGTTGAGCAAGCTCACGGTGCCGGCGATCCGCGAACGCATGCTCGCCTCGCTGGTCAACGTGTCGGCCGAACTGGCGGCCACCGTGGCCGGCGGGCTGGGCATGGACGTGCCGCCCGCCCTGCCCCGCGTGCTGGACGCGCCGAACACGCCCGAGGTCACCCGCTCGCCGGCCTTGTCGCTCACCGCGCTGCCGGGCGACGCTGGCATTCGCACGCGCCGGATCGCAATCTTCGCGGCCGACGGCGTCACCGGCAAACCGATCGCCGCGTTGCAAGCGGCGCTGCGGGATGCCGGTGCCGCGTGCAGCGTGATCGCACCGCGAATCGGGGCCGTGAAGACGGCCGATGGCGTTGCGCTGAATGCGCTGGGTTCGCTCGAGAACTCGGCCTCGGTGCTGTTCGACGCAGTGGTGCTGCCCGATGGCGCCGCTGGCGTGGCACTTCTGGCCCAGCACCACCAGACGCTGGACTTCATCGCCCAACAATACCGGCACGGCAAGACCCTGCTGGCGCTCGGCGCGTCGACATCCTTGCTGGCCCAGGCCGGCGTCGGCCCGACGCTGCCAACCGGTGGCGCCGACCCCGGCGTGTTGATGGGCGGCGCCGGCGATGTGGCTGCCGCCGCAGCGGCGTTCATCGAGGCCGTGGCCAGGCACCGCCACAGCGCGCGCGACATCGAACCGCAGCCGGTGTGACGCCGGCATCACGAGCGCCGGTCTGATGCCACTGCCCCGTCTTTCGCGTCGCACCGGCTGGATCGTGGCGGGCGCGGTGGCGCTCACGCTGGTGAGCGTTCTGCTGGTCGTCAATTTCATGGGCGGGGAGAAGAAGATCGAGCGCCGCATCGAGCGCCTTTATTCACTCGACGATCCGCGCTTTCGGCATGAGCTGGGCGTTCTGCTCGGGCCTGGCTTCGTCGCGGGCAACCGCCACCGGGCGCTGCAAAACGGCGATGAAATCTTCCCCGCCATGCTGGCCGCGATCCGCGCCGCGCGCACGACCATCACGTTCGAGACCTACATCTACTGGTCAGGCGACATCGGCCGCGAATTTGCCCAGGCACTGGCCGAGCGGGCGCGCAGCGGGGTCAAGACCCATGTGCTGCTCGACTGGGTGGGCAGCGCCAAGATTGATGACGGCCTGCTCGCCGAGATGGAAGCCGCGGGCGTGCAGATTCGCAAGTTCCATCCGCCGCACTGGTCGAACCTGGGCCGAATGAACAACCGGACCCACCGCAAGCTGTTGGTGGTGGATGGCCGGATCGGATTCACCGGCGGAGTCGGCATTGCGCCGCAGTGGACCGGGCGCGCGCAAGACCCGGAGCATTGGCGCGACACCCACTTCCAGGTCGAAGGCCCGGTGGTTGCGCAGATGCAGGCGGTGTTTCTGGACAACTGGATCAAGGTGACCGGCGACGTTCTGCACGGCGCCGACTACTTTCCGGCACTCGAGCCCGCCGGCCGGGGGCTGGCCCAGATGTTCAGCAGTTCACCCAGCGGCGGCAGCGAAAGCATGCAGCTGATGTACCTGCTGGCCATCACTGCGGCGTCGCGTTCGATCGACCTGTCGGCGTCGTACTTCGTGCCGGACGAGTTGACCGTGGCCGCGCTGGTCGAGGCCATGCGGCGCGGTGTCAAGCTGCGCATCGTGGTGCCGGGCGGACACATCGACAGTGAAACCGTGCGCAGCGCCTCGCGCGCCACCTGGGGGCCGCTGCTGGCGGCCGGCGCCGTCATCAAGGAGTACCAACCGACCATGTTTCACTGCAAGGTGATGACCGTCGACGGCCTGCTGGTGTCGGTCGGCTCGACCAACTTCGACAACCGCTCGTTCCGGCTCAATGACGAAGCCACGCTGAACATCGTCGATGCCGAATTCGCCAAGCTGCAAACCACGATCTTCGAAGCCGACCTCGCGCTCGCGCGGCTGATCAGCCACGCCGAGTGGCTGAACCGCCCCTGGCGCGAAAAGCTCGGTGAGCGACTCGCCTCGCTGCTTCGATCGCAGCTCTGAGGCGTCGCGCTTGCCCGGCTTGTGCTTCGCTGGTGGCCGCGCCGATCAGCCGGCTGCGCGCTCGAAGAAAAAGCGCAGCATCTCGCCCGTCGCGTCAGGCCCCTTGGCATCGGTATACGAGCCCTTGCCGTGGCCGCCCGACCAGGCGTGGCCGGCACCGTGCACCAGCCAGTGCTCGGCCAGCACCTTGCCTTCGTCGCCGTGGTGGACGGAGCGTGTGTAGCGCCGCCCCTGGGGTGAGACGCCCTGCTCCACGCGCATCGGTGGCGCACCCGCGTCGGCGCCGGCCACGGCCGCGCTGATCACACTCTCGCCGTTGCGCGGGTGAACGGTCTGGTCCTGGTCGCCATGGAACACGATGGTGGGCACGTGCCGGCGCACGGGCTCAGCCGCTTTCGAGCCGCCGCGCCCCGGGCCGGCCACGCCGCTCTTCATGACCGACAGCGCGCCACCGACGTCGCTCGCCGCGCCACGCGGCAAGCCCGAGTGGACACCGACGGCGCTGAACACGTCCGGGTAGGCCTCGGCGACGATGGCGGCCATCGCACCGCCGGCGGACAGGCCGGCAATGTAGACACGTTCCGGGTCGATGGCGTGCGCCTTGATCACCGCCTGGGTCATGCCGGCAATCAGCGCCGGCTCGCCGCTGCCGCGCTGCTGGTGGTTGTGCTTGAACCAGTTCCAGCAGCGCGACGGATTGGCGTCGCGGGCCTGCGCCGGGTACAACACGAAGAAGCCCTGTTCGCGCGCGCGCTCGTTCATGTGGGTGCCGGCGGCAAAGTCGTCCGGATCCTGGGTGCAGCCGTGCAACATCACCACCAGCGCCAGCGGCCGGCCCTGATGGCCCGGCGGCACGTAGAGTTTGTAGCTGCGGGTCAGCCCGGCCTGGGTGTGGCTGCCGCTGCGGAAGTCGTCGCTGTCCGCCGCGGCCGCGGGCGGGCCACCCACCGCTGGCGAGCGCGCCAAGACCGGCGCCGCCATCGGGCCCGGCAGCCGGATCACCGGCGCGCCGGCGGGCGCTGCCCGGTGCAGCGGCGCGGGGCTGGCGCCTGCCGCACCGCCCAGCGCGCGCTGGATCAACTCGGTCGCTTCGGTCAAGCGGCCGCCCCGCGTGAGCCGGGTGGCTTCGGTCATCAATGCCTGGGAAGAGTCGTTCATGAATGCTTTCTGTGATGGTGGGCAGGAGGTCGTCAAGGTCATTTCAATCGACTGGCCAGCGCGGCCTTCACGGCCGGGCTGGCGTGCAGCGCGCCCAGCACGTCGATCGAGGCAATCGTGGCGAGCGCCAGCTCGGGTGTCACGTCGTCGGCGATGCTGGCCAGGCCGAGCACCCGGATCTGCAGCCGCTCTTTGGTGGCCTTCACGGCGCGCAGATCGTCGGCGCTGAAATGCTGCAATCCCAGCACGAGCATCTTGCGCGCCACCACCTGCTTGAGCGCGTCTGAATGGGTGCTCAGCTGGTTGCGAATGGCGGTGCGGATGAAGTCGGTTCGGTTGCCGTAGAAACCTTCGGCCACCAGCAGGTCGATGTGCCCGAGATCAATGAAACCGAGGTTGATGGTGATCTTCTCGGACTCGGCAAGCCGGGGCTTGACGGCAATGGCGGCAACGTCGGCAGCGGAGGCTTTCTGGTTCATGGCGCCATCCTAACACCATCCATGTGGATGTTATAGGGATGGTATTTGGATGGTAAGGGGATGGAGCAGCGCTTATGCCAGGCGGTCCAGCACCAACTTCCCCGCCACCGCGGACACGCCGCTGACCAGGCTGCCCCAGGCCATGTCGAGAATCGACAAACCCACCGGCCAGTTCATCAGGGTGGCCAGGTTGGTCAGGTCGTAGGTGGCGTAGGCGAAAAATCCGAACATCGCGCCCGCCAGCGCCGCCTGGGTCCATGCCGACAGCGGCCCGTAAGGCGCCACCGCGAACACCATGATGCCGAGCGCGAACACGGCATAAAACAACACGGCGACGCCGATGTTCGGCCGCGCGGCCATCAGGTGGCCGATGCCCTGCTGGTACAGCGGCTTGGCGATCACGCCCAGCCACAGCAGGTCGAGCGCGATCATCACGATGGCGGTGGCCGCGTAGGCGGCGGCGTACCTGGTCATCGATCACGCGCCCCGGAACGGTCAGACCCGGTGCAGCTGGCCGGCTTCGACCCTGACGCGGTCGCCGACCCGCAGGTCATCGATGCGCTGGTAGTCGAACTGCCCGGTGCTGCCGTTGTCCAGGCGCACGCTGACGCGGTAGATGTCGCTCTCGCTCTTGTTGCGCTTCTCGATCTGGTTGCCGATCACCGCGCCGCCCACCACGCCGGCGCCGGTGGCCACGGCCTTGCCCTGGCCACTGCCGATCTGATTGCCGATCACCGCGCCCAGCACGGCGCCCAGCACCGCGCCGCCGCCACTGGTGCGCGAAGCGACCGGCACCACATCGATGCCGCTGACATAACCGAACTGCGTCGCGTTGTTGTAGGCCGGTGCCGGCGCCGGCGCCACCGCCGAGTCGTTGCGCGGCGAGCTGGCCGAACAGGCGCTGATCACCGCCAGCGCTGACACGGAAAGAACAAGGACAAAGCTGCGTGCGTTCATGAAAAACCCCTTGCGGTTGACGAATTTGAAGCGGCACCCGAGCCGGGCGCCTGCTGGCCACTGTCGGCCCCGCGCCTCGCGCGAACCATCGGAGTGATGCGGATTTTTGCCTAGTCCGGCAGCCCCTGCGTTGGTAGGCAGCGGCCTACGCTGACCTCACGGCTCAGAGCCAATACTCCCAGGCCCGGCCGAACAGCTCTTTCACGCGCAGGTCGATCGAGCGGCGTCGCCACGCCTCCAGCGTGATCACCTGCGACGCCGCCAAGTCCTTGTCGAACATCGCCTGCACCTGGGCACCGAACTCGGCACCGAGCACCACCGCGTTCAATTCCTCGTTGTGCAGAAAGCTGCGCCAGTCGAGGTTGGTCGAGCCGACCGTCGCCCACACCCCGTCGATCAGCGTGGTCTTGGAATGCAGGATCACGCCGCGCCGCTCGTGGATCTTCACGCCCGCGCGCAGCAGCCGGTCGTAGTAGGCGCGCCCGGCGTGGAACACCAGCCACGAGTCGGTCTGGCTGGGCAGGATCAATTTCACGTCGACACCGCGCGCGGCGGCCGCTTCGAGCGTGGCGAGCAATTGCGGGTCGGGAACGAAATAGGCGTTGGTCAGAAATACGCTGGTCTCGGCGCTGCCGATGGCCGACAGCAGCGTGGCGTAGATCAGGCTGAACGGCTCGTCGGGCGAACTGCCGATGGCGCGCACCACTTCCTTGCCGGCGACCTCGGGGGGCGGAAAGTAGTTTTTCGGCGCCAGCGCTTCGCCCTTTTGTTTTTCCCAGGTGGCGATGAACAGCTTCTGGAACTCGGCCACCACCGGCCCGCGCAGTTGCAGGTCGGTGTCGCGCCAGGCCGGGCCATCGGCTGCGCCCCTGGAACGGGCGCGCGAACCCTGGCTGAACGAGCCACCCGAATAAACGCTGCTGATGTTGATGCCGCCCAGGAACGCGGTGCGGCCGTCGATGATCAGCAGCTTGCGGTGGTCGCGCTGGTTCAGCTCCCAGCCCTTGCGCGCTGCCAGCGGGTTGACGGGGTTGAATTCGAGCAGCTTGATGCCGCTGTCGGCCAGGCGCTGGAAAAACGCCGCCGGCGTGCGCAGCGTGCCAACGCTGTCGCGGATCAGGTTGACCTGCACGCCTTGCCGCTGTTTGGCCATCAAAGCCTGCGCAAAACGTTCGCCGACTTCGTCGTCTTCGAGGATGTAGGTCTCCATGTTGATGTGGTCGCGCGCGGCCTCGATCGCCGCCAGCATCGCCCGGTAGGTGGCGGGGCCGTCTTGCAGCAGCGTCACCTGGTTGCCGGTGGTCAGCGGGCTGCCGACCAGCGCTTCTTCAAGGGCCAGGTGGCGCTCGAAGATGCCGGTGTCCTGGCCGCGGCTCTTCAGCCGCTCCAGCACCGCCTTGCTTTGCGCGGCCGACAACGGGCCGCGCGAGCCTTCCAGTTGCACCGGCTGGGCCGGGCGCCGGGCCAGGTCGGGCACGATCGTGGGCAGGCTGCTGCAGCCGGCCACGCAAACCAGTCCGGTCAGAGCGAACAATCCGAACAGACCGGAGAACATCCAACGCAGCCAAGGCGACCACTCGCGTGCAGATTTCAGCGCCGATGAAAATCGCCGCTGTGCGCGGTTGCGGCGCGGCAGTGCCATGGCTCAGCGCCCTGAACTCACGCGCCAGACCACGTTGCCCACGTCGTCGGCCACCAGCAGCGCGCCCTGCTTGTCGAGCGCCACACCCACCGGGCGGCCGAAGGCGTTGCCGTCGGCGCTCAGAAAGCCGGTCAGCACGTCGACCGGCACACCCGATGGCCTGCCGCTCGCAAACGGCACGAAGATCACCTTGTAGCCGCTGTGCGGGCGGCGATTCCACGAGCCATGCTGGCCGATGAACATGCCGTTGGCAAACGCTGCCGGCAGCGTGGTGCCGGCGGAAGACGCGAGCCCGAGCGACGCAGTGTGCGGCCCCAGTGCGTAGTCGGGCGCGATGGCCTTGGCCACCAGATCGGGCCGCGGCGGCTTGACCCGCGCGTCGACATTCTGTCCGTAGTAGCTGTAGGGCCAGCCGTAGAAGCCGCCGTCGCGCACCGACGTGAGGTAGTCGGGCACCAAGTCGCTGCCGATCTCGTCGCGCTCGTTCACCACCGTCCACAAGCTGCTGCTCGCCCGCTCCCACGCCATGCCGTTCGGGTTGCGCAGGCCGGACGCAAAGAGGCGGTGCGCACCGGTTCGGGTGTCCAGCTCCCAGATGGCGGCGCGCTGGTCTTCGGCCTCGATGCCGCGTTCGCCCACGTTGCTGTTGGAGCCCACCGTCACGTACAGCTTGGCGCCGTCCGGGCTGGCGATGAGGTTCTTGGTCCAGTGGTGGTTGATCGCACCGGCCGGCAAATCGACCACCTTCACGCTCGGTGCCGTGATGCGCGTGTCGCCGGCGGCGTAAGGAAAGCGCAGCACCGCGTCGGAGTTGGCGACATACAGCCCATCACCCACCAGCGCCATGCCGAACGGCGAGTTCAGCCCCTCCAGCAACACCGAGCGCAGGTCGGCCACACCGTCGCCGTCGGTGTCGCGCAGCAAGCTGATGCGGTTGGCGCTGGGCACGGCCGCGCCGGCGCGCTTCATCACCAGGCCCATCACCCAGCCCTTGATGCCTTTGGCGCCGTCCGGCTTGGGCGGCGCGTTGGTCTCGGCCACCAGCACGTCGCCGTTGGGCAGCACGTGCAGCCAGCGCGGGTGGTCCAGGCCGGTGGCGAACGCGGCCACCCGCGTGCCCGCCGCCGCCACCGGTGCCGCGCCGTTCGCCCAGCCCTGGGCCGGTGCGATGTTCACGGTCGGAATCAGCGTCGGCCGGGGCGCGGGCAGCGCGGGTTGGGGCCCGGTGCCGGCCGCGACCGGCAGCGTGGCCACCTCACCGCACGCGGCGAGGGCCAGGGCCGCCGCGGCCAGCAGCAAGGCGCCGGCGCGATTTGTCACAGGCGTCCCATCAGCAGCAACACCAGCACGACGATCACCACCAACCCCAGGCCGCCCGCCGGCCCGTAGCCCCAGCTCTTGCTGTGCCCCCAGGTGGGCACGGCGCCGATCAGCATCAGGATCAAGACGATCAACAGAATAGTTCCCAGACTCATGGTGTTCTCCTCTCGGTTGTGATGGTGGTGATTCAGTTGGCCGGCGCCGAGGCCGCCGGCGGCATCACGATCACCGTGGTGCCGTCGCCGGACTTGCCGGTGGCACCGGTGCTGCCCGTGCTGCCGGTGCTGCCCGCGCTGCCGGTATTGCCTGAGTTGCCGGTGTTGCCGGTGGCACCGGTGGCGCCGGTTGCCCCGGCGGGCCCGGGAGCGCCGGCGGGTGCGGGCGGCACGTTGACCACGGTCGGTTTGTCGCAAGCCGTCAGGCTGACTGCGGCGAACAACGCCGCGAATAAGATGGATTGATTCATCAGAACTCCTTGGTGACAGAACGGGCAGAACAGGCGTGGCGCGCAAGCCCCTGGGGCCGGCGCAAAAACGCCGCTGCGATCGCCAACGGCGCAGCGGGTACTCGAACAAGGTAGGCATGCGCCAGGCTGCGTTCTGTGCGCTGGCGAACACAGCGCGCGAACGGCCGGCCGATGCGCAGGGCCGGCGCCTTCATCGTGGCGGCCTCGCCACAGGCCGGGCAGCGACGTCCAGCTTCGGCCTGGCACCGTTGATGCGCCCTTTCAGGCTGTTGCATGCGGCGGCCGAGCCGGCATCGTCCGCGCTCCCCAGGTCCACCAGCGGAATCAAGGCCGCCAGCGGGTTGATCAAGGCCAGCAGAACGGTCGTGGCCAGCTTGCGCCCGAGCGGCGCTTTTTCCACCGACACCTCCGGCCTGGCGAAGGCCCCACGCACCCGCAAGGGCGTGCGCAGCGTCAGCGGGCTGAAGTCCTTGGGCACGACCACCGCCCGCAGGTCCATTGATTCGGTGGCCAGCGACAGTGAACCGGTGATCCAGACCGCCGAATCCGTGGTGTCCAGCACCATCACGCGCGGGCGGAACACACCGCCGTCGGCCACCAGGTCGGCCAGGCCGCATTGCACCGGCAGCGCATCGTCGCCCTGGAACAGCACGGCCAGGCTTTCCGCCAGGTCCAGCCCGGCGGCTTCGACGATCAGGTGCGACACCGACCCGTCGCGCAACTGGGTCCGCAAGTTGCCCTTCAAGCTGGCCAGGATTTCGGCGGTCGAACGGCCCTGCCCCCGCAGTTGCGCACTTCCCTCCAGCCGGCCGGTCACATAAGGCGGCGAACCCTCGGTGCGCGCGAGCCGGATCCAGCGCTCCATGCGCACGCCGTCCCAGCGCACATCGGCGGTCCACAGCGCCTGCGGCCCGCGCCCGTCCAGCACCACATCGCCGAGCAAGCGGCCCTGCGCGGTTCGGGCATCCAGGTCGCGCAGCAGCAACACACCGTCCCTCAGCTGCAACTGGCCGCGCAGCGGGCGCAGCGGCTCCAGCAGCCGGGTGTTCAGATCGACATCGCGAATGTCGATCAGCACATTGGCGTCCATCACGCGCAATGCGGCCAGGTCGAACGGCCGATCGGGCAGCACCTTGCCCTTGCCTTTAGCCTTGTTCACCAGCGGCGCCGGAGCGGACGCCGCCAGCGCGGCGGGAACCACCACCGTGGTGCCCAGCACCGGGCCCAGATCGACCAGCATCAGCCGGCTGCCGTCGAGCCGGCCCGACAACAGCGGCACCGCCCGGCCCGCCTCGTAGACAAACGCGCCGGCCAGCCGGCTCGCACCAATCGTCGCCGCGTCGACCACCACGTTCCAACGCTCGCCTTTCTTGACGACGGCCCCGTTCATTTCGAACGCGGCGGTGGTCGGCAGCGTCACGCCCAGCGGGTCGCCCACGGCGGCCAGCGACGGGCCTTTCAGGCTGAAGCGGCCGGCCAGGCCCGTCAAGTTCAGCACATCCACCGCACGGCCCTGGAAGGCCATCGAGGCGCGGCCGATCGTGGCGTTCAAGGTGATCGGCACCGGCGCCGCCTGAGCGTCGTCCTCGACCCACGGCAGCACGCCCCACGCTTGCAGCGTCAGCGTGGCCGGCAGCTTGCGGTAGGTGCCCGCCGCGCTGAGTTGCAAGCGGCTGCCGCCCTCGCCGTTCGATGATGGCGCGCTGGCCGGCGCTTGCGCTCGGGCCGCAGCGGCCGCGTCAGGGTTGATCAGCGACAGGCGCGCCTCGATGTCGATGGCCAGCGGCACGTCGCGGTAGCGCAGCACCCCGTCGGCCACCTGAAAACTGCCGAACGACGGCACCGGCGGCGGCGGCGCGGACGGCTCCGCGGCCGGACCGAATTGCCACGACGCGCGGCCGGTGGCGGGCCGTTCCAGCGTTGCATCGACCGCCGCGGCCTTCAAACGCCGCACCCTCAGCGGCTGCCCCTGGCGCGCCCGCCACAGGTCGGCGTAGCGCAGGTCGACGATCACATCGCGCGCCCGCAGCAGGTGCGGCGCCTGGCTCCATGGCGGCGCGCCGATTTCGAGCAAGCCGGCCTGCAGCCGCACACCACCGAGCAGCTTGATGCGCAAGGCGTCATCGCCGCCGGCAGACAAGTTCACCCTGCGGTCCAGCCGCTCGGCCAGCACACGTTGCAAAGGCGTGGCCAGGAACGGCCAGCCCAGCGATTCGCACACCGCAACCGCGGCGGCCAAGACCAGCAGCACCGCCAGCACCACGAACGGCCAACGCCGCTGCCTCCCCGTGCGGGCCGGCGGGGTGTTCAGGGCGTTCATCCGGGCCTGCCGGCCGACGCGGTGTTCATGGACATGGCCTTGGGCCAGCAGGCGTGCGGCGCCGGCTCATCTCAAGTGAACAGCGCGATCAAGATGATGATCGGGATCGGAATGCCGAGAAACAGCAGCAGCAGCGAACGCATGGTGGGCTCCAAGAGGTGGGGGCGAGACCGCGAATCAGGCGTCGCGACGGCGCCCGCCGCAGGTGGCCGCCAGGCTGGCGACGAAGGCGCCGCTCAGCAACGAAATGAACAGCCACAACGCGCCGAAAGCCGACGCCTTGCGAGCCTTGTCGGCGGCCTCCTTGGCGCTGGCTTGCGCGTCGCGCAACTGGGTTTGCATGCGGGTGAAGGTGTCGGCCACGCGCTTGTCCGCCTCCTGCGGGCTCAGCCCGGTGCGCTGCGATACCAGGCTGGCGACATGCCGCGCGTCGTCCGGCGGCAGCGAGCCCGCCGCCAGCGCGCTGGTGAAGATGCGCGCCACCTCGCCTGGAACTGCCGCTGCTCCCGCGGCCGAGGTCGATGCCAGCGGCGCGCCCGCATTGGCCGCGCCCGCATTGGCTGCAGTCGAATCGCCGCGGAACAAGGCATCGACGAAGTAGCCCATGCCCGTGCTGTCACCCGCGGGCCTGACCGCGCCATGCCCTGCCGCCGCGGCACCGCCTGCCGTCGCGACGGCGGCCGTGGCGGAGCCGCCGCCGGCCAGCGCCGCACCAGCCTGAACGCCACCGCCGACGATGGCGCCGATCACCGAGGTCAACAGCGCGGCGGTGGCCAGCGACGCCACGGCCCAGGCCAGGAAGCCGTGTGCCGTGTCGCGGAAGTACACCTCGTCGGCGGCGGTGTCGGCCCAGCGGGTGCGCAGCCGGCCGGCCAGATAGCCGCCCATGCCGGAGGCCAGCAGTTGTGTGAACGTGATCCACAGAATGGTCGACACGCCGAAGCTCACCGCACCGACGCCGACGCTCGCCCACGGTGACACGGCCGACAGGCCGAGGCCGGTTCCGAGGATCAACAGAATGAGCGACAGTGCCGCTGCCGCCGCCGCACCGGCCACGATGGCGCCCCACGAGACCGCACTCGCCTTCGATGGTTCGGCCTGTACCGCCGGCAAGGGTCGAACTCGCGCAGAATCTCGGGCCGAATCTCGGGCCGAATCTCGCGCCGAATCGCTCGCCGGTCCCATGTGGGCAATGGCCATGTCAACTCCATTCAATCGAATCGGCAAATGATGGGGTGGCGCCGCCGCCCGCGGTGTCGGAGCCGGCAGCGAGGGGCTGTAGGAAAAAGTCCCGCGCCGTTGGCCGTGCGAGCCCGCCGCGCGCCGGGCGTAGGACAACAGCTACGTCGATGAGCGCCGCTGTCTTGTTCACCCCGCGCGGACGGCGCACCACACTGCCGCACCCCCACCCAACAAGGAACTCAAATGAAACCAGTCAAGACCCAACTCAAGCGGCTCTGCGGCGCTCTGCTGCTTGCGGGGCTGGGCGCCACCGGCGCCTGGGCGCAGACGACGACGGCCGCGCCGATGACCCCCGCGGCCGCGGCCACTAAGGATCAAACGCCGCCCAACACCCGCGCGGACGTGAAGGCCAATACCCAGGCCGCCAAGCGCGCCGGCGACATTCCGCAAGGCGAGGCCGGCACGACCAAGGACCGCCCCAAGGGTGGCGCCGCGCTGTCGGGCATCCCGAAGGAAATGAAGAACGATGTATCGCGCGCCGACGTGAAGGCCGAAGCCCAACGCGCGAATGCCGCCGGCGAAGTCCCGCGTGGCGAAGCCAACGTGACGAACGACCGGCCGCGTGGCGGATCGAAGGTCGCCAAACGAACCACCAAGACCCGCGCCGAGGTCAGGGCCGAGGCAAGACGCGCTCGTGCCGCGGGCGAAATTCCCACCGGCGAAGGCAACGTCACCACCACGTTTCCGAAGGGTGGCGCCAGGCCCGAGACGACCACGGCCAAGTAGCCGGGTCAGCCCACGGCCCGCATTGCGCGGGCCGTGCTGTGAACGACCGGGCGTTCGATGGCGTGGCAAGCACCGCGCTGCCGAGCGCCCTATCCTTTGTGGATGAACCGGTCAGCGCGCGCGGCTTGCAGCACAGCCCCCGGTGTGTGTGCCAGTGAATCCACCGGCAAGCGGCCGTTGAGCCAGGTGTTGTCGCGCGCGAACCAATGGGTCAGCTCCCATGGCTCGTAGACCGGCGCCAGCTCGGCAAGCACCAACGCCACCGCCGCACAGGGCCGCATCCGCGGCCGCGTGAACTGGAACAGCGGCAGCCAGGTCTGCGCTTGCCACTCGAAACTGATCACGCTGCGTTGGGCGATCCAGCGCGCCAGTGTCGACAGGCCGTCTCCGCCATCGCCGCGCAGCAACGCAAGAAGCTCCTCGGCGTGCGCCAGCCCGCCGTGGCGCCGGTAGGCCGCGAGCATGGCCAAAAATTCGCCGTCCGCGCAATGTGCGGGCCCGTGGTCAACCAGGCTGCTGCCTGTTCCGGCGGTGGATGGATGAAAACCGGAACGCAAGGCAGCTTGCATGACATCTCCGTTGCCGCGCGGCCGCTGCGGCTCAAAAAATCCATGGATTGAGGTGCGACCGGCACGACCCGCGAACGGGGGTGCCGGATTCAGGAAATATCAGCCAATGCCGATGCGCGCGTCTGTGCGCTGGGGCACCCAGCGCACAGCGCACTGCGCGCGGGCGCAATTCAGTTGGCCTTGACCTGCAACTGGTTCTCGACGCTGACCACACCGTCCACGCGCTGCGCCAACACGGTGGCCCGGTCGCGCGAGGCGGCATCCGGTGCGGTGCCCCGCAACGCGACCCGGCCCTGGCTGGTGTCGACGTCGATCTTCAGCGCGCTGAGCGACGCGTCCTTGGTCAGTTCCGCATTGATGCTGGTGGTTATGGCGGCGTCCTTGACCTTGTCGCCGGCGGCGTCGGCGGCCTTGCCCGCACCCACGCGGGCCTCGGCCATCTCCTTCTTGGCCGAAGTCGCGGCCTGCTCGGTCTTTTGCTCGACCTTGGCGATCCCCGAGTCGATCTTCTGGCCGACCGTGCGGTCGTCCTTCGCGCGGTCGCACGCCGCCAGGCCCAGCACGGTGGCAAGGGCCGCCGCCGTGGCGGCACGAGAGAGGGTCTGAACTCGCATGGCAAATCCTTTGTGGCAGTGGATGGTGCTGACCAGAGTAGGCGCGCCGTGCCTCGCTCGCTATCGGCCTGCTGCTCGATGAGGTGTCGGACAAATCGCACAAGCCTGCCGCCACGCCCCAGTGCGCCCGCGTGCGGTATCGAACAGACGCTGCCCGGCCCGGCCGCTAGCGTCACTTTGAATTCCGATTCGTTCCGCTGCACGAGGCTCCGACCATGATCCGCATTCGCACCGGCCAGGCTCCGGCCCCGCTCGACCGCGCCGAGTTCGGCACCCGGTTTCGCGCCTCTTACACCGACCCGGCGTTCCGCGCCGAAGACACGTCGATCGCGCGGCTGGAACAAATCGCCTGGGAGGCCTACACCGAGGGCCGCAAGGCACCGTTCACGCAAAAGGCGGGCGAGGGTTATGTCGACCCCACCTATGACCTGTCGACCGAGTGGGTCCAGACCAGGCGGCGCATCGACGAAGCGCAGGCGCGCTGGGCCGACCCTTCAACCCCGTCCCGGGTCTTGCTGGTGTGCGGTTCGGCGCGCAACGATGGCACCTGCCCCGGCGAGATGTCCAAGACATTCCGCCTGGTCGGGCTGGCTCGCGAGCTGTTGGAGCAGGGCCAAGGCGAGCTCAAGATCGAGGCCGATGTGCTGGACCTGAGCCTGCTCACCTCCGACTACGGGCGCCATATCCACCCCTGCAAGGGCTGCGCGTCGACGGCCATGCCGCTGTGCCACTGGCCGTGCAGTTGCTACCCCAACCATGCGCTGAACCAGACCAACGACTGGATGGCCGAGATCTACGAACGCTGGGCCGCCGCGCATGCCGTGATCATCGTCTCGCCCGTCTACTGGTACCAGAGCCCCAGCCCACTGAAGCTGATGATCGACCGGCTGGTCTGCGCCGACGGCGGCAACCCCGACCCCACATCGACATCGGGCAAAAAAGCAGGCAATGCCAAGGAGATCGAGATGGCGGGCTGGGACTACCCCCAACACCTGGCCGGCCGCGCCTACGGGCTGGTCATTCACGGCGACGTGGCCGGCATCGAAGGCTCGCGCCGCGCCTTGTCCGACTGGCTCGACTGGATGGGCTTCATTGATGCCGGCGCCGCGGCGCGGCTGGACCGCTACATCGGCTACTACGAACCGTACGCCACCAGCCACGACACACTCGACAAGGACCTGCAGGTGCAGGAAGAAACCTGCAACGTGGCGCGCGCCGTGGCCCAGGCCGTGGCCAACCTGCGGGCCGGCCGGCTCCAGGCGGTGCAACCGAAGCTGTCGAGGCCGCGGCCGAAGTGACAGTGCCTGGTTGCCACCGCGTCACGCATTCGACGCCACCTGCCGTGCACGGCCAACCGCCGTTTGAAGCGCCGCCGCAAGGGCCTCGGGCGCACAGGGCTTGGGCAGCACGTCGAGGTTCAGCGTGGTGGCCAGCTCCGTGAACTCGGAGAACCCGCTCATCAACACCAGCGCGAGGCCCGGATGCGAATCGCGGGCTCGGGAGGCAAGCTCGATCCCGTTGATCGAGCCCGGCATGACGATGTCGCTCAACAACACATCGAAGTCAGCCGCATGCAACTTCAGGTGCGCGGTCGCTTCGTCGGCGTCGCCCACACGATGCACCGTGCATCCCATCGAGCGCAGAACCTCGCGGGTTGCATCGGCAAGCTCGGCATTGTCTTCCACGAGCAAGACCCGCAAATCGAGCCTGGGCACGCCCGGGCTGGCCGAGACATTCTTTTCAGCCTGAACATTCTTGTGGCTGGCTGGCAGGTACAGGTGCACCGTGGTGCCTTCACCGGGGCGGCTGTTCACAACGGCCGCGCCTCCGGCGCGCGCGCAAAAGCCATGCACCTGGCTGAGCCCGAGTCCGGTGCCCTGGCCGGCAGGCTTGGTGGTGAAGAAGGGTTCAAACACCCGTTCGAGAAGCTCGGGCTCGATCCCGCTTCCACTGTCGCTCAGCGAGACAAGCACGAAGTTGCCAGGCGGCGCCGAGCCCATTGCGTGGTCAGCGCGGGCGACCCGAAGGTGCAGGCGTCCTCCGCCCGGCATCGCATCCTTGGCGTTGATCGCGAGATTGAGGATCGCCAGTTCGAGTTCCGCGGTGTCGACCTCGACCGGCGGAGTGGCGGGGTCCACATCCAGGCTGAGCGCAATGGCGGCCCCGACGATGGGCTTGACCAGATCAACGATGCCGGGAATTAGCTGCTGCAGCCAGACCCGTTCGGTTTGCAACGGCTGGCGGCGCGAGAACGACAGCAGCTGGCGCGTGAGCTTGGCACCCGCGCCCACCGCTCGCTCGATCGCCGAGAGCCGCCGATCGTCCGACGCCGCTCCCAGCTGGCGTTTGTGAAGGAACAGGTTGGTGCCGATGACCATCAACAGGTTGTTGAAGTCGTGCGCCACGCCCCCGGTGAGCCGCCCCACCGCCTCCAGCTTCTGCGCTTGCCGCAACGACTCTTCGACCCTTCGCAGCTTCACGGATTCTTCTCTCAGGTCCTCGGCAACCTGGAACGCTCGCTGGGTTTTCTGGAATGCAATCCAGGCGATGTACATCAACCCCGCCGCGGTCGGCAAGGTCAACGCGAGCATCAGCACGATTTGAACGAACCAGGGCGCAAGAACCGCCGGCCAATCCATGCTGGCGGTCACCAGCACCGGGTACGAACCCACCGTGCGACGGCTTGTGAACGCGAGCTGCGCAAGCATCGAATCCGCGTCGCTCGATGAGTTCAGTGCCATGGCCGGCGTGCCTGAAGCGGCGCTGCCGGCGCCCGGGCCGGGTGCCGGCGGCCAACGGGCCAGCAGGGCTCCATCGGACCGACTGAGCGTGACGCTCAGATCGACGGCGCCGTTGGCAATCTCGCCATAGAAGCCGGCGAAGTAGCCGGGCCTGATGCTCGCCGACAAGGTCCCGCCGAAGCTTCCATCCAGCCGGGTTCGACGCAGGCTCACGTCGAAGAAGGGCTCGCCCGTGGTTCGGCTGGTAAGCAGTGTGCTGACGAACGGCTGGGCACCACCCGCCTGGTGGTGGCGGAAGAACTCGCGATCCGAAAAGCCGATGGAGCGCGGCGCGGGAAACACCCGATTCGTGGCCGCCAGCCGGCCGATCGAATCAATGACAAAAATGCCCTGGAGCTGCGGCAGGTCGGCAGCCATGCGCTTGAGCATCGGGTGGAGTTGGGCTTCGCGGGCCAGCATGCCCTCGTCGGAATCATGGCCAAGCGAGTCCTGCAATCGGTTGAGCAGCGCCACCTGGGTCTCGAACACCTTGAGCGCATGTTCTTCGCCGATGCGGGCGGCATGGTCCACGCGCCCCCTGCCCTCCGCCACCGCTTGCTCGTAGAGCGTCCAGGCCGCAACCGAAAAGAAGAATGCCGGGACGACGACGGCAATCGCCATGACCGCCCTGAGCCAGGCGAGTGTCCCGCCCCGCTCGACCTGCGTTGATGCCGCGCCCTGATTCAAGATGCGGCCCAGACGCGCGGCAAAAAATGCCAGCAACAGCGCACCAGGCAAGAAGTAGAGGCTGGGTTTCCACCCGGCCTCCAGGCCCAGTGTCGGGCGAAGCCATGGCAAGTGCAGCCAGGCGACCGACAAAGCCGCAGTCAGCAGGGCCGGCAACAGGCCGGCGTACCAGCCGATGGCGACCACTGCCGGGGCGGCAAACACAAAAGGCACCGCGTCGCCAAGCCAACGGTCCAGCAGCCCGCGCAGGCCCATGCCGATGACCGCGGCGATGGCGGCCAAGATCCACTTCCGCCGGTGCGACACAGTGGATGCTTTATCCGGGCTCAACAACATCGGCTCGATGGGCTGACTTGGACTTTCCATGAAGAAGCGTTTCACTCTGCACTTGACTGCAATCGGCGCCGCCAACGGCCTGCGATACCGGAGCGCCCTTGTGGCGGAAACGAATCTTTACGTTTTGCAAAGGCCACGATAGCATTTGCAGTCGGGGCTCGTCCGTTGGCCCTGAACACGGATCACCGAAACCCGCGTGTGCAACATCAAAGGAGAAAATGCGATGAACGGGCGCTCTCACGTGACAGCGATTCAGGAAACGTTGAATGTCTTGCTCGTCGAAGACGAAGACCAGGTGCGGGCCGACACGGCCGAGTTGCTTCGTGAAACCGGAAACGCGGTGGTTGAATCACGCAGCGCCGAAGAGGCCATGGCGCTGCTTCACACGACCAGCTTCGATATTCTGGTGGCCGACATCGGCCTGCCTGGCGTGCAAGGCGACGTGTTCGCCGCCGAAGCGCGGCTGATCCAGCCGAACCTCGGCATCGTGTTTGCCACCGGCAACGACTGCATCACCGACCCGGGCCGCGACGACCCGGGCCCCGTGGTGCTGCGCAAACCCTATGACATCGCCTCCCTGGCTGCCGCATTGGAGGCAGCGCGCCCACGAAGTCGGGTTCGTTAAACGCTGCGCGATTCGCCCGCCGGCGCATCAACCGCCTCGTCGAACAACGCGCAGCCGGTTTGCTCCCGCCGGGCGCGCTGCATCGCGGCGCTGGCCTGGCCCAGCAGGGTCTGCGTGGTGGTCCCGTCGTCGCGCCACCGCGCGATGCCGATGCTGGGCCGCACGCTCAAGCTGAGGCCCCCGACAATCTTGACCGGCGCCGACACCGCACCCAGCACCTCGTCGGCCAGCCAGCGCAGGCGCTCGTTGCCGGGCAGGTGCTGGAGCAGGCAGGCGAACGCATGGGCCTGCAGGCAGCTCACCGTGTCGTCGGCTCGCACCAGCCGCATCAAGCGCGCGGCGACGATGTTGAGCACCTGGTCCACGGCGTCCTGCCCATGTGCGTCACCGATTTCCGCCAGGCCGTCGAGATGGATGGAGAGCACAGCCATCCCGCGCAATGGCGTGCCGGCCTGATCGAGCGCGCGCAGCGGGCGCTGGCGCCGGATGATTTCGTTCCTGATCGTCGTGTGCATCAACTCCAGTGCCGCCACGCACTCCAGCACGCCGGCCTGCATGCGAGCGAACCTGTCGTCCGGCGGCGCCTCGCGAGCGGCGTCAACCGGCTCACCCACGATGAGCCTGAACTTGGCCTTGACCGCGCTGAACAGCAGATCCCAATCTTCAAAAACAACTTCGGAGATGCGAACGGAGGCGGATCGGTTCATTGAGTACCCTCGCTGGAAAAATCGGACCGGGTTGACGTGAGTGATTGAATTCAGTGGTGGGGCGCGGCCGGTCGGTGACGCGGCATACTCGCGTGAGCGGGGAACTGTCGTGAGGGACGAAGCAGATGCGTTCATGGCTGCGTGTTGCTGTAGGTCAAAACACAGCGCGGGACTGTAGGCGCGGCGGCGCCGCGCCGATGTGTCAAATGACATGCGGCGCCATCGGCCGCTCGCCTGGCCGCGGGAGCGCACGGCCATGACCGACGTGCCGTGCCGCGCGTGCCCGCTGCGCCCACTCGCCTTGTTCATCGAGCCGACCGGGGAAGAACTCGATCTGGTGCAGTCGCTGAAGCGGCGCGAACTGCGCATCGGCGCGGGCGAGACGCTGATCCACGAGGGGCAGACCGACGCCCCGCTGTTCACGCTGCTCGACGGCTGGGCGTTCCGCTTCAAGACCTTGCGCGACGGCCGCCGGCAGATCCTGAGCTTCCTGCTCCCGGGCGACTTCATCGGCGTGCAGCAACGCATGGGGGACGCCGCCGCGCACGGTGTGGACACGCTGACCGACGCGGTGTTCTGCGTGTTCCAGCGCGACGCGCTGTGGGAGCTGCACCGGCAGCAGCCCACGATGGGCTTCAACATCACCTGGCTGACCGCCCACGAAGAATCGATGGTCGACGACACCTTGCTGTCGGTCGGGCGGCGCAGCGCCGAAGAGCGCATCGCCACGCTGTTGATCCTGTTGTTCAAGCGCGCCGCCGCGCTGCAGGCCGACGGCGGCGCCGCAGGCGTGCCGTTTCCATTGACCCAGCAGCACGTGGCCGACGGCCTGGGCTTGTCGCTGGTGCACACCAACAAGACGCTGCGCAAGCTGGAGCGGCGTGGCCTGCATCGGATTGCCGACGGCCGCCTGCACATGCGCGACGTGAAGGCACTCGCACGGCTGGCCGACCTGTACGGCGACGGCCGCCCGCCGCAGCGGCCGTTGATTTAGCCTGCGCCGCACCACTGGGCGGCGTGTGCGCTGCCGCACAGACGTCAGCACGCGGCAGGGTTACGCTGATCCAGCGTTCACCAAATTCCTTTTGCCCATGAGCGGCCAACCCCCTCCATGCCACGTCAAGAGAGCGATCGAGTCGCGGCCTTTCTGGCCCGCTGGCTGGAAACTGGAGCCGATTCCGCGCACATCGCGGAAGCCGTCGCCGCCGCGTGTCGAGAGATCGACAGCGCGCTGACGCCCATCATCGGGTCGCGCGGCGTGGCCGCGCTGTTCAAGCGCAGCCTTCATCTGACCGGTCGCGGGCACTCCTGGGTGGCAGCGGTGCACGAGCGCGCTGGCCCAGGCCTGGACATCGTGACCCTGAAATCCATCCTCTCGGCGCAGAGCGGCGCGGACGCCGCTGCCGGCGGCGCGCTGTTCCTGGAAACCTTCAACACCCTGTTGGCCGACCTGATCGGACCCTCCCTCACCGAGCGCTTGCTTCGATCGGTGTGGGCAACGATGTGAGCGGCCTGGCGCCAGAGAGCATTTCATCATGACGAGCAAAGTGACCATCAACCGATTGGCGACGGGTGTTCCGGGCCTGGACGACGTGCTCGGCGGCGGGCTGCCCGAGTTCTCGTTCAACCTGATCGCCGGCGAGCCCGGATCGGGCAAGACCACGCTGGCGCACCAGATGATGTTTTCGCTCGCCACGCCGCAGCGTTCGGCGCTGTACTTCACGGTGCTGGGCGAGCCGCCGTTGAAGATGCTGCGCTACCAGCAGCAGTTCGACTTCTTCGATGGCGACGCGATCAACCGTTCGGTCCGGTTCGTCAACCTGTCCGAGGACGCGATGGCCGGCGACCTCGACCGGGTGCTGAAGCGGATCGTCGTAGAGGTGGTGCAGCACAGCCCGGCGCTGGTGTTCGTCGATTCGTTTCGTTCGGTCGTGCTGGCCAGCGAAGTCGACGGCAGCCCGCACAACGCGCTGCAGCAGTTCGTGCAGCAGCTCGGCATGTTGATGACGAGCTGGCAGGCCACGACCTTCCTGCTCGGCGAGTACTTCGCCGAGACCGATGCCAACCCGGTCTTCACCATCGCCGACGGGCTGGTCTGGATGCGCCAGAGCGTGCAGCGCAACTCGGTGGTGCGCAAGATGGAAATCAAGAAGATGCGCGGGCAGGCGACGCTGCCGGGGCTGCACACCTTCCGCATGAGCACGGCCGGGATCACCGTGTTCGCACCGGCATTCCTCGCGCCCGCACCCGCACCCGCACCCGCACCCGCCACCGGCGCGGCGCCGGCAGCGATCGGTGCGCGCCTGTCGATGGGCGTGCCGCACCTGGACGAGATGCTCGGGGGTGGCTTGCCGCGCGGTTATTCGCTGCTGGTGGCCGGGCCGTCCGGGTCGGGCAAGAGCATCCTGGCGTCGGCCTTCCTGGCCGAGGGGGCGCGGCGCGGCGAGACCGGTGTGATCGCGGCCTTCGAGCAGCGGCCCGACCGAACCCGCAGCGGTGCGATTGCCGCGCTGGTGCAAAGTGGCCGCGTCGCCCTGGTCGACGGCCAGGCGCCCGACCTGTCGATCGACGAGGTGCTGCTGCTGCTGATGAACGAGATCCACCGGCTCAAGGCCACCCGGGTCGTGATCGATTCGCTGTCGGGCTTCGAGCTGGCGCTGGCGCCGACGTTCAGGGACGACTTTCGAGAGTCGCTGTCGCGCATGGTCGCCGCATTTGCCCACACCGGAACCACCGTGTTGATGACCTCCGAGCTGGAAGACCGCTACACTGATTTGCGCTTCAGCCCTTACGGCACCGCTTTCATGACCGACGCGATCATCGTGCAACGCTACATCGAACTCGACAGCCGGCTGCGCCGCGTGATGGCCGTGGTCAAGGTGCGGGCCAGCGCCCATTCGGACGAGTTGCGCGAGTTCAGTATCGACGCCAGCGGCATCCGGCTGGGCCAGATGCTGCCCGACCAGGAAGGGCTGCTGGGAGGCCGCCCCACGCGCAAGCGCAGGCCCGTGGCGGGTGCCGAGCACAACGATGCCGCGGATGCTTGACTCGCGCCTTTGAACCCATGCCATGAACCCGACCCCTGACCCACCCGACGCTGGGTCGACCGACACCGAACGCCGCCTGGCCGGGCGGATCGAGGCGATGCGTGGCGTGCTCGGCAGCCTGCTGCAAGACGTGATCCGGGCCGAGCGCCGGCTCGACAACAACCAGGCCGCGCAGCTTCTCGAAGCCAACGAGCGGCTGGTGGTCACCGCGCTGAGCGCGCAGACCGATGCCGACACGGCGACACAGGCGCTCGACGACGCGTCGCACTCGGCCGGCCACGACGCCTTGACGGAGCTGCCCAACCGGGCCTTGCTGCTGAACCGCTTTTCGCACGTCCTCACCAACGTCCGGCGCCCCGGATCACAGGTGGCGCTGCTGTTCCTGGACATCAACAACTTCAAGCAGATCAACGACACGTTCGGCCATGCGGCCGGTGACGATGCGCTCAAATTTGTCGCCCAATGCCTGGTGTCGTCGGTGCGCGAAACAGACACGGTCAGCCGCCACGGCGGCGACGAGTTCCTGATCCTGCTGCCGGCAGTGTCGGACGCAGCGGTGGCCGCCCATGTGGCCGAAAAGGTGATGGCCAAACTGGACGCTGCCGGTCGCATCGGCGGCCACGACATTCGCCTGACCGTCAGCATCGGCATCAGCGTGTCGCCGCAAGACGGCGCCGATGCGCAGACGCTGATCGAGCGTGCCGACGCGGCGATGTACCTGGCCAAGAAACAGCAGCGCGGGGGTTTCGTTTTTCACGGCAATCCGCCGTCGATCCTGCAAGGGCCGCCGCCGGTGTCGCCACGGCCAGCGCTGCGCCCAGGCAAGACTGGTCCGGCCTGTGCGGAACAAGAACGCCGCAACCTGCTGCTGCGCGAGGCCAACGAGCACCTGGTGCTGGCGGTGCTGGATGCACAAGACATGCTGGCTGCCGCCGACCAGATGCGAAACACGTAGTTCGCCGCCGCCCTTATCGCATCATGTTCAGCATGGTCTTGGCCGCCCGCTCGGAAGACGCCGGGTTTTGCCCGGTGATCAGCAGCCCGTCGATCACGACCAGCGGCTGCCAGTCGGCCACCTTGGAATAGATGCCGCCGTTGCTGCGCAGCATGTCTTCGACCAGGAACGGAACCACCTTGGTCAGCCCGGACGCTTCTTCCTCGCTGTTGGTGAAGCCGGTGACCGCCTTGCCCTGCACCACGGGCTTGCCGTCGGCCCGCTTGACATGGCGCAGCACCCCCGGCGCATGGCACACGGTGGCCACCGGCTTGCCGGCCGCGAGCATGGCCTGGATCAACGCAATGGACGCCGGGTCTTCGGCCAGGTCCCACAGCGGGCCGTGGCCGCCGGGGTAGAACACCGCGTTGAAATCGATCGCCGCCACGTCACGCAGCTTGACGCTGCCGGCCAGCGCCGATTGCGCCGCCGCGTCGCGCTTGAAGCGGCGGGTGGCCTCGGTTTGTGAGTCCGGCGTGTCGCTCTTCGGGTCCAGCGGCGGCCTGCCGCCCATCGGCGACGCCAGCGTGACTTCGGCGCCGGCATCCTTGAACACGTAATACGGGGCGGCAAACTCTTCCAGCCAGAAGCCGGTCTTTTTCGCCGTGTTGCCGAGTTGGCCGTGAGAGGTGAGAACCATCAGTATTTTCATGTCGACTCCGGTGCTGAGCGGGGGTGGGCGGGGTGGGCGGGGGTGGTCGGATGTCATGCGTTCGAGCGAATCTCGTTGGCATGCTCGGGGTAGGGTGCGGCCGGCGCGCGGTCGGGCGGCGCGCCGGCCAAGGTGTTGGCCAGGCCGTGGTTGACGTCGCGGTGGTGTGCCTCATCGGCCTGCACCACGAGCACCACGTCACGCAGGGTCGCGTTGTCGGCCAGCTTCCAGTAGTGTTTGGCGATCGCCGGGGCGGCCACGTTCGGGGCGCGGCCGGCGTCGATCTCGTTCAGGTACAGCGTGCAGCTGGTCACCGCTTCTTCTTCGAAATAGCCGACCACCCGGTGCGCCGTGCGGCGCGACACCAGGTACAGCAGCGCAAAGCCGACAAAGAAAAACCACTGCGCCAGCAGAATCACCGAGCGCTCGAACGGCGTGGGCCGCGCGATCTCGACGAACGTCATCAGGTGCATGCGTTCGTTCTCGGCCTCTTCCATCAGCGTGCGGATCCAGCCCTGGTCGCCCTCCATGCGGCGCAGGCAGCTCAGGTGCGTGAGCATCGCCCCCACCATGCCGGGAACGGCGGCCACGGTCTCGAGCACCACGGCGCGGTGGCCATAGCGCTTGGCAAACAAGGTGTCGGCGGCCAGCCGCAGCAGCTTGGTGAAGGCCAAGGCAAAACGGTCGGACGCGCCCGCGGGTGGGTGGTGCGTGGGCATCAGGGCGCCATCGAAAGGGTTGACGCTGCGGTGACCATGGTCTCGTGGCGCATCGAGTTGCGGGTCGAATGCGCACGATGCACGCTGCTTGCCGGCAAGTCTGTGCGCTGCCGCACGCAAACCGCCACCCATCCGCCACCCATCCGCCACCCATCCAACGGAGCCGCGCGGGGCGGGCCGCACGTCGGTGGTCAGCACCGCGCTGGCGACCCGCGCAGCGGCTTCTCCGCAGTCCGTCAGCCGTTTCCTACAGCGCGATCAGAAGTCGGCCGATTGAATGGGGCGAATCGGGCGCGCACACTGCGTTGAATTCATCGGGGGAGTCAGCATGAGCCAGTTGCGCACCGGACCACAGCGAGTTTCTTCCATGCCGGCGACCCTGCGCTACCTCCTGGGCTGCGCTGCGGTGGCCGCGGTGTCCTTGCTGGCGTTCTGCGCCCAGGTGCTGAGCAAGTCGATCGATCGCTGAGCCAGGGTCAGCCGGGTGTGGCGCCGAGCCGGCCGCGCCACGCACGCTCCAGCAGCTTTCGCAACTCGCTGAACCACAGCACCACGCTGGCCATCGCGATGCACAGCAACCATTGATCGGGGGCCAGCGGCACGGTGCCGAAGGCCAGGTTGAGGATGCCCAAGTGCACCACCGCCACCTGAAGCAGCGCCGACAGCGCAATGGCGCCCCACAGCCACAGGTTGGTGAACGGGCGCACGAATGCACTCGCACGGTCCGAGCGCGCGTTGAAGCAGTTGAACAACTGGGCGAAAACAAGCACCGTGAACCCCGCCGTGCGCGCCGTGGCCAGGTCGTGCGTGCCCTCGATCAGCCCACCCGGCAGATGCCAGTCGATGGTCAGCAGCGTGACCAGCGCCATCACCACGCCGATCTGCACCACCCCGGCCCACATGCGCGCGTCGATCACACGCTCGCCCGGGCGCCGCGGCCGGCGCGCCATCACGTCGTCGCCGTTGGGGTCGACCCCCATGGCGAGCGCCGGCCCGGAATCGGTGATCAGGTTGATCCACAAGATCTGCGTGGCCAGCAGCGGCAGCACCACGGCGCCGGCACCGGCCGGCTCGGCGCCCGTCAAGCCGATCACCCCGGCCCCCAACACCCCCAAAAAGACCGTCAGCACCTCGCCCATGTTGGACGACAGCGGGTAGCGCAGGAACTTGCGGATGTTGTCGAAGATGCCGCGCCCCTCGCGCACCGCCTCGACGATGGTGGCGAAGTTGTCGTCGGCCAGGATCATCTTGGCCGCTTCCTTGGTGACCTCGGTGCCGGTCACGCCCATCGCCACGCCGATGTCGGCGGCCTTCAGCGCGGGGGCGTCGTTGACGCCATCGCCGGTCATCGCGACGACGTTGCCGCCGGCCTGCAGCGCCGCGACGATGCGCAGCTTGTGCGCCGGCGCCACGCGCGCGTAGACGCAGGTGGTGCGCGCCGCCTCGGCCAGCGCCGCATCGTCCAGCGCGTCCAGCTCGATGCCGGTCAACACCGCGGCGCCGGCCGCGCCGATGCCCAGGTCGGTGGCAATCCGCGCCGCCGTGCGCGGGTGGTCGCCGGTGATCATGACGACGCGGATGCCGGCCCGGTGAGCCTCGGTGATGGCCACCGCCGCCTCGGCCCGCGGCGGGTCGATGATGCCCACGCTGCCCACGTAGACCAGCCCGTGTTCGAGCTGCTCCATGGCGCGCGGGTCTTCGCCCGGGAGCAACGGCCGGTAGGCGACCGCCAGGGTGCGCAGCGCGGCGTCGGACAGCGTGTCGACGTCGGCCAGGATGCGTGCCCGCAGCGCGTCGTCCAGCGGCACCACGCCGGCCCCGGCGCGGGCGCGGGTGCAGCGCGCCAGCAGCACGTCCGGCGCGCCCTTGGTGATGAGCACGCGCTCGTCGGCGTGTTCATGGTCGAGCGCGATCGTCGACATCATCTTGCGCTCGGACGTGAACGGAATGTCGCCGATGCGCTCGAAGCGCCGCTCGCGCCGCTCGTGAACGCCGAGCTTGCGCTCGGCCACCAGGAACGCCGCTTCGGTGGGGTCGCCGTGAATGTCCCACTCGCCGCCCTCACCCTGGCGCAGTTGCGCCGTGCTGGCCAGGCTGCCGCCACTGAGCACCGCCACCTGCTCGGTGTGCAACGGCCCGGCCGCCAGCCTGGCGCCCTGGTGCTCCACCTGGCCCTCGGGCGCGTATCCCACGCCGGTGACGCGGGTGCCGCCCGAGACGGTGAGCACCCGCTCGATGGTCATCTCCGAGCGGGTCAGCGTGCCGGTCTTGTCGGAGCAGATGACCGATGCGCAGCCCAGCGTCTCGACCGACGACAGCTTCTTGACAATGGCGTTGTGCCTGGCCATGCGCTGCACACCGAGGGCGAGCACCACCGACAGGATCGCCGGCAACCCCTCGGGCACGGCCGCCACGGCCAGCGCCACGCCGAGCAGCAGGAGGCGGGCGACGTCGCCGACGCTGCGCAGCTCGGACAGCGCCAGGATCGTCCCCACCACCACGACGGCGATGACCACGACCGCGATGCCCAGCACGCGCCCGATGCGCGCGACTTCGTTCTGCAGCGGTGTCGGCTGCTCGCGCGTGGCCGCCAGCAGCGCGGCGACCTGCCCGACCTGGGTGTCCATGCCGGTGGCCGTGACCACCGCTCGGCCGCTGCCTTGGGCCACCGCCGTGCCGTTGAACACCATGCAGAGCCGGTCGCCCAACGCCACCGGCGCGCCGAGCGTGGCGGCATCCTTGAGCACGGCCTGGCTCTCGCCGGTCAGCGAGGCTTCGAGCAGCCGCAGCGACGCGGCCTGAACCAGGCGGGCGTCGGCGCCGACGGCGTCGCCTTCGGCGAGCACCAGCAGGTCGCCGCGCACCAGCTCTTCGCTGGGCACACGCAGCAGGGTTGCGTCGCGCAGCACGGCGGAGCTTGCCGCCGTCATGCGGGCCAGCGCGGCCACCGCGTCCTGCGCCTTGGCCTCCTGCGCGAAACCGAGAACGCCATTGAGGACGACGATCGTGGCGATGACGATCGCGTCCACCGGCCAGCCCACCCGACCCTCGATCGCCCAGGCGAGCAGCGCAATCACGATCGCCGCCAGCAACAGGTAGATCAGCGGGTCCTGGAAGTGCGCCAGCACACGCCGCCAGGTGGGCACGCGGGCCGGTGCGCGGAGTTGATTGCGGCCGTTCTCGACCAGCCGGCGTGCCGCCTCGCGCGGCGTGAGCCCGCGCTCGAGGTCGGCCCCGACGGCCAGTGCGACGGCGGCAATGTCGTGAACCGACGGGTCTGCGGCGATGGCGGGTGCGGGCATGGCTGGAATGGGGGCGGCTGGGCATCATCGCCACAGAATGCCGCGCCCGCTTGCGGCAGCGCAAGCCAGGCCCTGGCATACGATGCCCGCGCCGCCACCGGCACGCCGCACGGAAACAACAATGAACCCGACCGACCCGAACGCCCACTCCGCCTCGGAGCACAAGGCCTTGCTGTGGTTGCTGATCGTCGTCACGCTGGCATTCGGGTGGGTGCTGCTGCCGTTCTACGAGACCATCCTGTGGGGCTCGATCATCGCCTTGCTGTTCGCGCCGCTGCACCGCCGCTTGTTGCCACACCTGAAACACCGGCGCAACGCGGCGGCGCTGCTGACGCTGGCGGTCGTGGTGGTCATCGTCATCATTCCGCTGGCGCTGATCACCGCGTCACTGGCCCGCGAAGCGGGGGCCGTCTATGCCCGGCTCCAGTCGGGCGAATGGATGCCGGCGCTGTATTTCAAGGCGGTGTTCGACGCCTTGCCCGACGGTGTGGTGGCGCTGCTCGACCGCTTCGGCCTGGCCAACTTCGACACCGTGCAGCGCCGGCTTGCCGGCGCACTGGCGCAGGGCAGCCAGTTCATCGCCACCCGGGCGCTCAACATCGGGCAGAACACCATCGAGTTCGTGACCGCGTTGTTCATCACGCTGTACCTCGCGTTCTTCCTGATCCGCGACGGCGAGGCTGTGGCCCGGGCCGTGCGCCGCGCCATCCCGCTGGCGCCGGCGCACAAGCTGGAGCTGCTCGACAAATTCGCCACCGTGATCCGCGCCACGGTCAAGGGCAACCTGGTGGTGGCGGCCGTGCAGGGCCTGCTGGGCGGGTTGGCGTTCTGGTTCCTCGATGTCAACGCGGCCTTGCTGTGGGCCGTGCTGATGGCCTTCCTGTCGCTGCTGCCGGCGGTCGGCGCCGCGCTCGTGTGGCTGCCGGTGGCGGCCTACTTCCTGATGACCGGCGCGCTGTGGCAGGGCATTGCGCTGATCGCGTATGGCGTGCTGGTGATCGGCCTGGTCGACAACGTGCTGCGCCCGGTGCTGGTGGGCAAGGACACGCGCATGCCCGACTACCTGGTGATGATCACCACGCTCGGCGGCATGGCAGTGTTCGGCATCAACGGCTTTGTGATCGGCCCGGCGATTGCGGCGATGTTCATCGCGGTCTGGCACATCTTCGGCAGCACACGGTCGCACGACCCGCGTTGAGCCGCGCGCAAAAGCCCGCCGGCTGCCGATCTTCCAGTTGCCGGTCTTCAACCACCGTGGCGCGCTCAGCGCGCGGCGGCGCCGGGTGCAGGTTCCGGGCCCACCTGGGTGCCGGCCTGGCCGGCCAGCATCGCCTCGATCTGGTCGAGCGAGCCGATCACCGCCCGCTTTCCGGTGGCCAGCACGAAGCGGCAGGCGGCATCGACCTTCGGGCCCATCGACCCTGCGGGGAACTCGAACCGCGCCAGCGCCTGCGGCGTCACCTGGCCGAGCGCGCGCTGGCCCGGCTGGCCCCAGTCGACGTACACCGCCGCCACGTCGGTGGCGATGACCAGCACATCGGCCCGCAGCTCGCGCGCCAGCAGGCCGCTGCACAAGTCCTTGTCGATCACGGCTTCGACACCGTGCAGGGTTTTCACGTCGGCTCCACGCGCCACCGGGATGCCACCGCCGCCGGCCGCGATCACCAGCGCGCCGTGCGCGAGCAGCCAGCGGATCGGGTCGACACCGAGCACCCGCAGCGGCTGCGGCGACGCCACCACACGCCGCATGCCGGTGCCGTCGGGCGCCATCGTCCAGTGTTTGTCGGCCGCCACACGACTCGCTTCGTCCTGCGTGTAGACCGGGCCGATCGGCTTGGTGGGGTGCTCGAAGGCGGGGTCGTGGGCGTCGACCTCCACCCGCGTCAGCAGCGTGGTGACCGTGCGCGATGCGGGCAGCAGGTTGGCCAGTTCCTGCTCGAGCAGGTAGCCGATCATGCCGTCGGTCTGCGCGCCCAGCACATCGAGCGGAAAGGTCTCGACCGCGGTGCAGGCGGCCGACTGCAGCGCCAGCAAGCCCACCTGCGGCCCGTTGCCGTGGGTCAGCACCAGCTCGTGCGCGGCCGCCACACGCGCCAGCTGGGTCGCGGCGCGGCGGATGTTCTCGAGCTGGTTGTCGGCGCTGAGCGCCTGGCCGCGCCGCAGCAGCGCGTTGCCGCCCAGGGCCACGACGAGTTTCATGCGAGTGTCATGCGAGTGTTGCCACCAGCACCGCCTTGATGGTGTGCATGCGGTTCTCGGCCTGCGTGAAAACGATCGACGCCTCGGACTCGAACACCGCGTCGGTGACCTCGATCTCGCTCAAGCCGTATTTTTCATGCACCTGGCGGCCGACCTCGGTTTCGAGGTTGTGGAACGCCGGCAGGCAGTGCATGAAACGTGTGCGCGGTTTGCCGGTGGCGCGCATCAGCGCGCTGGTCACCTGGTACGGCATCAGCTGTTCGATGCGCTGCGTCCACACCGCGTCGGGCTCGCCCATCGACACCCACACATCGGTGTACAGGAAGTCGGCGCCGGCCACGGCCTTGAGCGGATCGGCCTCGATCGTGATGCGCGCGCCGGTGGTCGCCGCCAGCTCGCGCATCGCCGCCTGCAGTTCGGCCGGTGGTTGCAGGCCGGCGGGTGCGGCGATGCGCACGTCCATGCCCATTTGCGTGCCGCCCACCAGCAGCGAGCAACCCATGTTGAAACGCGCATCGCCCAGGTAACAAAACGACAACTCGTGCAGCGGCTTCTCGCCGAACTCTTCCATCGTCAACAGGTCGGCCAGGATTTGCGTCGGGTGCGCCTCGTCGGTGAGGCCATTCCAGACCGGCACGTGCGAGAAGCGCGCCAGCTCCTCGACCACGCTTTGATGGAAGCCGCGGTACTCGATGCCGTCGTACAGCCGCCCGAGCACACGCGCCGTGTCCTTCAGCGACTCTTTGTGGCCCAGTTGCGAGCCGGCCGAGTCGATGTACGTCACGTGGCCGCCCTGGTCGTGCACCGCCACCTCGAAGGCGCAGCGGGTGCGGGTCGAGGCCTTCTCGAAGATCAGCGCGATGTTCTTGCCCTTCAGCCGCGGGTGCTCGTTGCCGGCGTACTTGGAGCGCTTGAGTTCGGCCGCCAGGTCGATCAGGAAGCGGATGTCGCGCGGCGCGAAGTCCTTCAGGTCGAGCAGGCTCCGATTGCGCAGGTTGAAGCTCATGATGTGTGCCCCTCGTCCGGTGGATACACCGGCCGGTCCCCATGGGCCCCGAGGGGCCCCTTCGTGGCCCTTGGGACGCGGGCCGGCTTGGGAGCGGCCCGGCGCTCGGCCCGCCACCTGTTCATGTTGAGTCGCGCTCGATCGGGCACGACATGCAATGGCTGCCACCGCGCCCGCGGCCGAGTTCACCGCTGGGGATGGTGATGACCTCGACGCCGGCCTTGCGCAGCAAGGTGTTGGTGTAGGTGTTGCGGTTGTAGGCCATCACCACACCGGGGGCGAGTGCGAGCAGGTTGTTGCCGTCGTCCCACTGCTCGCGCTCGGCCTCGTAGGCGTCGCCGCCGGTGGCCACGCTGCGAAGCCGGGGCAGGCCGAGCGCCTGGGCGACGACCTTGGTGAACGGCCCGGCCTCGCTGCGCACGTCGAGGCTGCCCTCGCGCGCGCCGGGGCGCAGGCTGTGCACGCGGATCGCGTCGACCATCTCGGGGAACACGGTCACCAGGTCCACGTCGCAGAACGTGAACACCGTGTCCAGGTGCATCGCGCCGCGCGACTTCGGGATTTGCGCCGCCAGCACGCGCGTGGCCGCGCCGCCGGCGAACAGCGCGCGGGCCAGCTGGCTCACCGCCTGCGGCGACGTGCGCTCGCCCATGCCGACCAGCACCACGCCATTGCCCAGCGGCATCACGTCGCCGCCTTCCAGCGAGGCCAGGCCATGGTCGCGGTCCGGGTCGCCCCACCACACGCTGGCCTGGCCGGCAAAGCCGGGGTGGAAACGATAGACGGCCGCGGTGAGCAGCGTCTCCTGCCGGCGCGCCGGCCAGAACATCGGGCTCAGCACCACGCCGTTGCCGACCCAGCAACTGCTGTCGCGCGTGAACAAGGTGTTGGGCAGCGGCGGCAGCAGCAGGTCGGCCGGGCCGGCGCAGCGTGCCAGCAGGCCGTCGGCCTCGAACGGCAGTTCGGCGCGCGCCACGCCACCGATCAGGTGCTCGGCCAGCTTGGCCGCTGGCAGCGCTTCGAGCCAGCGGCGCAACGGCTCGGCGGTCTCGGGGTCGATGAAGTCGGGCCCCAGTTTGCGGTCGAGCAACCAGGCGCGCGCGCTCGCGTCGGCCAGCGTTTCGGCCAGCAGGTCGTGCAACTCCAGCACCTCGACGCCGCGTTCGATCATTGCGCTGGTGAAGGCGTCGTGGTCGTTTCGGGCCTGCGACACCCACAGCACATCGTCGAACAGCAACTCCCTGCAGTTGGCCGGTGTCAGGCGCTTTTGCGCCAGGCCCGGCCGGCACACCAGCACCTTGCGCAGGCGGCCGACTTCGGAATGAATGCCAGCGGTCATGTTGATTGCTCCGGGTTCAGGATCGATCTCGGGCTCACAAACCGAGCCGGCCGGTGCCGAGCAGCCAGGCCGCCACCAGCGCCAGCAGCAGCACCAGCGCGAGTTCGCCCCACTCCCGGCCCGTGAACGGATGTTGGCCACGCTGCCGCCTGGCGACCCAGTACAGCGCGACGCCCGGCGCATACAGCAAGGCGCTGAGCAGCAGGTACTTGACGCCGGCGGCGTACAGCAGCCACACGCAATAGAGCACGGCGAGCGCCGCCACCGGGGCATCGCTGCGGCCGCGTTTCGCACTGCCGGCACTGGGCACGCCGGTGCCGCGACGGGCCACCGACAGGCCGTAGACCGCACTGAACAGATAGGGCACGAGGATCATCGCGGTCGACAACGAAATCAGCGCCAGGTACGACGCCTTCGAGAACAGCGTGACCACCAGGAACACCTGCACCATGCCGTTGGTCAGCCACAGCGCGTTGGCCGGAACGCCTTTGTCGTTCTGGCGCGCCAGCCAGGCCGGCATCACGCCGCCGCCGGCCGGTGTGAACAGCGACTCGGCCGCCAGCAGCATCCAGGCCAGGAAGCCACCGCCCACCGAAACGATCAGCCCGACGTAGATCAGCACCGCGCCCCAGGTGCCCACCGCCTTTTCAAGCACGCCCGCCATCGACGGGTTCTTGAGGGCGGCCAGGCCGGGCTGCGTGATGATGCCCAGCGACAGCAGCGACACCGCCATCAGCAGCAGCAGGCAGATCAGGAAACCGATGACGGTGGCCCGCCCCACGTCGGCGCGCTGGCGGGCGCGCGCCGAGTAGACGCTGGCGCCCTCGATGCCGATGAACACCCACACCGTCACCAGCATCGTGCTGCGCACCTGGTCGAGCACCGAGCCGAGCTTGGCGTCGCCCCAGAAGTCGAGCCGGAACGTGTCGACCTGGAAGGCCAGCGCCACCAGCACGATGAACAGCAGCAGCGGCGCGATCTTGGCCAGCGTGACCACCGCGTTCAGCACCGCCGCGCCCTGGATGCCGCGCAGCACAAGCGCATGAACGACCCACAGCACGACCGAGGCGCCGGCGATCGCCGCCGCCGTGTTGCCGTCGCCGAAGATCGGAAAGAAGTAGCCCAGTGCGCCGAAGGCGGCCACCAGATAACCCACGTTGCCGATCCATGCGCTGACCCAGTAACCCCAGGCCGCGTTGAAGCCCACGTACTCGCCCGCCAGCGCGCGGGCATAGGCGTACACGCCGTTGTCGAGTTCGGGCTTGCGCAGCGCCAGCATCTGGTACACGCGCGCCAGCATCAGCATGCCCACGCCGGTGATCAACCAGCCGATGACGATGGCCCCGGCGCCGGCCCCCGCCGCCATGTTCTGCGGCAGGCCGAAGATGCCGCTGCCGATGATCGAGCCGACCACCAGCGCCACCAGCAGGCCCAGGCCCAGGCCGCCACCGGCACCAACCGCCACCGGTTCGGCGCGCGGCGCGGCTGCCGCGGGGTTCAGAGAAGTGGTCATGCTGATGCGCTCCTGGCGTCCGACCCCCGCAGCATGGGCGCCGGCCGGGGACCGGCCCTTGACCGGAATCAACTTCGTCGCAATCGCACTGCGGCGGTGTGGGCCTGCAACGCTGCGTCAACGGCGCAGCCAGAGCAGCAGAGACAGCACGCCATCCACCTGCCATTGCGCCGGCAGCCGGAACGCCGCTTGCGTGGGCTCTTCGCTGGGGCCCACGCGCACGCTGACCGAACCGGCCGGCGCCTTCGCAAAGGCGTCTTCGTCATTGACGCCATCGCCGATCACCAGCGTGTGCGTGACATTGCAGTCGCGCATGATCTCCAGCAGCGCGTCGCCCTTGCCCGGCGCGGCCGCCGGCGTGATGTTGACGACGCCACGGCCGTGCGAGGCGCGCAGGTCGGTGCCCAGCGTGCCGATGAACCGGTCCAGCCACGAACGCGCGCCGTCGGAGTCGGCCGCATCGCGGTAGTGCAGGGCCAGCGACAAACCCTTGTCTTCGTATTCGATCCGCTGCGCCTGCAACTCCGCCGCCATGTCGTCCAGCTGCGCCCGGCAGGCGTCGAGCAAGCCGGTCAGCGCAGGGCAGCGGGCGGCGCCGCGGCGCTCGGCGCCGTGGTTGCCGAACAGGTAATGCGGTTTGAAGCCGAGGCGCGGCTGCGCGTCGCTGACCTCGCGCCCGGTGATCACCGCCACCGGCCACCAGCGCGACAGTTCCTGCATGCGCTTGGCCGTGGCGGCCGGCACCACGGCGTGCTGCGGGTCGTCCACCAGTGGCGCCAGCGTGCCGTCCAGATCGAAAGCGAGGATGGCCGGGCACGCCGCGAGCCGGTGCAGTGCGCTGAGGCCTCGCGGTGAGAACAGCACGCTCATGGTCCACGCTCGGTCACTGCGCGGGCGCGGACGCCTCAATCCTTGCGTGGCGGCGAATGCCGCAGCGCGGGGTCTTCGCCTTTGGAGTGCTGCCCGCCTTCGCGTTCGGCGTCGAGCATGGCCTGGCTTTCCTCCGGTGTCAGCGGTTTGGCGCTGCGCGCCGCCTGCGACACCTTGCCCGACTTGACGAACGACTGCGCCGATTCACGGTGGCGGCGCGCGGCCTCGTCGTCGCCTTTGCCCTGAACTTGTTGCGCTGGCTCGGGCGCCGGTGCAAGCGCCTTCTTCGGAAGTCTGAGAGTCTTCATGGGTTCTCCGGTTGCGATGAATGGCCGCCTGCGGTGGGGGGCGGCCACACGCTGCACTCTGGCCGCGTCGGCAGGCCGCGGCCATCGGTGCACAGCGCGGTGGCCGGCGGGCCATGGCCGCAGCGCGGCGTAGTCCGTGTCCGACGCCCGCTTGCCGCGGCGAGCCGCCGCCCCTTGTTGCACCCGACCGGGTCGCGCCCAGGCCCGTGACCCTTGCAAGTTTTGTCCTACACCGATCCGCGCTGCGGCCCGACTGCAGCGGCCATGTTGCTCACCTACTCTTGCGACTGACCGGTTCTGCCGGCAACCCTTCCCTTCACTCACCAAGGAATCCCGACCATGAAGACCTCTCAATTTTTTGCCACCGCCGCAGCCGCCGCAGCCGTTGTCGGCGTGATCGGCATCGCCTATGCGCAGACCACCACCACGGCACCCGCGACCCCGAGCACCACGGCCGCACCGACCGACTCGTCCACGCTGCCCCCATCGCAGATGCCGGCACCGACGACGCCCGCCACGACGCCGTCCACGACGACAACCCCGATGGCAACCACCCCCAACGCCGCCAGCGGCAGCATGAACAACACCAACCAGGCAGCGCCGAATGACGCCAGCGCGATGGAAACCGAGCGCGCCGCTCGCGCCGATCGCAACTGACACCGTCCGGTTCAGTTCAAGGCAGCGCCGCCGGCTTCGGGCTTGCCCGTCGCCGGCGGCGTTCCACGTTGAAATCAATGCGCGCACCATGACGATTGCCAACGACCTCGCACCCGCGCCTGCGGCCGACCACTCCAGTTGCGAGTGGTGCGACGGCCTGCGGCGCGGCTTGCTGATGGGGCTGGCGCTGCTGGCCCTGGTGTTGCCGCCGGTCCTTCACCACAGCGCTGCCGCGTTGCCGGAGCCGGTGCTGGCGGGCGCGATCGCCGCACCCGCGCCGCGCGCCAGCGGCGTTGCGGATTTCGGCGCCGACACCCCCTCGCCGGCTGCGCGCCAGGTTGCCGACTGGGTCGCCGCCTCGGGCGACAACGCGGGCACGCCGTTTGTCATCGTCGACAAGAAAAACGCGCATGTGTTTGTTTTCGATAGCGGCGCGCGGCTGCGCTCGTCGACCCCGGTGCTGCTGGGCGCGGCTGCGGGTGACGACACGGTGGCCGGCATCGGCGCTCGTGCGATCGGCGACGTGCAGCCGCACGAACGCACCACGCCGGCCGGGCGCTTTGTCGCCGAGCGCGGCCGCAATGTACTGGGTGAGGACGTGGTGTGGGTCGACTACGACGCCGCCGTGTCGATGCACCGTGTGCGCACCACCCATGCGCAAGAGCGGCGCCTGGAGCGCCTGGCCACACCGAGCGTGGACGACAACCGCATTTCCTACGGCTGCATCAATGTGCCGGTGGCCTTTTTCGAGCAGTACATTCAGCCGGTGTTTGCCTCGCAGCGCGCGGTTGTTTACGTGCTGCCCGAGCGCAAGACGGTTGAACAGGTGTTCGCCGCACTGCAAGTCGCCGCCCTGCAGGCGCCCGATTCACGCAAACGCATCCTTTGACTTTTTTTGACCTTCTTTGACCTTCGAACTCGATCGAGACACCATGACCGAAACCATCACCAAACACGCCCTGCCGACATCGTTCGGCGCCTTCAATCCGGTCGGGCACCTGATGGTGGGGCTGCCGAATGCCGAGCACGCAAAATCCTTTGCCGCTGCGCTGCGCGAGGCCGGCTGGGACAACGACGCGCTGCTGCCGTTCACCCCCAGCGAAAGCATTGCCGAGTTCGAGGCGCTGACCGAAGACGCCGGTGCGTTGGCCGGCTTCGGCTACGAGATCACGCTGATGCGCAAGTACCTGGCGCTGTCGCGCGAGGGCTGCCAGTGGCTGCTGGTGCGGGTCGACGATTCGGAAGAAGCGGCCCAGGTCGCCGATGTCGCCCGCGTTCACGGCGCCACGCTGGCGGTGCACTACCGCATGCTGATCGTCGAAGAACTGATCTGACCGCTCCGGCGGGGGCTCAAGGCCGGGCCCGCTTTCCGGGCGCGGCTTTGGCCGCTGATTTGGCAGCCGCTTTGGCCGGGGCTTTGGCAACCATCGGCGCTGGTTTTCGCTTGGCAAGGCTCTTGGCCAGCAGCTCCGTCAGGTCGACCACGTTCGACGCGCCGCCGTCGGCGGGCGCGCTGTCGATCGCGGCCACCTGCTCGGTCTGGCCGGCCTCGACTTTCTGGTGGACCAGTTGGCGCACCGCGGCGCTGAACGTGTCGCTGCAATCCTCGGCCTTCCACGGCGCAGTCATGTCCTGGATCAGCTGCGCCGCCATCTTCATTTCGGCCGGCTTCAGCTGGGCGGCGGCCTGGCCCGGCGCGGGCAGTTTCAGCTCGTCGGCCGAGCGCAGCTCGGTCGCCCAGCGGATGGTGTTGAGCATCAGCGCCGGGCCCGACGGAATCAATGCGGCCAGGTGCTCCCTGGTGTGCAGGATCACCCGCGCAATGCCGATCACGCCGGCCTCCAGCATGGCCTCGCGCAGCAGCGCATAGACCTTCTCGCCCTTGCCGATGGGCTCCAGGAAATACGGCCGTTCGAGCAGCACGAACGGAATTTCGGCGGCCTTCACGAAAGTCTCGATTTCGATGGTCTGCATCGCCTTGGGGTAGGCGGCCTTGATCTGCTCGTCGGTCAGCACCACGTAGTCGCCATCGTCCTGCTTGATGCCCTTGACGATGTTGTCGCTCTCTATGTCCTTGCCGGTGCGCTTGTTGATGCGCTTGTAGCCGACCGGGTCCATCGAACGCTTGTCGAGCCAGTCGAAGTCGATGCCGGCCTCCTGCGAGGCCGGGTACAGCGCCACCGGCACATGCACCAGGCCGAAGCTGATGGCTCCTTTCCACACTGCGCGTTGCATCGCTGCTCCTTGGCCAGTCTCGACAGACGGTTGTCCGATCGCGCCATTGAAGCGCGCCGCCGGACGCGGCGCTGTAGGAAGTCAACCGGACCGCGGGTAGGAATTGGCGCCCGCGCGAAACTGCCGGGCCGCAAACGCCCAGGCCATGCGCGACGCGTCCGGCCCCTGCCCGTCGCTGAACGACTGGCTTGCCGCACCGCCGCTCCATGCGTGCCCGAGCCGCCCCACTTCGACCAGCGTGCAGGTGGTGCGGCGCCGGTGCTTGAAATCGGTCACGAGCATCGGATGCCGCTTGCCGCGTTGCACCGCACGCGATGCGCCGGCCCGCGCGCCGGCCGCATCGGCCCACACCTGCGCCGCAGCGTGGCCGTTGTGGGCCGACACCACGGGATCGGCGCCGCCGTGGATCACCAGCAACGGCGGCCATGGCGCGGCCTGCGCCGGCGCCGCCGGCGCCAGCGGTTTCGTGGCCCGGCGGCCGCGCATCGCGCCGAGCGCCGACAGGCTCGAATGCGCCGTGCCGGGCGGGATGCCCGAGTGCATCACCACCGCCTTGAATCGTTCAGGCTGGCGCGTGACCAGCAGTGCGGCCATGCTCGCGCCGGCCGAGAAGCCCGCCACCGCGATGCGCGCAGCGTCCACCGGGTACAGCAGGCACACCTGGTCGACGGCCGCCATGATCAGCGCCGCTTCGGCATAGGCCCGGCCGGACGTGGTGTCGAACCAGTTCCAGCAGCCCTGCGCGTTGGCCAGCCGATCCTGCTCGGGGTAGAGCACCAGGAATCGCTCGCGCGCCGCGATGCGGTTCATGCGCGTGCTGGTCGCAAAGCTCTTGGCGTCCTGCCCGCAGCCGTGCAGCATCAGCATCAGCGGCAAGCGCTCGCCGATCTTCATGTCGGGTGGGCGGTACAGGCGAAAGCGGCGCGCCCCGGTGGACCCCAGGGCCACGCCGGCAATCCAGTCACCCGCGCCGGGCGGCGCGATGCGCTTGTCGGTCGCCGGCTTCAGCGCCCGGCTCACCGCGCGGGTGCTCGCGCGCACGGTCTGGCGTGTGAGCGCCGCAAAGCTGCGCTCGAAGGTCTTGGCCCACGCCGAAGCGCGCAGCCCGGTGGCCATTCGTCTGGCGGTTCGTTTTGACATGCGGCCCATTCTGCGAGCCGCGCCTGTGCACCATGGCTTGACAAGGCCTTCGATTACAGCGCGGGTACAGGCTGCGCTATTGCACGCCGGGTTCGGCCGCGCCGGCCAGCGTTTTCATCGCCGCGCTCAGGCTGCGGGCGGCTTTGGCGTAGCCGTTCCACGGCTGATTGCCGGTGGCCAGGCGGCTGTGTGCGGTGCGCACGGTCCAGTGCTCGCCGCCCTTCAAAGATTTCAGTTCACTCCAGTCCAGCGGCACCGAAATGCCCAGCCCCGGCCGCGCGCGCGGCGACCACGCGCACACGGTGGTGGCCCCGAGGCCGTTGCGCAAATAGTCGATGAAGATCTTGCCGACGCGGTTGCGCGGCCCGCTCTTGGCCACGAAGCGTTGCGGCACCGTGCGCGCCAGGTGCACCACGATGGCCTGCGAAAAACCCTTGACCGTGTCCCAATCGTGCAGCTTGCGCAGCGGCACGACCACATGCAGCCCTTTGCCGCCGCTGGTCTTCAGGAACGCCGGCAGGCCCAATTGGCCGAGGAAGGCGTGCACCAGTTCGGCCGCCTCGCACACCTGCGGCCACGCCACGCCGGCGCCCGGGTCCAGGTCGAACACCATGCGGTCGGGGTACTCGAACGATTTTGTCCCGCAATTCAGCGTGTGGAACTCGACCACATTCCATTGCGCCGCCGACAGCAGGCCTTGCGCGCTGGCCACTTCCAGCATCGGCGGGTGGCTGATGAACAGCGTCGGGTCGAGTTGCCGGATGCCAGGCAGTTTTTCGACTTCGGCGTGCTTCTGGAAAAACAGTTCACCGCCCACGCCGCCTGGTGCGCGCACCAGCGAAACCGGCCGGCCCAACAGGTGCGCCATCATCACGTCGCCCACCCGCTCGAAGTAGCGCACCAGCTCGATCTTGGTGACGCCGCTGCTGGCGTCGATCACCCGGTCCGGGTGGGTGATGCGCAGGCGCGACGCCAGCGCGTGCGATGCCGCCTGCGATGCCGCGTGCGATGCCGCCTGCGATGCCACCTTCACCGGCGGCCTGGCTGATTTTTCTCGCACGATGAGTCCTGCCTTCTTGTCTTGCCGCAAACCATGGAACACCGCGTGGCGCAGGTGGCCGCCGCGGGTCCACTCACCGAACGAGACCTCGGCCACCAGCGTCGGCTGGACCCAGCGCGGCCTGCCTTCGATCGCGTCGGTGTCAGCAAACGGGCTCGCCTCGATGCGCAATTCATCGAGCCGGGCCAACAAGTCCTTCAGGCTGCGTTCACTGAAGCCGGTTCCGACCCTGCCGGCATAACGCAGTGCGCCGCTTCTGTCGTGCACGCCCAGCAGCAGCGCGCCGATGCCAGTGCGCGCGCCCTGCGGCTCGGTGTGGCCGCCGATCACGAACTCCTGCCGCTGGCCGCACTTGAGCTTGATCCAGTCGGTCGACCGGCGCGAAACATAAGGTGAGCCGCGGCGTTTGGCGATCACCCCTTCGAGCCCGAGCTTGCAGGCCGCCGCAACCACGCTGTGCGGCGGCGCATCGAACTCCTCGCTGAAGCGCACCTGCTCCGAGGCAGCCTTTGCCGGCACCTGTTGCAGCACACGCTGCAGCACGGCGCGGCGCCCTTCCAGCGGCACGGCGCGCAGGTCGTGGCCGTCGAAAAACGGCAGGTCGAACAGGTACAGCACCACTTCATTCGTGTTCGCGCCATCGAACGCCTGCTGCAGTGCGCCGAAATCGGGCACACCGTTGTCGCCCGGCACCACGATCTCGCCGTCGTACCAGCCTGGCGGCAGCTTCATGCGGGTGATGGCCTGGTGCAGCGGCACGAGCCGGGCGCTCCAGTCGTGGCCATTGCGGGTGAAGAGCTGGATCTGTGCGCTGGCTACCCGGGTCAGCAGCCGGTAGCCGTCGAACTTGATCTCGTGCAACCAGCCCTGCGCATCGGCGGGCGGCGCGTCGACGAGCGTGGCGAGTTGCGGCGCCAGCGTTGCGGGCAGCGCGGACGGCTTCGCCTCGGGCGGCACAGCCTGATTCGCTTCAAGCGGCACAGCCTGATTCGCTTGAAGCGGCAGATCGTCGCGCGTGGGCGCCGGCGCGGGCAGCGCCAGCACGCTGTCGGGCAACGCGTCCACCACGCTGAATTCGGACGTTGGCCGGGCGAACCCGTCCTTCTCCTTGATGAGCAACCAGGCCGGCTGTTTTTCGCCCTTGCCTTTCATGCGAACCAGCACCCAGTGGCCGTGCAGCTTGTGCCCGCGCAACTCGAACTTCAGGTTGCCATCGCGCCAGCCCTGGTGCGGCTCGCCCAGGGGCTGCCACGAACCCCGGTCCCAGACGATCACGCGCCCCGCGCCGTACTGCTTGGGCGGGATCGTGCCTTCGAAACCCGCGTACGCGATCGGGTGGTCTTCGACCTCGACCGCCATTCGCTTGACGCTGGCGTCCAGGCTGGGGCCCTTGGGCAGCGCCCAGCTTTTCATCACCCCGTCGAGTTCGAGCCGAATGTCGTAATGCAGGCTGCTCGCCCAGTGCTTTTGCACGACGAAGCGCAGCGCCTCGCCGCCGCCCGGTCCGCCGTCCTCACCACCTTCAGACGGCTCGGGCGTGAGCGCGAAGTTGCGCCTGGCCTTGTATGTCTTCAGCGCGTCGCCGGATGCCATGACGAATCGGCAGCCCCTTCATTGCAGCATGTCGGCATAGGCCTGCCGGTCGGTCGCGTAACAGCCGCACGACGCCGCTTCGAGCCCGGCGCGGTCGAGCACCGTCATTTCGCCACGGTGGTACTTGATCAGCCCGGCGCGTTGCAGCGAACCGGCGGCGGCCGTGATGCCGACGCGCCGCACGCCCAGCATGTAGGACAGAAAATCGTGCGTCACATGAAAGCGGTCAGCGTGGGCGCGGTCCTGGCTCATCAACAGCCAGCGCGCCAGGCGCGGGCCGATCAGGTGAAAGCGCAAACAGGCCGCCGACGACGACAGTTGCCCCATCAGCACATAGAGGTAGCGGTTGAGCGCGCGCTGCAGCACCAGATTGCGCGCCAGCTCCTTGCGGAACGCCACGGTGCTGATGCGACATGCCACACCCGGCCCCTGCACGACCGCGCGCAAGGGCGCCGTCACCACCCCCAGCGCCAACTGCGCACCCACCATGCCCTCACGGCCAACCATGCCGACTTCCAGCCCCGGGCTGCCCTCGATCAGGGTCACCAGGGAGATGAAGCCCTCGGTGGGAAAGTAGACATGGCGCGTCGGCGTGCCGGGCTCGCACAGCACCTCGGCGAGGACCAGCGGCACCTCTTCGCACAGTGCCAGCAGGCGCAGTCGGTCTTTGCGCGGCAGCAGTTCGATCAGGTGATTTTGTGGGCTGGTCAGGGCGATGGGCACAAAGGGTCTCCGACGGGTGGCCAGCCCCCGCAGCGCGGAGGGCAGCTGAGGACCGCGCGCCTTGGATTGCCGCTTCGTTCAGTGCGCTGATTCTGTGCGGCGAAGCACAGACACTCTGTCTGTTCGCGTACATAGCGCGAAATTCGCGTGGCCTCAGGCCGCGAGCGGCATCGGCATCGGCATCGGCATCGGCATCGGCATCGGCACCAGCACCGGCATCGGCAGCAAGCGCTCGTATTCCTTCTTCGCCACCGCGTAACACTCACAGGTGCGCTGTTCCAGCCGCTCCCGGTCCAGCACGGCGATGTGGCCGCGCGAGTAGCGAATCACGCCGGCCTGCTGAAGCTTGAGCGCCGCCGCCGTCACGCCTTCACGGCGCACACCCAGCAACTGGGCCGCGCCTTCCTGTGTCATCGCGAGTTCGTCAGACGATGAACGGTCCAGCCCCAGCAACAAGCGCCGGCAGAACTGCTGTTCGATCGAGTGGTAGCGGTTGCACACCGCCGTTTGCGCCACCTGGGCAATCAAGGCCTGGGTGTAGCGCAGCAGCAGCCGCAGCATCGCAGCGCTGCGGCCGATTTCGTTCTGCGCCGCCAGCGCCCCCACGCGGTAGGCCTGGCCGGCGGCCTGCACCACCGCCTGGCTCGGTGTGGCATTGCCACCCATGAACAACGACGTGCCGACCGCCCCTTCATTGCCCACCACGGCGATCTCGGCGCTGGCGCCGGCCTGCGTCAGGCACTGCAGCGACACAGCCGCGCTGGTGGGGAACAGCACATGCGACGGCGTGCCCCCGGGCCCGGACAGCACCTGGCCGGAATACAGGTCCACCGGCTCCAGCAGCGCGCTCCAGCGCCGCCAGTCGGCGTCAGGCAGCGCGGCCAGCAGTTGGTTGTGGCGTGGGCCGAAGCTGGGGCAGTGGCATGCTTTCACAGGGTTCTCGCAGCATTGTTCGAGCCCCCATGATCCGGGCCCGGCGCCGCATCGGCCATCGGCGGCGGCCGGCTCCGTGTGTCGGCACGGTCCTACGTGGCCGGCTTGTCGGGCAGCAGCCGGTCGTACTCCCGCTTGACCACCGCGTAACACTCGCAAGTGCGCTTTTCCAGCCCCGGCCGGTCGAGCACGGTGATGCGGCCGCGCGCGTAGCGGATCAAGCCGGACTGCTGCAACTTGAGCGCGCCGTCGGTCACGCCCTCGCGGCGCACGCCCAGCATGTTGGCGATCAATTCCTGCGTCATGACCAGCTCGCTCCCCTGCAGCCGGTCCAGGCTCAGCAGCAGCCAGCGGCACAGCTGCTGGTCCACCGAATGGTGGCGGTTGCACACCGCCGTTTGCGACATCTGCGTGATCAGCGCCTGCGTGTAGCGCAGCAGCAGGTGCAGCACGGCGCCGGCGCGGTTGAACTCGTCCTTGATCGTCTGCGCTTCCATCCGATAACCGTGCCCGGCGCTTTGCACCACCGCGCGGCTGGGGGTGGACTCGCCGCCCATGAACAGCGAAATGCCGACGATGCCCTCGTAGCCCACAACCGCGATCTCGGCCGACGAACCGTTTTCCATCACGTAAAGCAGCGAGACGATGGCCGTGGTCGGAAAGTACACATGGCTCAGCGTGTTGCCCGGTTCATACAACACCTGGCCGAGCGGCAAGTCCACCTCCTCAAGCTGGGGCAGCCAGCGCTGCCATTCCGGGTCTGGAAGCGCGGCCAGCAAGCGGTTGGCCCGGGGGTCGGAGGTGGAAAGTGTCATCGCTGAAATCGAGTCGGGATGCGCAAGCCGCCACACCAGCATGTGTGGCGGCCGGGCACCCAGTAATCTTAGTCAACAAAACGCGGTTTGTATGTACGCTAGCGTACAAACGAGGGGCGAACCACGCGCGAGGCGTACGCCTCACGGGGTGAGCACTGTGCGCTGCCGCACACCCTGCGGCGCGCGGACGCCGGGCCTCAGTTCCAGCGGCCGTCGGCCCTGGCCAGGCTGAACCGCCCGGCACCCAGCAGCGCCACGGCCACCGCCGTCACCAGGTACAGCGCCTGCAACTCGATGGCCCAGCCGCCGGTCGGCGCGAGCGAGCCCAGCTGACCCAGGTGGACCAGCGCGATCGCAACGACCATGTTGATGGCAATGACGATGGCGGCCGGGCGTGTCCACGCCCCGGCGATCAACAACAGTGGCGCCACGACCTCACCCACGTAGACCAGGTAGGCCAGCGCCGGGGGCAGGCCGGCCTTGCTGACCGCCGCCAGCACGAAGTCGATGCCGCCATTGAATTTGCCGATGCCGTGCAGCAACACCAGCAGGCCGAGCGCCACGCGCAACAGCAGCTTGGCGCTGTCCTCCCGCCCCGCGCTGAAGCCCACCACATGGGCCGGTGGGTGCGAACTTGTTGCTTGGGCCATGTCAACTCCTCGATCGGTCATGGGATGGGTGAGGCGCTGCCCGGTGACCGCCACGGCATCAGCGGCTGGTGCGCGCGCCGGTCGCCATCATGGCGGCATTCTGGACGTTCAGCGGCGCTTCAGTGCGGGGCGGCGAACCCAATTGCGAACGGCAGCCGTCGCGCAGACTCACGTTTCGCATGGCCCCACAACGCCAGGACGCTTCGGCATGCTTGGCAACGGCCATGCGCCGCAGTTCACCCTGTCGCACCGCGCCCAGCACCACTTCGTGAAGCGCCAACAGCAACGCCAGCGACAGCAAGGTTGCCACGACGATCAGCGCCGCCGGCGAACGCAGCGCAATCAACATTGGCTGCCACCAGGGCCGGTCGAGGGAGAAGGGCCGCGTGTTCATCACAGCGCCCGCTTGGTCCGCAGGCTGTGCACCGACTCGTGCCAGGGCAGGCCCTGCAGGCACGGATCAGCGGCTTCGTAGCCGATGTCGGCCAGCAGATCGGCCGCGCCGTCGGGGTGCGCGCCAAAGTCGCCCAGCGTCCGATGCACCGAATTGGGCGGCGGCTGGTCAATCGGCTCTGAGTCGATGTTCATGGCGGGTTCTCGCGGCGATGGGCACTGCACGGCGGATGGTGGCCACATGGTGCTGCGGCACATGCCCGTTCACCATCAGGTGACGGGCTGACCTGCTGTAGGAAACGACTGACAGCGTCGACCCGGCTGTGTTGCCCAGCGCACAGACCGCGTCGAGCACCCGCATTACGCTGGCATTTCCAGTGTTCGCGCGCGAGCCCGCGCAGGCGGGCAGGCAGTTGAGCCCATCTCTCGGGAGGAGCAGGCGATGATTTCGATTTCAGGCTCGTTGTGGCCCTACGTTGTGGTGACACTGTGCTGGATCGCGGTGTGCGGTTATTTCCTGCACCGCGCATGGAAGTCCGGCGGCCGCACCTTTCCTCGCACCAACGCCACCCCGTCGAGCCCACGGCAGCGCGTGCCCAGCGGAGCGCGTGACACCCAAGCGGAGCGGATCTAGCGCAGCGCTGTTCGAGGTCGGGTCCGGGGCACACGCTGCTCCGTGCTGCATCGCACAGACGGGCCATCTTTGCGCTTGTAACTTGGCGCCAGGAACTGTCCATGGACGGGATGGTTCCCCGGCACTCGTTGCGAATCAAGAACGCCTGCAACGCGGCTGGTCTGTCTTGTTCACCCTCAAGGAAGACCCATGAAAATCCAAACGTTCACGCGCTCGCACATCGGCGGCGCCGTCGCTGCCCTGGGCCTCGGTCTCATTTCTGGCCCTGCCTTGGCGTCGAGCCACCGTGAAGCGCCGTTCATCGCCGGCCAGGCCCAGGTGGACGCGACCGACCTGTACATGTTTCGCAGCTACGAAGCCGGCCGCCAGGACTTCGTCACCATCCTGGCCAACTACCAGCCGTTCCAGGACCCGCAGGGCGGGCCGAACTTCTACATGTTCAACCCGAACGCGCTGTACGAAATCCACCTCGACAACAACGGCGATTCCGAAGAAGACATCAGCTTCCAGTTCCGCTTCAAGAACACCTCCAAGGGCGGCGCGCTCACCGTGGGCGGCAAGTCGGTGAAGATTCCGCTGATCAACAGCGGCCCGATCAGCGGCGTCAACCCGGCCACGCTGAACGTGCGTGAGACCTTCACCGTCGACATGGTGCGCGGCAAGCGACGTGGCGGCAGCAAGGGCGGGCTCACCAATGCGGTGGGCGGTGCGGCCGAGTTCGACAAGCCGGTCGACAACATCGGCGACAAGGTCTTCGGCAGCCCGACCGGCTACGCCACCTACGCCAACCTGCACATCTACAACGTCAACATTCCCGGCTGCACGGTGCCGGGCCGCGTGTTCGTCGGCCAACGCAAGGAGCCGTTCTACATCGCGGTGGGCAAGCTGTTCGACCTGATCAACCTGAACCCGCTCGGGAATGAGGTGGGCGGCAACAACAACGACCAGGAAACCCAGAACGTGAGCACGCTCGCGATGGAGTTGCCGATCGCCTGCCTGACCACCGGCGGCGAGTCCGTGCTCGGTGCCTACACCACCGCCAGCCTGCGCCAGGGCACGCTGCTCAACGGCTCCCCCGGCAGTGGCCTGAACAAGCACGCCCGCCATGGCGGCGCGTGGACACAGGTCTCGCGCCTGGGCATGCCGGTGGTCAACGAACTGGTCATCGGCCTGGACGACAAGGACAAGTTCAACGCGTCCAAACCAAAGAACGACCCGGCCAACTTCGCCGACTACGTGACCAACCCTGTGTTCCCGGCGGTGATCGAGTCGCTGTTCTCCGCCGCCAAGGCGCCGACCAATTTTCCGCGCACCGATTTGCTCACGGTGTTCCTCAAAGGCATCGACGGCGTGAACCAGCCGAAGAACGTGGTGCCCGGTGAAATGATGCGCTTGAACACCGCCACCCCGGTGGTCGCCGCCGCGGCGCAAAACCCGCTCGGCGTGGCTGGCGGCGACAACGCGGGCTACCCGAACGGACGCCGACCCGCTGACGACGTGGTGGACCTCACGCTGCGGGTGGCCATGGGCGCGCTGTGCGTGCTGACCGGCGCGACCGACACGCTCAAGGTCGGCTGCAAACCGGCCGACGCCCCCGCTGGAGGCCTGGCACTGACCGACGGCGTGCGCAAGACCGCCGCCAACTTCGGTGTCGCGTTCCCGTACCTCACGACACCGCTGCCGGGCAACTTCAATCCGCCCGCGCCGGCCGGCACGGTCTACCCCTGAGGCAGGACGTTCGTGTTTTGACCCCGGCCCGGTTGCATGATCCGCAACCGGGCTCTCACCCCACATTGAGGAATCAGCAAGTGAACACAACGAAGAAAGTTTGGCTCGCCGCAGGGCTGTCGACTGCCCTGGCGCTGGGCGCCTGCGGCGGCAGCAGTGACGACCCGGTGGTGGTCGACAACGGCACCGATGTGCCGGCCAGCGCAACCACCAGCAGCGCGGCGTTTTTCAGCTACATCCTGGCGCTGGCGGGGAGCGACGATTCGTCGGAACCGCTGGTGATGAAGAGCGACACTGAAGTGCCGCCGGATGATGCGGAAGAACCTGCGCCGCTGACCTGACGGCGGCAGTGCCGGCGCCTCCCACCCTTTTCAGCGGGGGGCGCTGGCCTGCTTGCCCGCGTCCAGCGCGGTGCTCGAATGGTTGTTCACCTGCCCGGGCATCGGCATCGCACTCGACTCCTGCGCACGCGTCAACTTGCCGTTCGGGCCGGTGCCCGGCTCGTCCTTGGCGGTGGCGGTGGTGGCCGGCGCGAGCACCGATTCAGCCGCGGGCACCGACGGGTTCGGCACCGGCGAACTGGGCAGCGTCGCGCCGGGCTTGACCATCTCGACCTGTGGCTTGGGCACGCTGGACGGGACTTTGTCGCAGCCGGCCAGGCCGAGCAGGCACAACCCCAGCACGCTGCAAATCATCGGTTTCGACATCACGATCTCCAAGTTTTTCAAGCGGGTATGGGGCAGCAAGAATGGATATCCACCGGCGCCGCGTCTGTTCGGTGCCCCACACAAGAAATGACGCGCGGGCCCTAGGAAACGTCCTACAAGGTTTGGTGTGGCGTCCGACAGACAGCGCAACCGGCCGTCCCTAGGATTCAGGCCTCGCGCTGATGCTTCCGCTGTCGTGGCGGCCCGGCCTCAACGTGGCACCGCATTCCTTCACTTTTCGCTGGCCTCTTCACCGGGGCCAAGCGCTCGGAGAGATTCATGAACCACACCATCGCCACCCCGTTCTGGAGCACCGCATCGTTTGGCGACACCACCGACACCACGCCGATGGAGTTGTCGGCGCTGGGCGAGCACCTGAACCTGTGCCAGGGCTCGCGCGGCCACCTGTTCACGCTGCGCTGCGTTGCTGAAACCTTCAACAGTTTCCTGGCGGCGCGCTTCGTGACGACGCTGGTGGTGGTGGGCTTGTTGATCGGCGTCACGTCCCTGGTCGTGTAAAGCATGTCGCAACCCGAGTTGCGGCGCCTGATCCCCGCCGCGTCGCCGGCGTTGTGCGACATCCTCGACGGTTCACGCGGCCCGGTCGAGCCGCCCATCCGGTCTGAAATCTTTGGCCTGCAGCGGTTTGCGCAACATGGCCGCAGCCTGGGCGAAACGCACCGCGCGGCGCCTGCCGCCTCGCGCGCGGCGACCTTCTTTCCACGCCTGCGCAGCAACATCCGCGCGCTGCGCGAGGCGCACCGCTACATCGGCGCGCAGGCCTCAACCGGCTACGACGTGAGCCCGGCGGCCGAATGGCTGCTCGACAACTTTCACCTGATCGAAGCCCAGCTCAAGGAAATTCACGAGGGTCTGCCGCGCAGCTACTTTCGTGCGCTGCCGGTGCTGCTGGACGAGCCGCTGGCCGGGCTGCCGCGTGTGTATGGCGTGGCCTGGGCCTTCGTGGCGCACACCGACGGCGCGTTCGACGAAGAGCTGTTGATGCAGTTCCTGAGCGCGTACCAGGAAACCCGCGAACTGAGCCTGAGCGAGATGTGGGCGCTGCCCACCACCTTGCGCGTGGTGCTGATCGAGAACCTGCGCCGCCTGGCCGAACGCGTGGCCACCAACAAGGCGGCGCGCGAGGTGGCCAACCTGTGCTCCGACGAGATCGACAGCACGCCCGTGGAGCGGCTCGACGAGTTGCTGGCGCTGCTGAACCGGCGTGGCGTCGGCCGGGTGTTCCTGGCCCAGATGGCGCAGCGCCTGCTCGACCGCCGGAGCACCGGCTATGCGCCTTACCACGAGTGGCTGCGCAGCGCGCTGCCCGACCTGGCGGCGATGCAGGCCCAGCAACCCGCCGACGAGGCCGCCGACAACCTGAGCGTGAGCAACGCGGTCACGTCGCTGCGCGCCATCAGCGACGCCGACTGGCCCGACATCGTCGGCCGCACCAGCGCGTTGATGCAGCTGATGCTGACCTCGCCGATGTTCGAAGCCGAACATGTGGCCACCCGCGACCAGACACTGCACGGCATCGAGCGGCTCGCCAAGCGCGGGCGCCTGAGCGAAGTGTCGGTGGCGCAAACGCTGCTGGCGCTGATGCGCGCCGCCGCCGGCACCGACGGCGCCGCCAGCGCGGGGGCCAGCCACTGGCTGCGCGGCCCGGGCCGTGCGGCGCTGGTGCGCGCGCTCGATCTGCAAGAGCCCGGTGCCGCATTGGCGGCCGTGCCGTGGCGTGCGGTCGGGCGGCGTGTGGCCCTGCCGATCTACCTCGGCGCGCTGCTGCTGGGCACGCTGGGGCTGGTGACCTGGATGCTGCTGCGCCAGCACCCGGCATTGGCCGGCGCCGGCACGCCGCTGGCGCTGACGCTGCTGGGCGCGGCGCTGATGCTGTTTCCGGCGTCCGAAGCGCTGGTGGCGGTGATCAACCGCCTGATCAGCGAATCGGCCCGGCCCAAGCACCTGCCGCGCCTGGCGTTTGCGAGCGGCATCCCGGCCGAGCACCGGGTGATGGTGGTGATCCCGGCGATGCTGACCAGCGCCGAGTCGACCCGCGAACTGGTGCACCGGCTGCAACTGCACTACCTCGCCAACCCGGAAGCGCAGGCGCAGTTCGGGTTGCTGACCGACTGGGCCGATGCCGACACCGAACACACGCCCGCCGACGCCGAACTGCTGGACAGCGCGGCGCGGCATCTGCGTGAACTCAACCGCCGCCACCCGCCTGCCGACGCGGCAGCCGGCGCCGCGCCGCGCTTCATCGTGCTGCACCGCCACCGGGTCTTCAGCGACACCGAACAGCGCTGGATCGGCTGGGAACGCAAGCGCGGCAAGCTCGAACAGCTGGTCGATGCGCTGGCGCTGGGAACCGGCGGCGCGTTCATGGACCTGGGCGACGCGTCGCGCATCGCGCCCGACACCCGCTACATCGTCACGCTCGACAGCGACACGCAATTGCCGCCGGGCCGGCTGCGCGAACTGGTGGGTGTGGCCGCGCACCCGCACAACCAGCCCAGGCTCGACGCCAGCCGGCGCGTGGTGGCCAGCGGCTACGGCATCCTGCAGCCGCGCGTGGTGACGCCGCTGCCGGCGCCGAAGGACTTCACGCTGTACCACTGGCTGTTTGCCGGGCAGTGCGGCATCGACCCGTACAGCGCCGCGACCTCCGAGGTCTACCAGGACGTGTTCGGCGAAGGCACGTTCACCGGCAAGGGGCTGCTCCATGTGCGGGCGATGCACGCGGTGCTGTCGGGCCGCCTGCCGCCCGGCCAGGTGCTGAGCCACGACCTGCTCGAAGGCTCGCTGGCGCGCTGCGCTGCGGTGACCGACATCACGGTGATCGAGGACGCGCCGTTCCATGCCGACGTGGCCGCCTCGCGCGTGCACCGCTGGACCCGCGGCGACTGGCAGTTGCTGCCATTCCTGCTCGATCCAAAACGCTACCCGACCCGCGTGATCAACCGCTGGAAGATGTTCGACAACCTGCGCCGCTCGCTGGTGGCGCCGATGTCGCTGGCCTTGCTGCTGCTCGCGCTGGCGGGCTGCGTGGTGTCGCCGTGGGCCGCGCTGGCGCTGGTGATGGCGGCGTTTTCGGCCGGGCCGCTGATGGGTGCGGTGGCGGGTTTTTCGCCCAGCCGCGACGACATGGCCAAGCTGCACTTCTACAGCCAGGCCGCCACCGACCTGGCGCGCGCGCTGCTCGGCGGGGTGTGGCTGCTGGCCCAGTTGCTGCAGCAGGCGCTGCTGGCGGTGGACGCGGTGGTGCGCGCGCTCTACCGCATGACCGTGAGCCGCCGCCACCTGCTGCAATGGACCACCGCCGCCGCCGCCCAGGCCCAGGCCAGCACCGAGTTCGTCGCCCTGCTGCGCCGGCACTGGAGCCTGCCGGTGGTGGCCACGGTGCTGCTGGTCGCGCTGTTCTTCGCCGGCACACCGACCCCCGCGCTGGCGCTGGCGCTGTGTGGGCTGTGGGCCGCCTCGCCGGTCTGGACCTGGTGGGTCAGCCGCACGCCGCCGCCGGCCGAGGACGCCGCGCTGCCCCCGCAAGACCAGGCCTACCTCGAAGGCATTGCGCGCGACACCTGGCGGTTTTTCGAGCGCTGCGTCGGGCCCGACGACAAGCACCTGCCGCCCGACAACCTGCAGACCACGCCGCACGACATGGTGGCGCACCGCACCTCGCCCACCAACATCGGCCTGTACCTGCTGGCCGTGGCCTGTGCGCGCCAGTTCGGCTGGATCGGCACGCGCGAGTTGTTGGCGCGGATGGAGGCCACGGTCGCCACGCTGGCGTCGCTGCAGCGCCACCGCGGCCACTTCCTGAACTGGTACGACACCCAATCGCTCGCGCCGCTGCTGCCGATGTATGTGTCGACCGTGGACAGCGGCAACCTCAGCGGCCACTTGCTCGCGGTGGCCCAGGCCTGCCTGGAACTGGCCCATGCGCCGTTCGACGGCGCCGCCTCGCAGCGCGCGCTGCGCGCGTCCCGGCTGCGGCTCGCGCCCTTGCTGGCGCAGCGGTCGACGCTGGCGCCGCCCTTGCGCGACGAGTTGAGGTGGCGCATTGGTGACCACCGCGCCACCGTGCGCTCGGCGGCGCTGGACGCGCAGAACTCGCAGGGGGCCGGCCCGGACGACGCCGTGCAGCGCTTGCGGGCGCTGGCGCAGCACTGCGAACAACTGGCGTGGCAGGCCGACTTCAGTTTTTTGTACCACCGCCGGCGCCACCTGTTCCACATCGGCTACCGCGTCGCCGAGCAGCAACTCGACGCCGGCTTCTACGACCTGCTGGCCTCCGAATCGCGCCTGACCAGCCTGCTGGCCATCGCCAAGGGCGATGTGCCGGTGAGCCACTGGGCCTCGCTCGGCCGGCTGTTCTACGCCGTCGGTGCCGGAGCGGGCCTGCGCTCGTGGTCGGGTTCGATGTTCGAATACCTGATGCCCAGCCTAGTGCTCGACGAGCCGCACGGCAGTGTGCTGCGCGAGGCCTGCCAGGCGGCGCTGCGCGAGCAGATCGAGTTTGCCGAAGCCCACCAGGTGCCTTGGGGCATCTCCGAGTCGGCCTATGCCGGCAGCGACCACACGCTGGCCTACCAGTACGCGCCGCAAGGCGTGCCGCGGCTGGCCTTGCGCCGCACGCCGCCCGACGAACTGGTGATCGCGCCTTACGCCACCGCGCTGGCGGCACAGGTCGTGCCGCACCGCGCGACGGTCAACTTCGCAGCCCTTGAAGCGCTGGCGGCGCGGGCCCGCTACGGCTTCATCGAGGCGCTCGATTTCACGCCCGCCCGGCAAGCCGGCGGCGAGCGCTTCACGCCGGTCAACACTTTCATGGCGCACCACCAGGGCATGAGCATCGTGGCGCTGGCCAACGTGCTGCTGGGCGGCCCGGCGCAGCGCTGGGGCATGGCCAACGCCGCCATCGAGGCGGTGGACTCGCTCTTGCACGAGCGCGTGCCGCGCGAGGTGTCGATGCTGTACGCGCCACCGGCGGGGCCGCCGCCGCAAGCGCTGCAACGCCGCTCGCCCGGCCTGCTGCGCGAAGTCTCGCCCGGCGCGGCGGCGCTGGAGCCCACGCATGTGCTGTCGAACGGCCGCTACAGCGTGACCCTGCGCGCCAACGGCGCCGGCTGGAGCCGCTGGGGCGCCACCGGCATCACGCGCTGGCGCGACGACGCGCTGCGCGACGCCCACGGCAGCTTCTTCTACCTGCGCTGGCTCGACGCCACCGAGCCCGACGACGACGACCCCGCCCCGGCCCGCCCGGCCACGCGGCTGCACTCGATCACCCACCATCCGGCGCCCGACCCGGCCGCGCACTACCACAGCATCTACCACGCCGACCGGGTCTGCTTCGACGCCGCCTGGCCCGCAATGCAGGCGCACACGACGGTGTGGGTCAGCCCGGAAGACGACATCGAGTTCCGCCAGATCGAGGTGCGCAACCTGAGCGACCGCACGCTCGAGGTCGAACTGTTGTCGGCCTTTGAAGTCACCTTGTCCGACGAGCGCGCTGACGAGGCCCACCCGGCGTTCACCAACCTGTTCGTGCGCGCCGCCTGGCACGCTGCGCAGCAGGCGCTGGTGTTCGAGCGCAAGCCCCGGCTGGCCACCGAAACGGGGGTCCAGGTGGCGCAGTTCCTGGCCGCCAGCGACGCCCACCTGGTGAGCCTGCGCGTGCAGACCGATCGGCAGCGCTGGCTCGGCCGCAACCACGCCGCGAGCCAGCCGCTGGCGTCGTTCGACGCGCTGCCGGCAGCCACCCCCGAAGAAGGCGCCGCGCTCGACACCGGCCTGGACCCGGTGTGCGCGTTCGCCGTGCGCCTGCGCATCCCGCCGCGCGCAAAGGCCGGGGTGACGTTCGCCACCGTGGCGTCCGACAACGCCGGCACCCTGCGCGCGGTGATCGACAAATACCGCCAGGCCAGCCATGTGCAACGCGCCTCGCTGATGTCGGCCACGCTTGCCGGCATTCGCCTGCGCGCGCTGCGCATCAGCGCCGAGAACTTTGCCGCGATGCAGATGCTGACCACCGCGCTGGTGCTGAGCCTGGCGCGCCCGCGGGTGCGCGACGACCGCGCGGACGAGGCCGCCACGGTCTGCGACCGCCAGCTGTTGTGGCGCTTCGGCATCTCGGGCGACCGCCCGCTGATCCTGGTGTCGGCCGGCGTGACGCAGGGCCTGGGCTTGCTGCGCTCGCTGGCCCAGGGGCTGAGCCTGTGGTCGTGGGGCGGCATTGCCTGCGACCTGGTGGTGGTGAACGCCGAGCCGGCGTCCTACCTGATGGCGCTGCAGCGCGAGATCGTGGCGCTGCGCGAGCGCCATGGCGCCGGCGCCACCGAGCCCGGCCCGGCCCGGCCGGCGAGCACCGGCTTCCATGTGCTGCGCGCCGACGAGTTGTCGAGCGACGAACTGAGCACGTTGCAGGCCCGAGCCTGCGTTCACCTCAATGCCGACGGCCGGCCGCTGCTGCACCACGTGCAGGAGTGGTGCGAATTGCACGAGCAGGCCTTCGAACAGCGCCACTCGATCTCGACCTTTGCCATCGCCGTCGGCTCAGGCGCCCGCGCTGCCGTGCCCGCGCCGGTGGGTGAGTTCGCCGCCGCCTCGGGCGAGTTCCGTTTCGACGTCCACGCCGGCCTGCGGCCGCTGCGGCCGTGGATCAACGTGCTGGCCAACCCGGCCTTTGGCGCCCAGCTGTCCGAAGCCGGCGGCGGCTACACCTGGGCGGTGAACAGCCGCCTGAACCAGCTCACCGCGTGGTCGAACGACCCGGTGGCCGACCCGCCGGCCGAGTGGTTCCTGCTGCAGGACCGCAAGACCCTGCAGGTGTGGAACGCGGCGCCGGGCGCCTGCGGCGATGACCGTGTCGCCTACCGCGTCTCGCATGGCCAGGGCTACAGCGTCATCAGCCACCGGCGCGGCGACGTGGATGTGAAAACCTCGTGGTGCGTGGACCCGCAGACCTCGGTCAAGCAGGTTCGCGTGCGCATCATCAACCGCGGCCACAAGACGCTGCTGCTGCGGGTGATCGGGATCGCCGAGTGGATGATGGGCGCCAACCGGCCCGACCGCAGCACCGCGCAGACGGCCCTGTTCCGGCAGCGCGGGCCGCACCAGAAACTCACCGCGCTGATGTGCAGCCAGCGCGAACGCTCGGCCGGCTTTGGCGACGGCACCGCGTTCCTCGGCGTGGCCGGCGACGACGATGCGGCGGAAGACTGGACCTGCGACCGGCGCGAGTGTTTCGACGCCCGCGGGCGCCTGGTGCTGCCCGACCACTTCGGCCAGCGCAGCGGCGCCGGGCTCGACCCGTGCGCGGCCCTGTCGACCCGGCTCACGATTGCCGCCGGCGACGCCGCCGAGTGCGTGTTACAGCTCGGCTACGGCGAGACCCTGGCCGCAGCCCAGCAGCTCGCCGCACGCGCCGCCGCGACCCCGCCGCTGCAGCTCCTGGAGCAATCGCGCGAACACTGGGACACGCTGCTGGGCGCCACCACGGTGAAGACCCCCGACCCGCTGTTTGACGCGATGGTGAACCGCTGGCTGCTGTACCAGACGGTGGCCTGCCGCCTGTGGGCCAAGGCGGGCTTCTACCAGGCCGGCGGCGCCACCGGATTTCGTGACCAGTTGCAGGACGCGATGGCGCTGGCCTGGGCCGAACCCGGCATGCTGCGGCGCCAGATCGTGATCGGCGCGTCGCGCCAGTTCGCCGCCGGCGACGTGCAGCACTGGTGGCATGCGCCCGGCGGCGCCGGTGTGCGGACGCATTTTTCAGACGACCTGCTGTGGCTGCCGCACGCCTGCGCGCACTACCTGCGCAGCACCGGCGACACCACGCTGCTGGACGAAGAGGTGCCCTTCATCGACGGCGACCCGATTCCCGAAGGCGCCGAGGACGCCTACTACACACCCACGGTCAGTGCGCTTGCGGCATCGGTCTACGAACATGCCGCGCGGACCATCGATCACAGCCTGCGGGTGGGTGTGCACGGCCTGCCGCTGATGGGCAGCGGCGACTGGAACGACGGCATGAACCGGGTCGGGCATGAAGGCCGCGGCGAGTCGGTGTGGCTGGGCTGGTTCTTGTGCCAGGTGGTGGCCGACTTCGCGCCACTGGCCCGGCAGCGTGGTGACGAGGACCGGGCACAGCGCTGGGAATCCGCCGCCCGCGGCTGGAAGCTGGCGTTGAACGGCCCGGCCTGGGACGGGCAATGGTTCAAGCGCGCCTTCTTCGACGACGGGCAGGCGCTCGGTTCACATGCCAACCCCGAAGCCCGTATCGACCTGATAGCGCAGGCCTGGAGCGTGCTGTCCGAAGCCGCGCCGCCGGCCCTGCAGCGCATGGCGCTGGCGGCGGTGGACGAACATCTGGTGGACCACGCGGCCGGGCTGCTCAAGCTGCTCGACCCGCCGCTTGCACACGCGCTGCCGAGCGCCGGCTACATCCAGGCCTACCCGCCGGGCGTGCGCGAAAACGGCGGCCAGTACTCGCACGCCGGCGTGTGGGCGCTGATGGCCCAGGCCCAATTTCACACCAGCCTCACCCGGCACCACCCGGCGTCGCGCGATGGCGGCGCTGGCGGCGCCGGCGGCGTCAATGGGGACCGCGCCTACCGCTACTTCACCTGGCTGAGCCCGGCGCACCGCGCCCGCCATCCGACGCACGGCGCGGTCTACGCCATCGAGCCCTATGTGATGGCCGGTGACGTGTACACCCAGCCGCCGTATGTGGGCCGCGGCGGCTGGAGCTGGTACACCGGCTCGGCGGCCTGGATGCACCGGGCGGCGATCGAGTCGATCTTCGGATTGCGCCAAGGCGCGCAGGAACTGTCGTTCACGCCCTGCCTGCCATCGCACTGGGCGCAGGCCGAGCTGAGCTTGCGCCGCGACGGCCGCACGCTGCGCTTCGTGCTGGTTCGCGCCACGGCCCCCGCAGCACTCGACGCCACCGCGCAATGGGGCGCCCAGCTGCTGCGGCCGGGACAGGCGCTGAAGTGGGCCGGCCTGCCGCCCGAGGCCTGTTTCGTGATCCCGCTGATCGACGAGCCCGGCACGGCGCTGCCCAAAGCCGGCGCCGCGGCCGCCGTGCATCCCTGACTCCAGCGGCAGGAGGCTGCATGAAAAAGGCGAACGACCTGGCGCAGCGGCTGTTCGGGGTTCCGTACGAGTCCTTGGACGAACCGACCCAGAAGGTGGCGCGCCACGTGGCCGGCCGCACCCACATCGCCCGCAATACCGCCGCCAAGCCCGAAGGCAAGCCCAGGCTGGGCGAGCGCGCGGCCGACGCGGTGGCGCGCTTCGGCGGATCGTGGGCCTTCATCACCCTGTTTGGCGCGACCCTGCTCGCGTGGGTGGCCTTGAACACCTTTCTCGTCGCCAGCCGCGGCAAGACCTTCGACCCCTACCCGTTCATCCTGCTGAACCTGTTCCTGTCGATGCTGGCCGCAGTGCAGGCGCCGATCATCCTGATGTCGCAGAACCGGCAGGCCGAAAAGGACCGCTTGAATGCGGAGCACGACTACGAAGTCAACCTCAAGGCCGAACTCGAAATCATGCTGCTGCATGAAAAGGTCGACCTGCTGCGAGAAGGCCAGTGGACCCAGTTGCTGGCCTTGCAGGAACAGCAGCTTGCGTTGCTGACGACCTTGATCAACCGGGAGGCCGGCGCGGCCTGAAGCCGCAGCCAGCCGGCGCAGACCTCAATCCCACAGCGCCGCGCGGTGCCGTCCTACACGCGCAGGCGCCGGGCGCCGATGGTCGCGCCGGGCCGGCATTCCTACAGTTCGTTCATCGGCTCGATGTGCGACGCAATCACTTCGATGCACCCCGCCGATCCAACAACGCAGGAACTCGACATGGCCGCAAAAATTGAACCCACCAACGTGAAGCAGCTTCCGGTGTCGGCATACGTGCCGATGAAGCTGGACGAGTCGGCCATCGACGCCGCCCGGCGCAGCCTGGACCAGGGCGCGGTGACGCCCAACTACGGGCCGTGGCGCGAAGACGTGATCAAGCTGCTCAACGATTCGCTGGCGACCGAACTGGTCTGCGTGCTGCGCTACCGGCGCCACCATTTCACCGCCGATGGGCTGGCCTCGCCGAAGATCGCCGAAGAATTCCTGGTCCATGCGAATGAAGAACAAGGGCATGCCGACCGCCTGGCCCAGCGCATCGTGCAACTCGGCGGCGAGCCCGACTTTTCGCCCGACTCGCTGAGCAAGCGCAGCCACGCGGCGTACGACGATTCGTCCGACCTGAAGGCAATGATCAAGGCCAACCTGATCGCCGAACGTGTGGCCATCGAAAGCTACAGCCAGCTCATCGGCCTGATCGGCGACAAGGATTCCACCACCCGGCGCCTGCTCGAAGACATCCTGAGCGACGAACAGGAACATGCCGACGAGTTGAAGGACTGGCTCGCCAACTGAGCCGGCTCGCACCGTTTCTGCCCATGGGTGGTGGGGCTCATCACCACCCAGTCCATCCAAATCGCAAGCCAACTTTTTACTGGAGATTCACCATGCACATTCGCACCACGCTGGCCGCCACCATGACCGCCGTCGTCCTGCTCACCACCGCCGGTTGCGCTGTCACGCGCGGCCAGGAAACAGTCGGCGCCTACGTCGACGACGCGGCCATCACCACCTCGGTGAAAACCCGCTTCATCGACAACAAGGAAGTCGACGCGTCGTCGATCAAGGTCGAAACGCTCAATGGCACCGTGATGCTGTCCGGCTTCGCGAAGAACGCCACCGAGAAGTCGACCGCCGAGAGCATCGCGATGAAGGTCAAGGGCGTGAAGATGGTCAAGAACGAAATCGCCGTCCGCCCTTGAGCAAATTCACCAGCGCCCGCGCTGGTGATTGTTCAACCCACGACTCGCACCGAAGGAGATTTTCATGAATTGGGACACCATTCAAGGCAACTGGAAACAAGCCACCGGCAAGGCCAAGGAGCAATGGGGCAAGCTGACCGACGATGACTTCGACGTCGTCGCCGGCCGCCGCGACCAGCTCGCCGGCAAGATCCAGGAGCGCTACGGCGTGGCCAAGGACGAGGCCGAAAGGCAAGTGACCGAGTGGGAGCGCAAGGCGACCGACTCGTGGTTCACCACCGACAAGAAAACCCGGGTCTGATTCGCACCTGACAGCGTTCTTGATCCCTATCGCCCCGCGTTCGCTACCGAACTGCGGGGCGTTTCCATTTTTGATGTCTGCCGATGAATGCGCCCGAAGCCGCTGTGGTGAACGTGGAGACCGAGCTGGCGATGCTGCCTTCGCTGGCCGCGCCACCACGCTCGAGCGCGGCCGCAACGGTCATGGCCACGCTGGCGGTGATTGCCGCGCTGTGGTGGGGCCAGCGTTTCCTGATTCCATTGGCCGCCGGCCTGATGCTGGCGATGCTGGTGATGCCGCTCGCCGTGCGCCTGGAATCCGGGTTGCGCAGCCGCGCGGCCGCCACCGTGTTGAGCCTGGCGCTGGTGATGGGCGCCCTGGTGGCGGGTGCGATGGCATTCGGCGGACAGTTGGTGCGCGTGGCCGAGCGCGCACCCGAAATGATCAGCATGGTGGCGCAACAACTGGCCGAACGAGAGCCGGGTGCCGACTCGCTGCTGACCCGGGCGCGTGTGGCCTTGCAGGAACTGGACCGCGCGGCCGACCGGGCGATCGCCGGCAAACCCCTGGTGCGACCGGGCCGCCGGGCCGCTGCGCTCGCCGCAGCGGCACCGGCGTCGGCGGCCACACCGAACAACAACATCACCGCGGGCGCCACGGTCGTGCTGCGCGAAACGGCGGTCACGGGTTCGAGCGCCTTGCTCAATTTCGCCGGCAACCTGAGCATCATATTTTTCATCGCATTTTTTGTCCTGGTCGGCGGCAAGCCGCTGACCGTGCGCTTTCTCGGGCTGTGGAGCTACCACCCCGCGGCGCACGAACACGCACAGCGCGCGGTGCTCGAATGCGCGCGCCAGATCCGCATCTACGGCGGCGTGCTGCTGGTCACCAACACCGTGGTCGGCGTGGCGGTATGGATTGCCTTTTCGCTCGCCGATCTGCCCGATGCCGCTGGCTGGGGCGTGACCGCCGCAGTGCTGCATGTGGTGCCGTATCTCGGCATGGCCGTGCTCACCGGCCTGGGGGCCGCCGAAGCATTCCTGGTGCACGAAACGCTGGGCGCGGCACTCGGCATGGCGGCCTTCGTCGTGGTTCTGTCCACGCTGATCGGCACGCTCGTGACCGCGTGGCTGCAGGGGCGCGCGGCCAAGATGAATGCGGCCGCCGTCTTCATCGGCCTGGTGTTCTGGGGCGCGCTGTGGGGCGTCTGGGGGCTGTTCCTCGGGCCGGCGCTGGTGGTGCTGCTCAAGGTGGTGGCCGAACACTCACGCTCCGGCTTGCGATTGGCCAAGCTGATGCAAGGCTGAGAGAGCAAGACGCGGCCCAAGAAAAATCCCCTCAAATCGAGTGACTTGAGGGGACTTGACTGGTGGGCGGTGCAGGGTTCGAACCTGCGACTTCCACCGTGTGAAGGTGGCACTCTACCGCTGAGTTAACCGCCCGAATCGGGCCGCTTGACACCGGGCAAACATGGTCCAAAGCAGGCCGAATTATGCCACAGCGCTAGGCCGCCACTCGCCACACGGCGCGGCCGCCGCTGGCCTTGTCGAGTTCGGCCAGCAGTTGCGTGTGGGCCGCGATTTCGGCGTCGTCCGCCTCGATGACAAAGGCGTCGAGTTGGCTGAAATCAACCGCATCGACGCTGAGTTCGGACGACCTTGAATCGTCGGCCTCGATCACCAGCGATTCCTGCCCCCGTGTCATGCAGATGTAGACCTGGGCCAGCAAGCCGGCGTCGAGCAGCGCGCCATGCAGGTCGCGATTCGAGTTGTCCACTTCGAGCCGCCGGCACAACGCGTCGAGCGAATTCGCCTTGCCGGGAAACATTTCGCGCGCCATGAACAGGCTGTCGGTCACCTGGGCGACATGGGTCTCGAACTTGGGCCGGCCGATGCGCTTGAGCTCCTGGTTCAGAAAGCCCATATCGAAGGCGGCGTTGTGGATGACGATGTCGGCGCCGGCCACGTAGGCCAGCAACTCGTCGGCGACACTGGCGAACAAGGGCTTGTCGGCCAGAAACTCGTCGCTCAGCCCGTGGATGGCAAACGCGCCGTCGCTGTTGGGCCGCTCCGGGTTCAGGTAGAAATGCAGGTTGTTGCCCGACAGCCGGCGGTTGATCATCTCGACGCAACCGATCTCGATGATGCGGTCACCCGTTTCGGCGCTGAGGCCGGTGGTTTCGGTGTCCAGGAAGATTTGTCGCACGCAGGGCTCCTATGGGTTGAGTGGCTGGTGCCGGCCCCACCACCACAGGCCGATGCCGGCGACGACCATCGGCACGCACAACCACTGCCCCATGCTCATGTTCAGCGCCAGCAGGCCGAGAAAACTGTCGGGCTCCCGGAAATATTCAGCGATGAAGCGGAACAGCCCGTAGCCGATCAGGAACATGCCCGACACCTGGCCCAGCGGGCGCGGTTTGCGCGCGTACAGCCACAGCAGCACGAACAGCAGCACGCCCTCGAGCGCAAACTGGTACAGCGGCGACGGGTGGCGCGGCAGATTCGTCCCCGACTGAGGGAACACCATCGCCCAGGGCAGGTTCGGGTCGGCCGCGCGGCCCCACAACTCGCCATTGATGAAGTTGCCGATGCGCCCTGACGCCAGGCCGGTGGGCACGCAAGGCGCGATCAGATCGGTCACCTGCAAGAAGCGCCGGCCCTTGGCGCGCGCAAACACGGCCATCGCGGCGAGCACCCCCAACAAACCGCCATGGAACGCCATGCCGCCTTTCCACACAGCCAAGATCTCCAGCGGATGCTCGGCGTAATACCCGGGTTTGTAGAACAGCACGTAGCCGAGCCGGCCGCCGATCACGACGCCGAGCACGCCGTAAAAGAGCAGGTCTTCCACATCGCGGCGCGTCCAGCCCGCTTGCGCGAACTGCGCCAGCTTGACGCGCTGCGCGCCGAGCCAGATGAACAGGCCAAAGGCCACGAGGTAGGTCAGCCCGTACCAATGAATGGCGATCGGGCCGAGTTGCAAGGCGACGGGGCTGAATTGCGGGTGGATGAGCATGCGTCGATCATAAAGGGCGGGACCACCAGACCCGCCCCGCGCGGCGCTCGGCGCCATTCACCCTGGGGCGGGCTGGATGTCTCATGCCGGCCGCTATAGTTCTGCTCCCACGCCGACACCCCACGAGGACACTCATGAGTTCGAACCGACGCTCGAAGAACATCACCGAAGGCGTTGCGCGCGCACCCAACCGCTCGATGTTCTATGCCCTCGGCTACGAGGAGGCGGACTTCAAGAAGCCGATGATCGGCGTGGCCAATGGGCACTCGACCATCACGCCTTGCAACTCGGGCCTGCAAAAACTGGCCGATGCCGCCGTGCTCGGCATCGAGGAGGCGGGTGGCAACGCGCAGATTTTCGGCACGCCCACCATCAGCGACGGTATGGCCATGGGCACCGAAGGCATGAAGTACAGCCTGGTGTCGCGCGAGGTGATTGCCGACTGCATCGAAACCTGCGTCGGCGGCCAGTGGATGGACGGTGTGCTGGTGGTCGGCGGCTGCGACAAGAACATGCCTGGCGGCATGATGGGCATGCTGCGCGCCAACGTGCCGGCCATCTATGTGTATGGCGGCACCATTCTTCCGGGCCGCTACAAGGACAAGGACCTCAACATCGTCAGCGTGTTCGAGGCGGTGGGCCAGTTCAGCGCCGGCCACATGAGCGAAGAAGACTTCCGCCAGATCGAGCGGCGCGCCATCCCTGGCAGTGGCTCGTGCGGCGGCATGTACACGGCCAACACCATGAGTTCGGCCTTCGAGGCGCTGGGCCTGAGCCTGCCGTATTCGAGCACCATGGCCAACCCGCACGATGAAATCGTCGGCGCCGCCCGGCAGGCGGCCCACGTGCTGGTGGACGCCGTCAAGGCCGACCTGAAGCCGCGTGACATCGTCACCACTAAAGCGCTCGAGAACGCCGTGGCCGTTGTCATGGCCACCGGCGGGTCGACCAATGCGGTGCTGCATTTCCTGGCCATCGCGCATGCGGCGCAGGTCGAATGGTCCATCGACGACTTCGAGCGCATGCGCAAACGGATTCCGGTGCTGTGCGACCTGAAACCCTCGGGCCAGTACCTGGCGGTCGATTTGCATCGCGCCGGGGGAATTCCGCAAGTGATGAAGGTGTTGCTCAATGCCGGCCTGTTGCATGGCGACTGCATCACGATCACCGGCAAGACGGTGGCGCAAAACCTGGCCGAGGTGCCCGACGTGCCGCGCGCCGACCAGGATGTCATTCGCAGCATCGACAAGCCGATGTACGCCCACGGCCACCTGGCCATCCTGAAAGGCAACCTGTCGCCCGAAGGCTGCGTGGCCAAGATCACCGGCCTGAAGAACCCGGTGATCACCGGGCCGGCGCGGGTGTTCGACGATGAACAGACGGCGCTGGCGGCCATCATGGCGCGCAAGATCGTGCCGGGTGATGTGCTGGTGCTGCGCTACCTGGGCCCCAAGGGCGCGCCCGGCATGCCCGAGATGCTGGCGCCGACCAGCGCGCTGATCGGCCAGGGGCTGGGCGAAACGGTGGGGCTGGTCACCGACGGGCGCTTCTCGGGCGGCACCTGGGGCATGGTGGTGGGCCACGTGGCGCCCGAGGCTTTTGCCGGCGGCAACATCGCGCTGGTGCAAGAGGGCGACTCGATCACGATCGACGCCCACACGCTGAGCCTGCAACTCCATGTGGCCGACGATGAACTCGCCAAACGCCGCGCCGCCTGGCAAGCGCCGGCGCCGCGCTACACGCGGGGGGTGCTGGCCAAGTTTGCGAACAACGCGTCGAGCGCGAGCACCGGGGCGGTGCTGGACCGGTTCGAGTGAACTTCTTCTTGCAGCCCTAGGATTTGCCCTTGCGGCGCGACCGCTGATCCAGGCCCAGGGATTCGAGGTTTTGCTTGCGGCGGTTTTGCTTCTTCTCTTCCATCTTCTCGATTTCGCGCCGCTTGTTGTAGCCGCTGGCATCGGCCCAGGCCCACCAGGCGATGGCCATCAGGAACGGCAGCACGAACTTCCACAGGTCGCCAAACAGGTCCCAGGTCCAGTTGGCCGGCGGGCCGATGCCCAGGAGGTTCAGAACGATCAGCAACACACCCAAGATGACGAACCACATGGCCTGACTCCCCAGAGCAACTCGCCGGATCACGCACCGCCCGTCAACCCGCGTTCAACCCGCGGTCAACCGCAACTTCTACAATCCGTTGTGGTGAATGTATCGCACCGTCTGTTGAAGACTCATCGAAAGGAAACCATGAAATTGCTCCCAGTCCTGACACTTGCCATCGCCGCCGGTGTTGTCGGCCCTGCGTTTGCCAATGCCGATCTGGCGCAAAAGAAGCTTTGCACAACCTGCCACGCGGTGGACAAGAAGCTGGTGGGCCCATCGTTCAAGGAAGTGGCCACCAAGTACGCCGGCCAGAAGGACGCTGCCGACAAGCTGGCTGAAAAGATCATCAAGGGCGGCGCCGGTGTGTGGGGCCCTGTGCCGATGCCGGCGAACGCCGCCGTCAGTGAAGCCGAGTCCAAGACGCTTGTCGCCTGGGTCTTGTCGCAGAAGTGACAACCTCTCCGGCAGTCAATCAAAGCCCCGCCTGCGGGGCTTTTTTTCGTTCCCACACTTCCTGATTGACAACGCTTCGGGCCGCCGGGCACACTCGCGCTGATCCACCAAGCAAGTGCTTGGTTGAATGGGAGTTGCGTTCATGGAGCCACACCAGGCGGTGTACGGTTCGGTCTTTCGAGCCGGGCTTTTTGCGGACAAGGTGGTCGTGGTCACCGGCGGCGGCTCGGGCATCGGCCGCTGCACCGCGCATGAATTGGCGTCGCTGGGCGCCGCTGTGGCGATCGTCGGCCGCCGGGCCGAAAGACTCGAGGCGGTGCGCGCCGAAATCGAAGCCGCAAAAGGCGTTTGTTCAATCCATGTGTGCGACATCCGCGAAGAAGCGATCGTTCGAGCCAGTGTCGAATCGGTGCTTCAACAGCACGGTCGGATCGATGGCCTGGTAAACAACGCCGGCGGCCAATTCCCGTCGCCGCTGTCCAAGATCACGGCCAAAGGCTGGGACGCGGTGGTGCGCAACAATCTCACCGGCGGCTTCTTGATGGCGCGCGAATGTGTCACGCAATGGATGGCGAACCACGGCGGGGCGATCGTCAACATCATTGCCGACATCTGGGGTGGCATGCCGGGCATGGCGCACTCGGGCGCGGCGCGGGCGGGGATGCTCAACTTGACCGAAACGGCGGCACTGGAATGGGCGCCGGTGCGTGTCAACGCGGTGGCACCGGGCTGGATCGCCTCCAGCGGCATGGACCAGTACCCGCCGCTGATGGCCGAGACGATTCGCAGCATGCACACCCTGGTGCCGCTGCGCAGGCTGGGCACCGAAAGCGAGGTCTCCGCGGCGATTGCGTTCCTGCTGTCACCGGCCGCCGCGTTCATCTCCGGTGCTTGCCTGCGCATCGACGGCGCGGCGCCCAACGCCAAACGCATCTGGCCGGAGGTGGGCACCGGTGGCAGCACGGCGTCGTTTGACGGCTTTCATCTCGCCAGCACACCCAGGGTGCTGCGGGGCGGCTGACCATGCCCGCTCTCGATCTGCGGCTCGACACGTCAAGCGCGGCCTTCGCCGAGAACCGCGCGCATGCGCTCGGGCTCATCGAGCAATTGCGTGGCATCGAGGCGCTCACCCGCGGCGCCAGCGCGCGTGCCCAAGTGCTGTTCGACAAGCGCGGCCAGTTGTTGCCGCGCGAGCGTGTGGCCCGGCTGCTCGACCCGGGCCTGCCGTTTCTCGAACTCTCGTCGCTGGCCGGTTGGCTGCAGGATGTGCCCGACCCCGCAGCGTCGGTGCCCGGCGGCGGCGTGCTGGTGGGCATCGGCGTGGTCGCCGGCACGCGCGTGATGGTGGTCGCCGACGACGCTGGCATCGATGCCGGCGCGCTGCAACCCATGGGCCTGGAGAAGCTGCAGCGCGCCCAGGCGATCGCGCTCGAAAACAAGCTGCCGTTCGTGCACCTGGTCGAGTCGGCCGGCGCCAATTTGCTCAAGTACCGCGTCGAGCAGTTCATCCATGGCGGCGGCGCGTTTTACATGCTGGCGCGCCTGTCGGCCGCCGGGTTGCCGGTACTGGCGGTGGTGCACGGCTCGTCGACCGCGGGCGGCGCCTACATGACCGGCCTGGCCGACCACGTGATCATGGTGCGCGGACGCGCGCGCGCCTTCCTGGCGGGCCCGCCGCTGCTGAAGGCGGCCACCGGCGAGGTCGCCACCGATGAAGCGCTGGGCGGCGCCGACATGCACGCCAGCGTGTCCGGCCTGGCCGAGTCGGTGGCCGACGACGATGCGCACGCGTTGGCGATGGCGCGCGAATTGATCGGCGCCTGGGGCTGGCAACCGCCACCGCGTTGGCCCGACGGGCCGGCACCGCGCCACGACGCACAAGACATGCTCGGCCTGTTCGCGCCCGACTTCAAGAAACCGGTCGAGATGCGCCACGTGATCGCGCGCCTGGTCGACGGCTCGGACTTCATGGAGTTCAAGCCCGACTTCGGCCCGGCCAGCGTGTGCGGGTACGCGGCGATCACCGGTTTTCGGGTCGGCATCATCACCAACAACGGCCCGATCGACCCGGCCGGCAGCAACAAGATCACCCACTTCATCCAGGCCTGCTGCCAGACCGGCACCGCGCTGATCTACCTGCAGAACACGACCGGCTTCATCGTTGGAACCGAAGCCGAACGCGCCGGCATGATCAAGCACGGCGCCAAGCAGATCCAGGCGCTGTCCAACGCCAGCGTGCCCCAGATCACCGTGCAGTGCGGCGCCTCGTTCGGCGCCGGCAACTACGGCATGTGCGGGCGCGGCTTTCACCCGCGCTTCGTGTTCAGCTGGCCGAATGCACAAACGGCGGTGATGGGCCCGCGCCAGGCCGCCGGCACGATGGAGATCGTGATGCGCGAGGGCGCCGCGCGCAAAGGCGAGGCGGTGGACGAAGCCAGGCTGGCCGCGCTGACGGCCAGGATCATCGACACCTTCGAGCGCCAGATGCACGCGTTCCATACCTCGGGCCTGCTGCTCGACGATGGCGTGATCGACCCGCGCGACACGCGCCGCGTGCTGGCCTTGGCCTTGTCCTTGTGCGACGAAGCGGCCCGGCGCACGCTGCACCCGATGCAGTTCGGCGTGGCCCGCGCCTGACACCACCCCACGGAGCAGCGCATGCAACTGACCCACGAGCACGAAGAAATCAAGCGCACGCTCAAGCGCTTCATCACCGAACAAATCAACCCGCATGTCGATGAATGGGAAGCGGCCGAGATGTTCCCCGCCCACCAGGTGTTCAAGCAGCTCGGCGGCCTGGGCCTGCTGGGCCTGACCAAACCGACCGACTGCGGCGGCATGGGGCTGGACTACTCGTACTCGGTGGTGATGGCCGAAGCGCTGGGCGACATCACCTGCGGCGCGGTGCCGATGGCCATTGGCGTGCAGACCGACATGGCCACGCCGGCGCTCGCGCGCTTCGGCTCCGACGCGCTCAAGCGCGAGTTCCTCACGCCGGCCATTGCCGGCGACATGGTGGCCTGCATCGGCGTGTCCGAGCCGGGCGCCGGCTCCGACGTGGCGCAGGTCAAGACCAGCGCGCGCAAGGCCGGAGGCGACTACGTGATCAACGGCGCGAAGATGTGGATCACCAACAGCCTGCAGGCCGACTGGATGTGCCTGCTGGCCAACACGTCCGAAGGGGCCGCGCACAGGAACAAGAGCCTGATCGTCGTGCCGATGAACACGCCGGGCATCACCGTGGCCAAGAAGATCCGCAAGATCGGCATGATGGCCAGCGACACCGGGCTGATCCATTTCGACGACGTGCGCGTGCCGCAGGCCAACCGCGTCGGCGATGAAGGCATGGGCTTCACCTACCAGATGATGCAGTTCCAGGAAGAGCGGCTGTGGGCCGCCGCGAATGCCATCCAGGGTTTGCTGAACTGCATTGAACACACGGTGGCCTACGCGCGCGAGCGCCAGGTCTTCGGCCAGCCGGTGCTGGACAACCAGGTCGTGCACTTCAAGCTGGCCGAGTTGAAGACCGAGATCGAAGCGCTGCGCGGGCTGACCTACATGGCGACGGAACACTATGTCGCCGGCAAGGACGTGACCGAGTGGGCCTCGATGGCCAAGCTCAAGGCCGGGCGGCTGCTGCGCACCGTGCCTGACGCCTGCTTGCAGTTCTGGGGCGGCATGGGTTTCACCTGGGACAACATCGTCTCGCGCATGTACCGCGACGGCCGCCTGGCGTCGATCGGCGGTGGTGCCGATGAGGTGATGCTGGGCATCATCTGCAAATCCATGCACACCTTGCCGGCGCGGCGCTGATCGGCAACATGAAAGCCACACCATGATCCGCACCGAAACCCGCGGCGCATTTGTTTACGCGACGCTGGATGCGCCGGCCACCCGCAACGCGTTGACCGAGGTCATGGTGGTCGACTTGCTGGAGTCGCTCAGCCGGGCCGAGGCGCAACCCGCCGTGCGTGCGCTGGTGATCCGCGGCGCGGGCGGCAACTTCTGCGCCGGCGGCGACTTCTCCCGGTTTCGCGCGCTGATGGCCATGCCTGTTGCCGCCACCGGCACCGACCCCATCGCCACCTTCAACCGCGCGTTCGGCAGCTTGCTCGAACGCCTGCACAGCGCGCAGGTGGCCACGATCGCCGTCGTCGAAGGCGCGGCCATGGGCGGCGGCGCAGGGTTGGCCGCCTGTTGCGACTTCGTGCTGGCCTCCAGCGTCGCCAGATTCGGCATGCCGGAAGTCACGCTGGGATTGCCGCCCGCGCAAATCGCGCCGTTCATCGCCGCGCGCCTGGGCGACGCGGCCGCGCTGCGCTTGATGCTGACCGGCCAACGCCTCAGCGCCGGCGAGGCGCTGGCCTGCGGCTTGGCCGATGAGGTGCTGGCGGGCGACGCGCTCGATGAGCGAATGGCCGCGTTGCTCACCGCGCTGGGCCGCGCCGAACCTGCGGCCCTGCGCGCGACCAAGGCGATTGTTCAGCACCGCCGTTCGGCCAGCTTGAGCGACACGCTGGATTTTGCCGCGTTGAAGTTCGCTGCGGCGCTGCGCATCGGGACCGCCGCCGAAGGCATCAGCGCGTTGTCTGCCAAACGCGACGCGCGCTGGGTTGTCACGCCGTCGGGCCTGCCCGGCGGAACAGCGCCATGACGGGCTTCACTTCGGTGCTGATCGCCAACCGCGGCGAGATCGTCGCCCGCGTGGCGCGCACGGCGCGCCGGCTCGGCTTGGCGACCATCGGTGTCGCCTCCGACGCCGACCGAGCAGCACCGCACACCACGCACTGCGACATCACGATGCCGATCGGTGGCGACCGCCCGGCCGACTCTTATTTGCGTGCCGATGCGCTGATCGCCGCGGCACGCGCATCCGGCGCGCAGGCGCTGCACCCGGGCTACGGGTTCCTGTCCGAAAGCGCCGGGTTCGCGCAGGCGGTGATCGACGCCGGCCTGGTGTGGATCGGCCCGCCCCCCGAAGCGATGCGCGCGATGGGCGACAAGGCCCGCGCGCGCCGGCGCATGGCCGGCTCCAGCGTGCCGGTGTTGCCCGGCTATGACGGCGACGACCAGAGCCGCGCCACCTTGCGGCGCGCCGCGCAGCACATCGGCTGGCCGCTGATGGTCAAGGCCACGGCCGGTGGCGGCGGGCGCGGCATGCGGCTGGTGGTGCAAGCCGATCAACTCGACAGCGCGCTCGACTCGGCGCAGGCCGAGGCGCAGAGCGCGTTCGGTGAGCCGCGCCTGCTGCTCGAGCGCGCACTGATCGGGCCGCGCCATGTCGAGATTCAGGTTTTTGCCGACCCGCACGGCAACGTGGTCCACCTGGGCGAGCGCGACTGCTCGGTGCAGCGGCGCCACCAGAAGATCATTGAAGAGGCGCCCTCGCCCGCCGTGTCGCAGGCCTTGCGCCGGCGCATGGGCGATGCGGCCGTGGCGGTGGCGCGCGAGATCGGCTACGTCGGCGCGGGCACGGTCGAGTTCTTGCTGGACGCCGCCGGGCAGTTCTGGTTCATGGAGATGAACACCCGGCTGCAGGTGGAGCACCCGTTGACCGAGGCGCTGGTCGGCATCGACCTGGTCGAATGGCAGTTCCGCGTGGCGGCGGGTGAAACCTTGCCGCTGAGTCAGGACGACGTGCTGCGGCGTTACGAGCGCGGCGGCCACGCCATCGAGGTTCGGCTGTGCGCGGAAGACCCGGCGCGCGACTTCCTGCCCCAGGCCGGCACGCTGCAACTGTGGCGAGCGCCGGAGAACGTGCGCTGCGATCACGCACTGGCGACGGGATGCGAAATCAGCCCGTTCTACGATTCGATGCTCGGCAAGCTGATCGCGCACGCGCCCACGCGCGCTGCCGCGATCCAGCAACTGGCCGCTGCACTCGACCACACCGTGTGCCTGGGCCTGCAGACCAATCGCGAATTTTTGGCGCGTGTGCTGCGGCACCCGGCATTCGCGGGCGACACGGTCACCACGGCCTTCATCGCCACCCACTTTGCGGACGCCGCTTCACGTGCAGTCGCCCGCCCCAGCTGGCTCGAAGCGCTGGCCGCCGTGGCTACAGTCACGTTGCCGCAAAGCGCCTTGCCGCCGCTGTGGAGCGCCTGGACCTCGTCGAACGTGATCGCCACGCAGGCGCTGCTGGACAGCGGCGCCGGCGTGACGCGCTGGCACATTGCGGGCGCTCCGGGCAATGTGGCCGCCAGCGCCGGTGCGGCCGTCCATCGTGTGCAGGCGTTGACCTCGGGCGCTGACGCATCGATCAGCGCCATCGTCGATGGGCGACCCGTCCATGCCACGCTGCACCGCGCGCGCACCCTGTGGTGGTGGCTCTGCGATGGCATCGAACTCGAAGTGCACGACCTGCGCCTGGCCGCTGCGGGCAATGCGGCCCAGGCCGCCGCCGGCGCGCTGCTCGCGCCCATGCATGGCCGCATCACACAAGTGCTGTTTGAAGCCGGTGCGACGGTCGAGGCCGGCGCGTTGCTGCTGGTGATGGAAGCCATGAAGATGGAGCACCAGATTCACGCCCCGCATGCCGGCACCGTGAAGGCGCTGTTCGCGCGCGCGGGCGAACAGGTGTCGGCGCGCCAACTGCTGGTGGAACTGGCGCTGGTGGAACCGGCGCCATGACCTTCAGTGCCGAGCACGAACTGTTTCGCCACAGCGTGCGCCGTTTTGTCAGCCACGAGATCGCGCCGCACATCAACGCCTGGGACGAAGCGCAGACGTTTCCGCGCGAGCTGTACCGCCGCGCCGCGCAGCTGGGCCTGCTCGGCCTGGGCTACCCCGAAGCCTATGGCGGCACGCCGGCCGACACGTGGTTCCGCCTGGTCGCCACCGAGGAGATCGCGCGCGCCGGCAGCGGCGGGCTGATGGCCAGCCTGTTCTCGCACAACATCGGCCTGCCGCCGATCCTGGCGCATGGCAGCGAGACGCTGAAGCAGCGCGTGATTCCATCGGTGCTGGCCGGCGACAAGATCGCCGCGCTCGCCATCACCGAGCCGGGTGGCGGCTCGGACGTGGCTCGCCTGCGCTGTTCGGCCCGGCTCGACGGCGGCGAATGGGTCATCAACGGCGAAAAGAGTTTCATCACCTCGGGCCTGCGCGCCGACTGGATCACGCTGGCCGTTCGCACCGGCGCCCAGGGTGCGGCGGGGATTTCGCTGCTCGCAGTGCCCGGTGATGCACCCGGCCTGGAGCGGCTGGCGCTGAGCACGATGGGCTGGTGGTGCAGCGACACCGCGCAGCTGCGCTTCACCGATTGCCGGGTGCCGGCCGACCACCTGATCGGCCCGGAGAACGCCGGCTTTCGCGCCATCATGGAAAACTTCAACGGCGAACGGCTGCTGATGTCGGCCGGGGCCAACGCATTTGCGCAGGTCTGCCTGGACGAGGCGCTGGACTGGGCGCGGCAACGCCAGACCTTCGGCGCCGCGCTGGTCGAACACCAGGTGATTCGCCACAAGCTGATGGACATGCACATGCGCATCGCCAGCACCCGCGCCTGGCTGCACGCGCTGGTGGCGCGCTGCGAAGCCGGCGACACCGGTGCCGACTGGGTGGCCGAGTTGTGCCTGCTGAAAAATCACGCCACCCAGGCCATGCAGTTCTGCGCTGACCAGGCGGTGCAAATCCTCGGTGGCATGGGCTTCATGCGCGGCACAAAAAGCGAGCGCATCTACCGCGAGGTGAAGGTGATGATGATCGGTGGCGGCGCCGAGGAGATCATGAAGGAACTGGCGGCGAGGCAGCTCGGAATATGAGCACGCACAACTTGTTCGAGCCCGAGTTCGTCGTCAAGCTCCGAGCCATTTTCGAGGAGCGCATCCGCTTCAACCAGCTGCTCGGCCTGCGCATCGACACGCTCGAAGCCGACCGCGTGTCGGCGCACATCGCGATGCGCCCCGAGTTGCTTGGCCACTTCACCCACCAGCGCCTGCATGGCGGCGTGATCAGCGCCACGCTGGACGCCATCGGCGGCCTGGCGGTGATGGCCGCCATCGGTGCGCGCCACATGGACCAGGCGGTGGACACCCGGCTGGCGCGTTTCAACAAGCTGGGCACCATCGACCTGCGGGTCGACTACCTGCGCCCCGCCACCGGCCCGCGGTTCGCCGTGCATGCCACCGTGCTGCGGCTGGGCAGCCGGGTGGCCTCCACCCGCATGGAGTTTTTCGACAGCCAGGGCAAGCTGCTGAGCACCGGGGCGGCGGCCTACATCGTCAGCTGACCGGCCCCCGGGTGAGGGCCGGCCGCGTCAGTTCATCTTCGTGTAGTCGGAAATCACTTTCCACTTGCCGTCGGTAATCTGCGACAGCCTTGACGCATCGCTGCCCAGCCGCTTGGTCGGCGAAAACGTGGCCGGGGCACTGCCGAAGATGTCGGGCGGGAGCTTCATCGTGTCCATGGCCTTGATGAAGCTTTCGGTGTTCAGGCTGGCGCCGGCCTTGGTCGACGCATTGGCGAACACATCGACGATGGTGTAGCCATAGACCGAGAAAACGGTCGGGTCTTCGTTGAACTTGGTCTTGTACTTGTTGGCCCAGAAACGAATCGGCTGCGAGGCTTCGTCGGTGTACGGGTTCTGCACGGTCATGGTGGCGTACAGGCCGTCCATGGCCTTGCCGCCGAGCTTGTGGATCAGGTCGGTGTAGACCGCGCTGGAGCCCAGGAACACCGGGTTGAAGCCGGTCTTGCGCGACTCGCCGATCGTGCCGATGGTCTCGCGGATGATCGTGCCCAGCACCACCAGGTCGCAGTTGGCCGCCTTCATGCGCGCCACCTGCGACGAAAAGTCGGTGGCGCCGCGCTTGTACGAGGTCTTCTCGGCCAGCTCCATGCCCACCGTCTTGAGGCCGGCCTCGGCACCGCGCACGACCTCGAGCCCGAACTCATCGTCCTGGTAGATGGTGCAGACCTTCTTCGCAGCCTTTTCCTTGATGATGCCGGGCAGCGCGCTGCGCATCTGGTCGTAGTAGGTGGCGGCGAACGCGTACTTCAACTTGTGGAACGGCTCGTACATTTCGCGCGCCGCCGTCACCGGAAAGAAGTTCACCACGTTCTTCTCGAACTGCACCGGCATCGCCGCGTTGTTCTGCGCCGTGCCCAGGTGGCCGAGCATGGCGAAGATCTTGTCCTGGTTGACGAGCTTCTGGGCCGCCAGCACGGCCTTCTTGGGGTCGTAGCCCGAATCCTCGACCAGCAGCTTGAGCTTGCGGCCGTTCACGCCGCCCTGCTCGTTGAGCTCGTCCACACGCAGCATCATGCCCAGGCGAATCTGTTTGCCGAAGCCGGCCAGCGGCCCGGACAAGTCCTGAATGGTGCCGACGACGATTTCGTCCTTGCTCACACCCTGTGACTGGGCATGGCTGAGGCTGGCGGCAAGCGCCAGTCCGGCGGCAACGAGGGGCGCAACGGGTTTCATCAATGGTCTCCTGCAAAAGGTACAAGGTGGGGGGAATCGATCAACGGTACAACGCTTCAATTCGGTCGGCATACTTCTTCTCGACGAGCTTGCGTTTGAGCTTCATCGTCGGCGTGAGTTCATCGTCTTCAGCGGTCAACTGGGTCTCCAACAGAAAGAATTTCTTGATCTGCTCGACGCGGGCGAACTTCTTGTTCACCCGTTCGACCTCGCCCCAGATCAGCGCCTGCACTTGCGTTGCGCGCGTCAGGCTGGTGTAGTTGCTGAACGGGATGTCGTGGTCCTGGGCGAATTTTTCGACGTTCTCCTGGTCGATCATCACGATCACGACCAGGTACGGCCGCTTGTCGCCCACCACGACCGCGTCGGTGATGTAGGGCGAGAACTTCAGGTCGTTCTCCAGCTCGCTGGGGTGATGTTCTTGCCGCCGGCCGTGATGATGATGTCCTTCATGCGGTCGGTGATTCGAAAATAGCCGTCGGCGTCCTGCAGGCCCACGTCGCCGGTGTGCAGCCAGCCGTCGGGCGTGATGGCTTCGGCCGTCTTGTCCGGCAGGTTCAGGTAGCCCATGAAGACGTTGGTGCCGCGCACCATCAGCTCACTGGTGAGCGGGTCGAGCTTGACCTCGTTGTACGGGCAGGCCGGGCCGATCATGCCGGGCTTGATGCGCTCGGCCGGCGTGTAGGTGGCGGCGCCGCAGGTCTCGGTCATGCCCCACACCTCGACCATCGGCACGCCCAATGCCAGATACCACTTCACCAGGTCGGGCGAGATGGGTGCGGCGCCGGTCACGCAAAAGCGCGCACGGTGGATGCCGATCATCTTGCGCACGTTGTTCAGCGCCAGCACTTTTGCCAGCTGGAACTGCAGCTTCAGCAGGCCGCCCACCGGTTGGCCGGCCAGCACCAGGTCGGCAATGCGCGTGCCCACGCCCAGGCTCCACCCATAGGCCAGTTGCTGCAGCTTGCCCGATTCGCGCAGAGATATCGCCACCGCCGAATAGAACTTCTCCCACACCCGCGGCACGGCGGTGAACACGGTGGGCGCGATCTCGCGCACGTTCTCGGGCACGGTCTCGGGGTTCTCGACGAAGTTCAGCACCGAGCCGGTGTACAGCGCAAAGTACTCGCCGCCCAGGCGCTCGGCGATGTGGCACAGCGGCAGGAAGCACATGCGGTCGTCGTTCTCGTCCTGCGCCACGATGCTGTTGTAGCCACGCACCGTGTAGACGATGCCGCGATGCGAATGCATCGCCCCCTTGGGTTTGCCCGTGGTGCCCGAGGTGTAGACCAGGATGGCCAGGTCGCCGGGCTTGCAGGCGGCCGCGCGAGCGTCGAGCGCGCCGGGGTGCGTCTTGGCATGAATGCGCCCCAGTTCGCGCAAGGTCGGCAGCGACACGACCGAGTCGTCGTCGAAGTCGCGCAGACCCTCGCTGTCGAAAACGATGATCTTGCTCAGCAGCGGCAGGTGTTCGCGCACCGCCAGCACCTTGTCGAGCTGCTCCTCGTCTTCGACGAACAGAATGCGCGTGCCCGAGTCCTGGCACAGGTAGAGCACCTGCTCGGTGGCGTCGGTGGGGTAGATGCCGTTGGACACCCCACCGCAACTCAGAACCGCCAGGTCGGCGAGCACCCATTCGACGACCGTGTTGGAAAGAATCGAGGCGCAGTTGCCGGCCTTGAAGCCCAGGCTCAGCAAGCCGTCGCCGATTTCGCGCACAGCCTGGGCGGTTTGTTGCCAGCTCCACTGGCGCCAGATTCCCAAGTGCTTCTGGCGCATGAAAACACGCTCGCCGCGCAGCGCCACGGCGTTCCAGAACACGGCGGACAAGGTGTCGCCCGGCACCACCACGTCGGTGCGCGGCTTCAAGTGATCCATGTCCCAAAGGTTGCTCATGTCAGCACCCCGCTCGCCGAGTACGGCGATCGACCCTCCGGGAGGGTCGGGCCTTGCTTGGGACGGCCCGGCGCGGCGGCCCGCGCCAGATTGGATGACACAGGATGTCTCATGGTTCGCCGCTCACCTCCACGTCTTCTTCTTCTTCCAGCGCCGCTCGCCGCGCACCCCGGTTTCCTTCATGCCGAGGTAGAACTCCCGGATGTCGTCCTTGTCGCGCAGCCGTTCGCAGGTGTCTTCCATCACGATGCGCCCGTTCTCGAGCACATAGCCGAAGTCGGCCACGTTGAGCGCCATGTTGGCGTTTTGCTCGACCAGCAAAAAGGTCGTGCCGCGTTCGCGGTTGATGCGGATGACGATCTCGAAAATCTCGCGTGTCAGGCGCGGCGACAGCCCCAGGCTGGGTTCGTCCAGCAGGATCAGTTCGGGCGCGGCCATCAGCGCGCGCGAGATCGCCAGCATCTGCTGCTGCCCACCCGACAGCAAGCCGGCGTCCTGCGTGGCGCGCTCTCTCAGGATCGGAAAATAGCCGTAGACCGCCTGCATGTCCTTGGCCACGCCGTCGCGGTCGTGCCGCGTGTAGGCGCCCATCAGCAGGTTGTCGTGCACCGACAGCAGCGGGAACACTTCGCGCCCTTCGGGCACATGGCTCAAGCCGCGCTGCACGATCAGCGCCGGGTCGCGGGCGGTGATGTCCTCGCCCTTGAACGCGATGCTGCCTTTGCGCGGGTCGATGATGCCGGAGATGGTTTTCAGGATGGTCGACTTGCCGGCGCCGTTGGAGCCCAGCACGGTGGCGATCTGGCCCTGGATCACCTGCAGGCTCACACCGCGGATCGCGCGGATCGGCCCGTAAGCGCTTTCTACGTTGCTGAGCCTGAGCACCACGTCCGCTCCGGTGGCGCCACTCATGCCAGCTGCCTGCGCAGACTCGCCACATCTTCGGTCGACCCGAGGTAGGCCTCGATCACGCCCGGATGGCTTTGCACTTGCGCCGGCGTGCCCAGCGCCAGCACCTCGCCCTGGTTCATCGCCAGCACACGGTCCGAGACCTTGGAGACCAGCGACATGTCGTGCTCGACCATCAGCACGGTGATCCCCAGCTCGGCGCGAATGTCCTGGATCCAGAACGCCATGTCGTCGGTTTCTTCGACGTTGAGGCCCGACGAAGGTTCGTCCAGCAGCAACAGCCGGGGCTCGGTGCACAGCGCGCGCGCCAGCTCCACCACCTTGCGCACACCGTAGGGCAGCCCGGCCACCATGGAGTCGCGATGGTGCTGCAGGTCCAGCAGGTCGATCACCTGCTCGACCTTTTCGCGCGCCTGCACTTCGGCGCGGCGGGTTCCGGCGCTGAAGAACAATTCGCTCCACAGGCCCGTCTGGCGGTGCGTGTGGCGGCCGATCAGCAGGTTCTGCAGCACGGTGGCGTGTTCGAACAGTTCGATGTTTTGAAACGTGCGCGCAATCCCCAGTTTGGCGATCTCGTGCGGCGCGTGTTCACCGAGCTGGTGGCCGTCGAATTCGATCTGGCCGGTGGTCGGCGTGTAGATGCGGCTGATCAGGTTGAACACCGTGGTCTTGCCGGCGCCGTTGGGCCCGATCAGCGTGAACACCTCGCCCTTGGCCACATCGAAGCTCACGTCGTTGACGGCCAGCACGCCGCCGAAACGCACACTCAGATTCCTGGCGCTGAGCAAGGGCTGGGTCATCTCAGCCGCTCCGACTTCTGGAAGCTCTTTTGCCGCTTGAACATGCCCTTGCGGTAGAACGGAAAGATCTGCAGGTAGGTGCGCACCTTGAGCCAGCGGCCGTACAGGCCGAGCGGCTCGAACAGCACGAAGGCGATCAGCACCAGGCCGTACACCAGCCCTTGCAGCCCCGGCGCCTGGCCGATCGCCGCGGGCAGGTAGTCCTTGCCGAGCGAGATCACCTGCGGCATCGTGATCAGGAAGATCGCGCCGAGGAACGCGCCGTGCACCGACCCGAGCCCGCCGATCACGACCATCAGCAGCAGGTCGACCGACTGGATGATGTTGAACTGGTCGGGCGATATGAACTTCAGCTTGTGCGCATACAACGCACCACCGATGCCGGCCAGCGCGGCCGAAATCGCAAACGACAGCGTCTTGTAGTAGGCCAGGTGAATGCCCATGCTCTGGGCCGAGACCTCGGAGTCGCGGATCGCCACGAACGCCCGGCCGGTGGACGAGCGCAGCAGGTTCAGGATCGCCAGCGTGCTCAGCAGCGTGACGGCCAGGCACAGCCAGTAGAACGACTCGCCGGATTCGAGCTTCCAGCCGAACATCTCGGGCGCCTTCAGGTGCATGCCGGCGTTGCCACCGGTCACCGATTCCCAGCGCGCAAAGACTTCTTCGACGATGAAGCCGAACGACAAGGTGGCGATGCCCAGGTAAATGCCCTTCACGCGCAGCGCCGGCAGCCCCACCACCATGCCGACGGCGGCCGAGAGCAAGCCGGCCAGTGCCAGCGCGATCGGGAATGGCACGCCAGCCTGCGTGAGCGCCGCCTGCGTGTAGGCGCCGACGCCCAGGAACGCCGCGTGCCCAAGGGAAAACAGCCCGGTGAATCCGGCCAGCAGCATCAGCCCCAGCCCGACCACCGAATAGATCAACACGAAGGTCAACTGCGCCAGCCAGTACTCCGGCAGCAACCACGGCGCGGCCAGCAGCACGAGCATCAGCGCGCCGTACCAGAACCGATGCCCGCCATGTTTGGCCAGGCGAATGTCCTGCAGGTAGTCGGTCTTGAAGATGAACCGCATGGGGCGTCAAACTTTCTTGCGCAGCTTCTCGCCGAACAACCCGTTCGGCTTGACCATCAACATGATCAACACCACCACATAAGCGGCGATGTCCTTGAATCCTTCGGGCATGAAGAAGCCCGACAGCGCCTCGACCACGCCGATGATCATGCCGCCGACGATCGCCCCCGGCAGGCTGCCGAAGCCGCCCACCACCGCCGCCGGAAAAGCCTTCAAGCCGATGAACCCCATGTTGGCATGCACGAAGGTGATGGGCGCCAGCAGCAGCCCGGCGATCGCCGCCACCCCGGCCGCCAGGCCCCACACCAGGCCGTTCAGCCGCTTGACCGGAATGCCCATGTAGTACGCGGCCAACTGGTTCTGCGACGCGGCCTGCATCGCCACGCCGAGCTTGCTGTACTTGAACAGCATGTAGAGCAAGCCGCTCAGCACGGCGGTGGTGGCGATCACCGCCATCTGCTCGACGTTGAGCACCAAACCCCCGACGTTCCAGATCTGGTCTTTGTACGGCACCGGCAGTGTGTAGGTCTCGGTGCCGATGTTCGGAATCATCGTGATCACGCCACGCGCCACGTAGCCGATGCCGATCGTCAGCATGACGATCGAAAACGCCGGCTGGCCGAGGATCGGCCGGATCACCACCCGCTCCAGCAGCACGCCGATCAGGGCCATCGCGACAATGGAGCACAGCACCGCGAGCCAGAACGGGAAGCCCAGCAGGGTCATGCAGGCCAGGCCGCCGAACGCGCCCAGCATCATCAGCTCTCCCTGGGCAAAGCTGACCGTCTCGGTGGCCTTGTAGATCAGCACGAAGCCGAGCGCGATCAAGCCGTAGATGCAGCCTTGCGCGATACCGCTGATGATGATTTGCAGAACCTGCAACGGCAAACCCTTGGTGGTGGGCTCGATGCAAACACCGTTGCGGGCGCTGTTGCAGCGGGCTATTCTTCACTTGCCAAGCAAGCAGTTGCTTTGTAGCGGACCTGGCCCCCGACGTGCCAGCGTGGAAACCCCCAATGACGGCCACCCCCATCGCTGCCGACCCCCGACCCCGCCCTCACGGCAAACGCAGCGCGCCCGAGTCTGGCGAGGCGCTGAACCGGCGCGCCGACCTGGTGCGTGTGGCGGCGCAGATGTTCCGCGAAAAAGGCTTTGAAGGCACCACGATCCGCGACATCGCGCACGCCGTGGGCATGCGCTCGGGCAGCCCGTTCTATCACTTTGCCAACAAGCACGAAATCCTGATGGCGGTGATGGAAGAAGGCCTGCGGCTCGGGCTGGAGCGCACGCAGGCCGTGCTGGGCGACGACGCGGCGCCGGCGACGGAACAGTTCAGGCGCCTGGTGCGCGCGCATTACGGCATCCTGCACGACACCGGCAGCGACTTCATCCCCGTGATGCTGTACGACTGGCGCTCGCTGCCCGACCAGTACAAGCGCCGCATCATCGAGTTGAAGGACCGCTACGACGCCATCTGGCAACGCACGCTGGACGCCTTGCACGCGCAGGGCCGGCTGCGCACCGAGCCGCACCTGGCGCGCTTGATGATCCTGGGCGCGATCAATTTTTCAGCCACCTGGTATCGCGCCGAATCGCGCAAGGCGCGGGCCGTGGACCTGGACGAGTTGTCGGCGCAGACGGTGGCGCTGGTGCTTCACGAACCCGCATGAAGACCGTTCGACTGGCCTCGGGGTTGGGCTTCTACGGCGATTCATGGGAGCCGGTGCGGGCCTCGATCGAGCGCGGGGGAGCGCAGTACGTGTGCTCCGATCACCTGGCCGAACTGACGCTGGCGATTCTGCGCAAAGACCAGGCGCGGGATGGCGCCGCCGGCTACACGCGCGATCTGGTGCCCATGCTCACCGCCCTGTGGCCGGCCGCAGCCCGCAACGGCGTGAAGTTCGTGCTCAATGCCGGCGGGCTCAATCCGCAAGGTGCGGCGTCGGCGTTGCGGGCCGCGTTCAAGACCAGGGGCTGGCCGGCGCGGATTGCCGTGGTGACCGGTGACTCGGTGCTGGGCCGCGTCGACGAACTGCGTGCCGCGGGACAGCCGCTGGCGCACATGGACAGCGGCGCCGACATCGGCCAGGTGCGCGACCGGCTGGTGTTCGCCAACGCCTACCTGGGCGCGGCACCGATCGTTCGCGCGCTGGCCGAGGGAGCGGACATCGTGCTGACCGGCCGCGTCGCCGATGCCGCGCTGTTTCTGGCGCCGCTGGTCCACGAGTTCGGCTGGGCGCTGAACCCCGGCGATCAGCAAGGGTGGAACCGGCTCGCGCAAGGCTTGACCATCGGCCACCTGATGGAATGCTCGGGCCAGGGCGCGGGGGGCAACTTCGGCTCGGCCGGCGCGTGGCAGCGGGTGCCCGACCTGACGCACATCGGCTACCCGATCGCCGAGCTCGGCGAAGACGGCAGCGCCATCGTGACCAAGGCGCCGCAGACCGGCGGACGCATCAACTTCCACACGCTGCGCCAGCAACTGCTTTACGAGGTGCACAACCCGCACGCCTACCTGTCGCCCGACGTGGTGCTGGACATGGGAACGCTGCGCCTTGACGACCTGGGGAGCGACCGTGTGCGCGTCAGCGGAGCGACCGGCCGGCCCGCGCCGGCCACGCTGAAGATCGTTGCCGGTTTTGAAGACGGTTGGATGGGCCAGGCGGTAATCGGGTTTTGCTGGCCCGACGCGCTGGCCAAGGCCGATGCGGTGGTCGCGTCGGTCAAGCAGCAACTGGCCGAGCGTGGCATGGCGCACGATGAACTGTGTGTCGAGCGGCTCGGCCACGACACCTTTCTGGGCCCGCATGCCGACACGCGCGGTGCGGATGAATTGAACGAGGTGTGGCTGCGCATGGCGGTGCGTTGCCGCGACAAGCGCGTCGCCGAGGCCTTTCCGCGGCTGTTCCCGTGGATGGCCTTGTCGGGCCCACCGTTCATGGGCGGCTTTCACGGCATCTCGCCCGCCAGCCAGTTGCTGGGGCTGTGGCCCACGACCGTGCGACGCGATCTGGTCGAGTCGAACGTGAGCGTGAAATTGCTGGAGCCGCTGGAGCCGCTGGACCCGCTGGAGGTCGCATGAAACTTCGCCTGGCTCAAATCGCCCACGCGCGCAGCGGCGACAAGGCCGACCGCGCCGACATTGGCCTGTTCGCGTGGGACGCGGCGGGCTACACCGCGCTGCTCGATGCGGTGACGCCGCAGCGCGTGGCCGACCACTTTGCCCACCTTCTCGGTGGCAACGACGCGGCCCGCGTCGAGCGCTACCCGCTGCCCAACATCCTGGCGCTCAAGTTCGTGCTGAACGGCGCGTTGTCGGGCGGCGCCTCGCACAGCCTGCGCAGCGACAACCTCGGCAAGACCATCGCGGCGCAGTTGCTGCGCATGGAAATCGATCTTCCCGATGGGGCGGCCGACAGCGTGCTCGCCGAGGCTCGCCGCGCGATCGAAGGCCTGTGAAGGCAACGCCCAGAAGGGCGCTGCGCGCAAGCCCGAACCGGGCCTTCACACGCGCTCGAAGCGCCCACTCGCCTCCGATGCAAACAGCGCCCCGATGACCCGCATGGTGGCTGCCGCATCGTCCAGGCCGCGGGCATCGGGCGCCTCGGAGCGCACCGCGTTCGAGAAGGCTTCGGCCTGCAACTGGTACTGGTCGGCCACCGGCAGGGTGACAGCGCGAATGCCGGCGCCGTCGAGCGCGCTCGCGTCGTCGATCCAGTAGCGGCTGGGCTGGTCTTGCGGCGCGTTGAACGGAATCTCGATCTCGATGCGGCCCCGCGTGCCGACCAGCTGGACGCGCTGGTAGCGCGCCGCCTGGGTCGACACCGAGAACGCCAGATGCCGGCCGCCACCGAAGTCGAGCAGGCCGCTGGTGCCGCGGTCGGTCTTGAACGCCGGGTCGCGGTCCACGGCGGCGACCACGCGCTCGGGTTCGCACTCGAAGAACCACCGGCCCGCGGTGATGGCATAACAACCGATGTCGTACAGCGCGCCGCCGCCGATGTCGGCCATGTTGCGGATGTTCGCCGGATCGGCATTAAAATAGCTGAACGGCACGTGCAGGTAGCGAAGCTCGCCGATGGCGCCTTGCCGCACATGCTCGCGCACCGCCAGCCATTGCGGGTGGAACTTCACCATGAAGGCCTCGCGGATGTGCACCTTGGCGGCATGCGGCCGCAGCGCCTCCAGGTCAGCGGCCTGCAGCGCGAACGGTTTTTCGCACAGCACATGCTTGCCGGCCCGCGCCGCGGCGAGTGTCCACTCGACATGCAGGTGGTTCGGCAGCGGGTTGTAGATCGCCTCGATCGCGGGGTCGGCAAGCAGCGCTTCGTACGAAGCATGGGCGGTGGGAATGCCGAACGACGCGGCCACGGCCTGCGCCTTGTGCGGATCGCGCGAAGCAATGGCGGCAACGGCCAACGCCTTGCTCTTGAGCATCGCGGGAATGACTTTTTCGGTGCCGATCAAGGCGGTGGACAAAATGCCCCAGCGGACGGGTTCCATGGTGATGTGTCTCCAGGTGGTGAATCCAGGGCCCGACACCGGAACGGCATTCGCAGCGCCAGGCCGTTACTCGGTAAAGCTGTTGTAAAGCCGCGAACTTCGGTCATCGCAGCGCCTCCCGATGGGGTTAGTGGCGCTTGCAGCCATCTTAGTCAAAGGACCGATCATGCCCAAGCTCCGATTCATGCTGCCCGCGCTGTCTTCGCTGCTCCTGTCTGCCTGCGTGATTGCGCCGTACGGGCTGCGGCCGGTGGCGGTCTACGCCGATACCGGCGAGCCCGTCGCCACGGCGGACATGCCACCGCCGGCTCCGTATGTCGAGGTCGTGCCTGTGATGCCGTTCGCGGGGGCGATCTGGCTCGGTGGTTATTGGGGCTGGGGCGGTGGCCGCCACCACTGGGTTGCCGGGCGCTGGGATCGTCCGCGGGTGGGATTCGCCTGGTCGCCGTACCGCTGGGCACCGAATCAGGGGCGGTGGCAGCTGCGGGGCGGCGGCTGGGTCCGGCACTGATCCGCGCGCCGGCCGGCTTCTGGGTTCGCCGGCAACAGGCACACTGGCGCATCGCCAACACCGCCGCTGCGCCCATTGGACGCGGCGGCCCCGGAATGTGCCTGAGATGCAATCTGCCCCGCCGCCGCCTCCATCCCGAGTTCACCTGCGCCTGGTCGTGACCGCTCTGGTGCGCACCCTGCTGGCGGCCACGCTGCTGTGGGCCACTGCGGCCCAAGCCGACGAAGCCCTGTGGCAACGATTGAAACAAGGCGGCCAGGTGGTGCTGATCCGCCATGCGCTGACCGAGCCTGGGGTCGGCGATCCTCCCGGCTTCGTGCTCGCCGACTGCGGCACGCAGCGCAACCTGTCCGAGGCCGGCCGGGCCGAGGCACGGCGCCTGGGCGCGGCATTCCGCGCCCGCGCCATCCCGGTCGCCCGGGTTTTGACCAGCCCCTGGTGCCGCTGCATCGACACCGCAAAAATTGCGTTCGGCGCCGCCCAGCCCCATCCCGCGCTGGGCAATCTGTTCGAGTTGCCGCACAACCGCGAGCGCCAGATGGCCGGGTTCCGTGAACTGATCGCCAAGGCGCCGAAGGCAGGCAACCTGATCCTGGTGACGCACGGTTCGACGACGATGGCATTCACCGGCGTGAGCCCCGCCACGGCGGAAATGGTCGTCCTGTCGCCCGGGGTGGGCGGCCAGTTCAAGCTGGCCGGACGAATCGCGCTGACTGACGCAAACCCAAACCCGGACGAAACGCCGAGGGCCTTGAAATGAACCAGGTGATTGTCGAAAAGCACGGCCCGGTCTGGACCGTCACCTTGAATCGGCCGCGGGTGCGCAACGCTGTCGACGGCGAAACGGCGCGCTTGCTCGCCCAGGCGTTTCGCGCGTTCGACGCAGACGCTGAAGCCTGCGTGGCCGTGCTGCATGGCAGCGGCGGGCACTTTTGCGGCGGCGCCGATTTGAAGGCCGTCGCCGGCGGATTCGACAACAACGCCAACGCGCTGAGCCTGAACCCGGACCCGAACGCCGATGGCCCGATGGGCCCCAGCCGCATGCAGTTGCGCAAACCGGTGATCGCCGCCGTGGAAGGCTATTGCGTCGCGGGCGGGCTGGAGCTGGCGCTGTGGTGCGACCTGCGCGTGGCCAGCACAACGGCCGTCTTCGGTGTGTTCTGCCGCCGCTTCGGCGTGCCGCTGATCGACGGTGGCACGGTGCGCCTGCCACGCCTGATCGGCCACAGCCGCGCGCTCGACCTGATTCTGACGGGCCGGCCGGTGGCGGCCGACGAGGCGCTGTCGCTCGGCCTGGCCAACCGTGTCGTGCCGGCCGGCCAGGCGCTGAGTGCGGCGCGCGAGTTGGCGGCCCGGATCGCCGCCCACCCGCAGGAATGCCTGCGCAACGACCGCGCGAGCGTGTTCGGCCAGCACGGCCTGCCGGTGCGCGCAGCGCTGGCACAGGAATTCGCGCTCGGCCAGCAGACGGTCGCCTCGGGTGAAACGGTCCGTGGCGCGGCACGATTTGCCGCCGGCGCCGGCCGCCATGGCGCGTTCGAAAGCCCGTGACAGCCGCTGCCTGACATGTCCGAAAACGGCGAGTCCTGCTGCGGCGGCTGGCCATAATCGGACCATGCAACTCAACGCCGATGCCGCCTACCAGGCGCTGACCGCCCGCGATGCCCGCTTCGACGGCCTTTGGTTCGTCGGTGTCACGTCCACGCGCATCTACTGCCGGCCGATCTGCCGCGTGCGCACGCCCAAGCGCGAAAACTGCCGCTTCTTCGACACCCCGGCGCAGGCCGAGGCCGCCGCATATCGCCCGTGCCTGAAATGCCGGCCCGAGATCGCGCCCGGCCGGGACGTGCGCTGGACCGTGATGGACGCGTCACGCACGCTGGCCGTGCAGGCGGCCGGCCAACTCGACCAGCATGCGGCCAGCGGCGACACGCCCAGCCTGGCCGCGCTGGCGCAGCGGCTGGGCCTGAGCGATCGCCACTTGCGCAGAATCTTCGCCGCCGAACATGGCGTGACGCCCTTGCAGTACCTGCAGACGCGCCGCCTGTTGCTGGCCAAGCAGTTATTGACCGACACGCTGCTGCCGATATCGCAGGTCGCGTTGACCAGCGGCTTCAAGAGCCTGCGGCGTTTCAACGCCGCGTTTTCCGACAACTACCGCATGAGCCCGAGCCGGCTGCGTGGCGCTGCGGCGCAAGACGAGCCGCACGGTGACGGCGCGGTGATGGTCACGCTGAGCTATCGCGCGCCCTATGACGTGGACACGTTGCTGCGCTTCATCGCGCTGCGCGCCATTCCCGGCGTCGAGGTGGTCGAGGGCCGGACGGTGCGGCGCAGCCTGCGTGCCGACACGGTGGCAGCCAGCGCCGGCTGGCTGGAAGTGCGCTTCCTGCCGCAGGCCGCGCGCGTCCGGCTGCGCTTCGCGCCGCACTGGGCCAGCGCCAGCGGCCGGATCGTCGGCGCCGTGCGCCAATGGCTGGACCTGGACGCCGCGCCGCACACCATCGATGCCGCCCTCGCCGACCTGCCGGGCGCGCCCGGGCTGCGCCTGCCGGGGAGCCTGGATGCGTTCGAGCTGGCGGTGCGCGCCATCCTCGGCCAGCAAGTCAGCGTGGCGGCCGCACGCACGCTGGCGCGGCGCGTGGTGGAGCGTTTTGGTGAGGCGCTGGCAACGCCCTGGACCGGCATCGACAAGACCTTCCCCGCGCCGGCGACGCTGGCCGGCGCCCCGACCGAGCGCATCGCCGAGCTGGGCATCATCCGCGCCCGGGCCAACGCGATCATCGCGCTCGCCCAGGCCTGGCCGACGCTGGCTGCCTCAATGCAAGGCCAGGAGTCGCCGGAAAGCCTGATCGCCCAGTTGTGCGCGCTGCCTGGCATCGGGCCCTGGACGGCGCACTACATCGCGATGCGCGCGCTCGGCTGGCCCGACGCCTTTCCACCCCACGACGTGGCGCTGCTCAAGGCCATGAAGCAACGCTTCGACACCGACTCCCAGCGCGCTGCCGAGCACCGCGCCAGCGCCTGGCGGCCCTGGCGCGCGTACGCGGTGCTGCGGCTTTGGAACTCTCTGGAGACATCACCATGAGCTTTGCCACCACGGCCATTCAATCGGCCTGCACCGCGCATACCCGCTACCGCTCGCCGCTGGGGACGATGCTGCTGGCGCGCACCCGCACCGGCATGGCCGGCGCGTGGTTCGTGCGCCAAAAGGACCACCCGGGCGAACTGCCCGCGCCCGATCGACCCGACGACCCGATGCTGCTGCGCGCCATCCGGCAATTCGAGCACTACTTTGCCGGTGGGACCGATGCCTTTGACCTGCCGCTGGACCTGCTGGGCACGCCGTTTCAGGTCGCGGTCTGGCAGGCCCTGCTGGGCATACCGGCCGGCTCGACGCGCAGCTATGGCGAGATTGCGCGCGCCATCCAGGCGCCGCAGGCGGTGCGCGCGGTGGGCGCAGCCATCGGCAAGAACCCGCTCGGCGTGATCGTGCCGTGCCACCGCGTGATCGGCAGCACCGGTGCGTTGACCGGCTACGCGGCGGGCCTGGAACGCAAGACGGCGTTGCTGCAACTGGAGGGCGCCCGAATCGTGTCGAAAGCACAAGCCCCGCTGTTCGAGAACGCTGCTTGAGACGGTCGGACCTGGCCGAGCTGTTCACGCTCGCCGCGCTGTGGGGCGGCGCGTTTTTGTTCATGCGCATGGGGGCGGCCGAATTCGGCCCGGTTGCGTTGGCGGCAGTGCGGGTGGTCGGAGCGGCCTGCCTGCTGCTGCCGCTGCTGCGCTGGCGCGGCCAGTTCGGCGCGCTGCGCCGGCACTGGCGGCCTATCTTTGTCGTCGGCATCACCAACTCCGCGCTGCCCTTCCTGCTGTTCAGCTACGCGGCGCTGTCGATCAGCGCCGGGTTGTCGTCGATCTTCAACGCGGCGTCGCCGCTGTTCGGCGCCGTCATCGCGTGGTGGTGGCTCAAGGACCGGCTCACGCCGTCGCGCGTCGCCGGCCTGGCGATCGGCTTGTGCGGTGTGCTGTGGCTGGCCTGGAACAACGCCGATCGAGGCGCCGGCTTCAAGCCGGGCGGCGCGGGGTGGGCGGTGGTGGCGTGCATCGCGGCCACCCTGCTCTATGGCGTCTCGGCCAGCTTCACCAAACGACATCTCACCGGTGTGCCGCCGCTGGCGGTGGCGAGCGGGAGCCAGCTCGGGGCTTCGCTGTTCCTGCTCGCCCCGGCCGTGGTGTGGTGGCCTCAGGTCAACCCGTCGGGCGCAGCCTGGCTGACCGCGCTGGCGCTGGCCTTGCTGTGCACCGGGCTGGCCTACGTGCTTTACTTTCGATTGATCGCCAACATCGGGCCAGCCAATGCGATTGCGGTGACCTTCCTGATCCCCGCCTTCGCCGTGCTGTGGGGCTGGCTGTTCCTGCGCGAAGGGATCACCTGGGCCATGCTGCTGGGATGCGGCGTCATCGTCGTGGGCACCTTGCTCGCCACCGGCCTGCTCAAGCTCGGCAAGACCCCGTGACCGGGTGTCTTTCGTCACCCGGCCACGGTGGTACAAGACCTGTTCGTGCAAGGGAGAGGAACATCGAAGCAGCGGTGTCGAACGGCATGCAGTCAGTCGCAGCGGGATCGTCAATCAGCCACGCTGGCGGCATGCGGGCGCGGGCCATGCGGTGCGCCCGCGCCGCTGCGCTGGGTGCGCTGTTCGTCGTCGCGGGCCTGCTCGGCGCGGCCTGGCCGGCGCTTGCGCAACAGCCTCTGCTGGTCGTCGAACAGGGTACTCACAGCGCGCCGGTGCGCCGCATCGATGTGGATGCCGCGCGCGGCGTGGCGGTGACGGCGTCGGACGACCGGACCGCGCGCGTGTGGGACCTGGCGAGCGGCGAACTGCGCCACGTGTTGCGCCCGTTTGCGTTCGGCGCCGAGGGTGGGCGGGTCTATGGCGCGGCCATCCACCCGAGCCGGCCATGGGTCGCGGTCGGCGGAACGACCGGGGGCGAGGGGCGCGCGCACGCCATCTACCTGTTCGATCTCGACAACGGCGCGCTGCTTCAGACCATTGACGCCCGCGCCGGCGATGTGCGCAAGCTGGTGTGGTCGCGCGACGGCACGGTGCTGCTGGCGGGCTACTCGGGCAGCGACGGCTTCAAGGCCTTTGCGACGGATGGAAAACCGCTGATCGAAGAATCTTTCGGTGGGCCGGTGTTCGGCATGTCGGTGTCGGCCAGCGGTCTGGCCGCAGTGGTCAGCCTCGACGGCAGCCTGCGCCTCTACCAGGCCCGGGCCGGGGCGGTCGCGCCGCTGGCTACGGTGGCACTGGGCCAGCGGCGCGCCGCAGCGGTGGGTTTCAGCCCGGACGGGAAATCGCTGGCGGTGGCGTTCGCAGATTCGACCGCGCCGTCCGCCGGCAAGGAACGCAGCCACGAGCCGATCGAAATCTTCGACGTCGAGTCGCGGCGATCGGTGGCTACGCTGCCGGCCATCCCGGTGTTCGGCGGCGACCTGCGGGTCCTTGCGTGGTCGGCTGACGGCCGGTCCATTTTTGCCGGCGGCACGGCGTACTCGCAGGATTTCAGTTTCCCCGTCGCCCAGTACGACGTGGCGGCGCGCTCGGCCACCAGCGTCACGGCCGTGGCCGGCGACAGCGTCACCGACCTCGTCGCGCTGCCCGGCGGCGGGGTGGCCTACAGCAGCTTTGACGGATCGTGGGGCACTCTGTCCGCGGGCCGGGTCGCGCAACGCGCGGCACCCAAGGTCGGCTCGGTGCGTGGAGACAGCCCCGAGGATCTGGAACTCAGTGCCGATGCGCGCGCCGTGCGCTGGGGCATGAAGTCGGCGGGCGGTGGCCTCGGGTTTCAATTCGAGCGGCGCCAGTTCAGCGCCAAGCCTGGCAAGGCCCTGCGCGCACCCGAGACGAGCTTCAGCTTCTTCGCCCGGCCCTCGGACTGGAACCTCGCCCAAGGCCAGCCGAGCGTGGCCGGCAAACGCGTGCCGCTGAGCCTTGGCGAACGGTCGCGCGCGCTGGTGGTGCTGCGCTCAAGCCAGTCGGCGGTGCTGGGCACGAACCGCGCGCTGGTCAAGTTGAACGATCGCGGCGAGGTGCAGTGGCGCAGCGCCGTCGACACAGAAATCCGCGCCGTCAACGCCAGTGAGGACGGGCGCCTGGTGGTGTCGGCGATGACCGACGGAACCCTGCGCTGGTGGCGCGCCAACGACGGCGTTCTGCTGCTGACTCTGCTGGTGCAAGCGGACGGGCGCTGGGTGCTGTGGACTCCTTCCGGCTACTACGACGCCAGCGCGGGCGCCGACCGGCTGGTCGGTTGGGCGGTCGGCAAGAGCCCGCAGCAGCCCATGGACTTTTACTCGCTGAACCGGTTTCGGGACCGTTTCAACCGGCCTGACGTGATCGACACCGTGCTCGACACGCTCGATGAAAAGCTTGCGCTGGAGACGCTGCGCACGCGTGATGTGGCGGCGCGCGATGTGGCGGCCGGCGACGCCAGGGCGCGCGAGCAGGAGGCGGCGGCAGCGGTCCGCGCGGCTGCGGACGCCACGCTGCTGGCGCAGCAGGCCGGCCTGCGCGACGCGCAGGCGCGGCTCGAAGCGGAGCAGTCAGCACGCGAGGCATTGGCCAAAGCCGAGGTCTCGAAGCAGGCCGAAGCGAAGCGCGTGGCGGCACAGCAACGAGCCGACCGCGAGGCCACCGAGCGTGAAGCTGCGACCCGGCTCGCCGAGGCGCGCGACGCCGCAGCACGTGACGCCGCCAACAAGAAGGCCGCGCTCGAAGCCGAGCGCACCCTGGCCCGGCTGGCGGCCGAACAAACCGCCGCTGCACGGCTGGCCGCGGCGCGCGAACTCGCCGCCGCGCAAGCGCTGGCCGAGGCCAGCGCGCGCGAAGCCTTGATGAACGAACGCAAGGTGCTTGCGGTCGTCAAGGCGCTCGAGGTGCCGCCCGCGCTGACCGCCCCCGAGGCCAAACGCATCAAGCTCGCCGCGCCCGAGGTGACGCTGCCGTTCTCGGTGTCGTCGTCGGGCACGGCGAAAGACCTGAGCTTCGAGTTGCGTGTCAACGGCCGCCCCGCGCAGGCCTCGGAACTGGTGCCGCCCAAGAGCCTGGACGGCACGGCGCGCGGATTTGCCAAGCTGAGCGTCGGCGAGGGCGAGTCTTTGGTGGAAATCCTGGCGCGCAACCCGTACGGCGTTTCCGAGCCGCTGAGCTTCAAGATCGAGCGCGCGCTCAGCGCCGCGGCGGCCGCCGCCGAAACGCGGCCGGGCGCGGCGCCGACAAGCGCGCCGCGCCCCGCCGGAGACTTGTACGTGCTGGCCATCGGCGTCAGCGACTATGTTCGAGCCGACTACCGGCTCGGCCTGGCGGCCAAGGACGCGGTCGATTTCTCGAATGCGATGAAGGTGCAGGAAGGCAAGCTATACCGCAACGTCATCGTGCGCACCTTGACCAACCGAGACGCGACCCGCGCCAACATCGGCAAGGAATTCGACTGGCTGCGCCAGGCCGTGGGCCCGGCCGACGTGGCGATGTTGTTCATGGCCGGCCACGGGCTCAACGACAGCGCGGGGCAGTACTTCTTCCTGCCGGCCGATGGCCAGCACGAGCGGCTGGCGTCGACCGCGCTGGCGCAAGCCACCATCGTGTCCACGCTGTCGAAGATACGCGGCAAGACGCTGCTGTTCCTCGACACGTGTTTCGCCGGCAACTCGCTCGGCGCGCTGCGCCAGGCCGGCCGGCAGACCGAGAAGATGATGAACGACCTGTCGTCGTCCGAAAACGGCGTGGTCGTGTTCGCGTCGAGCACCGGGCAGGAAGAGTCCGAGGAAAAGGCCGAATGGGGCAACGGCGCGTTCACCAAGGCGCTGATCGAAGGCTTGGGCGGCAAGGCCGACTTCATGCGCGCCGGGCGCGTCACGTATGCCGCGCTCAACCTGTTTCTCTCCGAAGAGGTGAGTCGGCTCACCCAGGGCCGCCAGCGCCCGGTGTTCATCTCGCCGCGCGGCATCCCCGACTTCGCGCTGGTCCGGCTCTGAAGCCGGCGCCTCGGCGCTGAAGCAAAACGTCCTTGACCGAGAAGACGCGCCCCGCGCGGCCGGAACGCCACGCGCCACCGCATGCGCCTCCCCCTGAACAGGGGATTGCATTCCGTTGGTTGGTGCTGGACAGGCCACGGCCGCAACCGGCGCATCGTGTTGGCATGCGCCCAGGTGTGACTTTCTGCACATTCCCGAGCCCACACGAATTGCGCAACATGCTGATGCGTTCGGGCCAAGAAATGTCGTGCCATGCCTCGCCCGGTTGCGCCCTTTTGCGCCCACGCCGCACCGACCTCCGGAGAACCAGAATGAGTTTCCTGCCAGTACCCTGTCGTGCAGCCGCCCTTGCTGCGGCCCGCCCGCTGTTGTCCGTCGCGGCCTTGTTCGGTTTGCTGTCCTGCGGTGGTGGCGGTGGTGGTGGCGGCACTGCGCCGCCCACCGAACGCGCCGAAGGCGTCTACACCGGGTTTGCCACCAGCGGCAATCTCGACTGGACCCTGCCCACCGGTGAAGGCGGCAGCGGCGGTGATGGCGGTGTGGGGGTCGGCGCCGATGGCGACGGTGGGGTGGGCGCCGGTGGCGACTTCGGCCAGTTCCGCAACGCGCTGATGGTGGTCAAGTACCCGGACGGCACGCCGGTGGGCAATGGCCAGGCGCTCACCGACACGGCCAGCGGCATGGTGACGATCAAGACCCGCAAGGGCTACCAGGGCCCGCTCTACCTGGAGCTGCGCGGCGCGGCGAACGCGTCGTACTACGAAGAAGGCAAGGACACGTTCGTGCCCTTCCCGGCCGACAAGGTCATTCGGGTCTGGATTCCGAAGATCGACAAGAACATCGGCCTCACGCCGTTCACCGAAGCGGCCTACCGTTTGCTGACCGAGGGCAGCACGGCCGAAAAGGCGGCCGGCGCGATCCCCACCGCCACCGAGATTGCCGCGGCCAACAACAAGATCCGCGCCTTGTTGAACCAGCAGTTCCCGACCGTGCTGGCGGTGGATGACATCACCCGCTTGCCGTTCATCAAATCGCCCACGGTGCAGGGGCAGATCAGCACCAACCCGCGCGGCATCTACGGCCTGGTCAACGGTGCGTTCTCGAAGCAGGCGGCGATGTTCAACCCGGGCGAGACGGCGCCCACACTGGCGGCGATCGCGCAGCTCAGCGAAGACCTACTCGACGGCCGGCTCGACGGCCTGCGCGGCACCCAGCCCGCCGTGCCTGCGGCCAAACGCACCTACGACACCAACACGCTGACCGGCGAGCTGACCTCGGCGCTGGCCGAGCAGTCCGAACGCTTCGGCACGCAAGACGCGCGCGGGCTGCTGCCCAAGGTCGTCAACTTCGGCAGCTCGCGCTACGAAGGCTATTTGTTCGACGCCTCGCTCAAGCCCGGCGGAGAGGCCGTGACCACGGTGACCGGCTGGGTCAGCGAGGACAAGCTGGGCCGCCCGATCGGCAGCGAGTCGGCGCGCAAGCTGCCCGGGCGGGTGTTCGGCGTGTACGGCAACCTCGGCCACGGCGGCGTGTTTCTCAAGGCCAACGCCATCAATTCGCAGAGCAAGCTGTACGGTTTTGGCGACAACATCGCCGGTGAACTGGGCAATGGCAGCACCGGCCTCGGCAACCGCGCCAGTGCGGGCGATGCGGTGGAGATCGCCTTCCCGACCACCTCGGTCGTGACCCATGTGGCGGGCGGCTTTGGCCACACGGTGGTGCGCATGGCCGACGGCACGGTCTACACCTGGGGCGACAACTCCTACAGCCAGCTCGGCCAGGGTGTGGGCAGCCCGGCGCTGGTGCGGTCCGAAACGCCGGTCCAGGTGACCCTGCCGCTGCCGGCCATCGCCGTGGCGGCAAGCAACACCGCGTCGTACGCGCTGCTGGAAGACGGGCGCGTTTTTTCATGGGGCTCGAGCTGGGGCTTCGGCCTGCTGGGCGATGGCGTCAAGACGAGTGTGCGCAACACCCCCGGGCCGGTGCTGGCCGCCGGCGGCGAGTTGCAGAACGTCGTGCAGATCGTCGCGCGCGACAACGACGTGATGGTGACCCGGCGCGACGGCACGGTGTGGACCTGGGGCAGCTTCCCGTCCGAAGCGCCGTTTGCCTACACCGACGGCGACGTGGCCGGCGCCTACCGCGGCGGCAGCCCGCTGCCGACCCAGATTGCCGGCCTCGACCTCCAACCCGGCGTGCAGATCCGCAAGATCCTGGCCGAGCAAGGCTTGTTCGTCGTGCTGACCGACGATGGTGTGGTCTACACCTGGGGCGTGCACTTCGACATCACCGCGCAAGGCGTCCTGCGCGACCTCAGCGCCATCCAGGTGCTGGGCCTGCCCAAGGTGCGCGACCTGATGCCGGGCGGCTTCATCGGCTACGGCTCGCGCCCGTTCGACCGGCTGACTGCGATGGCCATCGACTACGGCGGCAACATGTGGAAGGTGCGCGGCCGGGTGGCCGAGCAGTTCGACCCAGCCAAGCCGGCCGAACAGCACCGCCCGCTGACCCAGGGCCCGCGAGCGGACTGCGCCTCCTGCCACACGCCACTGACCCATTGGCCACTGGTGCCGCCCGGCCCGGCGCCGACCACCACCTGCGTTCCACCCACCATCATCCACGGTGACCCGGCGAGTTCGCTGATCCACCAGGAAACCCAGTGCGAGCTGTGCCACAACCCGGCGCGCAAGACGCCCACCGTGCCGACTGGCTGGCTGGACTGCAAGCCGCCGACGCTGCCGCCCCGGCCGAAGCCGACCGAGCCCCCGGTGGTCACCACCGCCTGCACACAGTCGGTCGGCCACGTCTTCACACCGCCGGGCACGGTGTGTTCGTCGTGCCACAACAGCATCATCGCGCGGCCGCTGCAGTCGCTCACGCCGCCCTGCGCACAGCCGAACTCCGCCGATCTGACGATGATCGCCACGACCGCGCGGATCAGCAACGCGCTCGATAACGCCAACCTCAGCATCGCCGCCGGCTCGGCAACATCCGACACCACGCCCACGCTGGTGGGCACACTCAGCGCCGGGCTCACGTCGGTGCAGTCGCTGGTGGTGCGCCGCAACGGCACGGTCGTCGGCACCGCGGTGATCAACGGCACTGGCACCGGCTGGACGTTTGCCGACAGCGGTGCCGGCAACGGCCCGCAGGCCTATTCCGCCCGTGTCGAGGCCAGCGCCACGCAATTCGGAGCCAACAGCAACACCTACTCGCTGGTGATCGACACCGTGGCGCCAACCGCCACCCCCGCCATCACCGGCGCTCTCGGCGACGGCCTGCCGATCGCCGAAGGCCATGCCACCGGCGACACCACGCCCGCGTTGACCGGCACGCTGAGCGCGTCACCGGCGGCCGGCGAGTTCGTGCAACTGCTGCGCAACGGCACGCCGGTCAACACCAGCGCCAGCGCCGCCATCGTGGTCACCGGAACGAACTGGAGCTTCACCGAACCGGCTGCGCTGATTGACGCCACCTACGTCTACACCGCCCGCGTGGTCGACGCTGCGAACAACCTGGGTGCGCTGTCTGCGCCGCGGACGCTGCTCGTCAAGACCACGCTGCCGACGTGTGCGATCACGGGTGCCTTCAACATCAACGGCAGCTCCGCAGTCCCGATCGCCTCGGGTTCGGCCACTGCCGACACCACACCAACCCTGGAAGGCACGGTCAGCACCGCCTTGTTGGCGGGACAGAGCATCACCATCCTGCGCGGCGGCACGCCGGTGGGCACTGCCACCGCGAACACCGGCACCACCTGGACCTACACCGACGCGCCGGTCGGCAACGCCACGCACAGCTACACCGCGCGGGTCAGCCAGGGGCCCACGTTTGCCGGCCTGCAAAGCGCCGCCTACGTGATCACGGTCGATACCGTGGCGCCCGGCATCGTGCCCACGATCACCGGCATCGTCGACCAGTTCCTCGGCGTCGTGGCGCCGGGCGGCATCAGCAGCGACGACACGCCGGTCGTCACCGGCAGCTTGCCGGCGGCGCTGGGCGCCGGCGAGTCGGTGCAGGTGCTGCGCAACAGCAGCGTGATCGGCACCACCGTGACGACCACCACGAGCTGGAGCTACCAAGACAGCGTGCTGGCCCAGGGAGCCACCTACTCCTACAACGCGCGCGTGATCGACGCGGCCGGCAACACCGGCACGTTCTCGGCAAGCCGCTCGGTGGTCATCGACACACAGCAGCGCACGGCGGGCATCACCGCGGCTTTCAATAACAACGGGGCGTCGAATGTGGCGATCCCCAGCGGCTCGGCCACCTCGGACGCGACACCGCTGCTGCAAGGCAATGTCAACGCCACGCTGCTGCCCGGCCAATGGGTCAGGGTCTTGCGCGACGGCCAGAACGTCAGCGGGCAGATCACACCCGTCAGCGGAGCCTGGAGCTACACCGACTCCGGCATCGTCGGCGCGGTATCGAAAACCTATGCGTACACCGCGCGCGTTGAATCCGCCAACTTCTTCGGGACTCAGAGTTCACCGCCCTACTCGATCCTGATCGACACCCAGCCACCCGCAACGGCGATCACGATCACGGCGCGCAGCATCAGCGTTCCGAAGCTGGTTGTCCCGAACGGCATTCCGGTGGGTGACGCGATCGACGCCACCAGCGCCAACCGCACGGACACCGACAACCCGCTGACGACCCTGTCGCTGTCGAGCCCGCTGCTGGCGGGTGAGTCGCTGCTGATCACCCGAACCCTCAACGTCAACAGCGGCGCCGGGCCGGTGACGGTGACGGTGACGCCAAGCCTGGGCGCCTGCAGCGGCAACAACAGCTGTTTCCAGTTCCTCGACCTGACGAAGAACTTCACGATCGGAGTGGGCTACTACGACGCTCCGACGCCGAACCTGCCGTTCCCGGTCACCTACACCGCGCGCGTGGTCGATGCGGTCGGCAACCTGGGGCCGGTGGCCAGCAAGTCGTGGGACTTCAACTACTTCGACTGCAACCAGGCCCGGGCAACGGCCGCAGCCTCGAAGGGGCAATATCCGATCGTCCACGCTTCAGTGGCTGCGGGCAGCGGGACAAACTGCTCAGGTTGCCACTCCACGAGCCAGTCGAACCCGGTCTCACCCACGCCGCCGGGTGTGTTCGTGGCGCCGGAAATAACACCCGGCCTGTACACGACACCGCAGTACTACTGGTGCCGCAGGTTGTGATGTGAGGTGGATGGCCGGATCGCCGGCCATCCACGGTTTGACGCGACGGGGGCGCTGATCGCCGGCTGAGAAAGTGAGAGTTTTTCTGCCGCGACCGCACTTGCTCCCTCGCCCCTTTGGGGAGAGGGGCTGCGGCGGGCACGATGGTGTTTTGCGAGCCCTCACCCCCACCCTCTCCCAGAGGGAGAGGGAGTCAATTCAAAAAACTCTCAGCCTCTGAGATCACCCGCTGGCACAGGCGGCAGAGTGCGGAGTCTGGCTGACTCGGCAATGCCAGGAGCCGGCGGGTTGGGTGAGGCCGGTTCCGTTGCCAGCGGGCCACCCAGACACGTTGCGCAGCGGCACCCCACCGCTGGCGCCACGGTCAGCGATGCGTTACCCGCTCCGTTTGCAGGCGTTGATCGGCTTCGAAACCGCTGCCCGTCGACATCATCGGTGTCAGTTCGGCCGCTTGCACCAGTAAGCGCTTGGGAACGCCGGCGCAGGATTCCCACTGGGCACCGCGACAAAGGCAGCGGCAGGCGTGGCCGCCATCTGATCACTTTGCTGGCTGCGGTGGCAACCCGCGCAATTGACACTCGGCGCAGCGGCAAAGCTGACCAGGTTGGTGTGGTTGTTACCCGCGCCGAATCGCAACGCGTACGTGTCGTTGGCTCGTTGTTGGTCGCAGTTGAAGTAGCTGAACGTGAATGCCGCGGTATTGCCGCTGTTGCTGCCGAGATTGCCGACGCTGTCGGTGACCCGGCCGGCGTAGGTGTAGGTTGCGCTCGGCAGCGCGGAATTTGGCGTCGTTCCGGCCGTCAATGGATCGGCCCGCCGCGCCGGCGGCACCGGGATCGACACACCGGCGGCGTTGTCCGTGAAGGTGAAGCAGCGCGGGCTCGGCGAGCAGTTGCTGGCCGTCAAGCTTGCAACTGTCGTCGTCACCCCGCTGACGGTGCGGGTGAAGTTCAGCGTTTCGCCGCCACCAAGCCCGGTGTCGAGCACGATGGTGATCGTCGGTGACGGGTCGTTGGTGGTGCCGGAGATCACGTCGCTCGCAGGCACCGCGTTGGCCACCACGGCGTTGGGCGCGACACTGCTGGTCGCGGTGAACGACTGGAACAACTGCGCCGGCGGCGTAACGTCGATCGGCACACTGACGGACGAACTGGGTGCGCCGAACACCGCGCTGTTGGCCGACTGCTCGATGCGCGCCAGGAATGCATAGGTGTTCGTGCCGAGCGCGCCACTGACGAAACTCCAGTTCGTCGTTCCGGTCACCGTGGCATTGCCCACGGCGCTGCCGCTGCGATAGACCTTCACGACTTCATTGGCCAACAGCGCACGCTGGATCGTGCCGGCCAGGGTCGGCGTGCTGTCGTTGCTGGCCGGGATCGCGCCGCCGCCGGGTGTGATGCCGTTCACCGTCGCGAGCGTCGTTGCAGCGCCGGCCAGCGGGAAGGCAGTGTTGACGGTCACGCTGCGCGTGGTGCCCACGGCGGCCGAGGTATTGCCGGCCGCGTCGACGGCGCGCGCCGAATAGGTGTAAGTGGCCGAGGTCAGCGCCGTGGGCTCGGTGAAGGTCCAACTCGTGCCCACCGGCACCAGCGTTGCCACCACGGCGCCGCCGCGCAAGACTTGCAGCGATTCGTTCGCCGCCAGCGCGGCGTTCAGCGTGCCGGAGGCTGTGGGCGTGGTGTCGCTCGTGCTCGCGCCGTCGGCGAGGTTGCCGGTGACATCGTCCGAAATCTGGGTCACGTTGGCGGTCTGCGTCGGCGCCACCGTGTCGATCGTGAAGGTGTAGCCCGCGCTGGCCGCGCTGAACACGGTGCCCTGCTCCGAACGGGCGGTGTAAGTGTGCGGGCCGTTGTTGGCGCCCGGGTCGATGAAGGTCCAGTTCGTGCCTGTCGCTGTCGCCGCACCGAGCACCACGCCGTCGCGCAGCACGCCCACCGCCTGCCCGGCGCCGAGGCCGGTGCTGAGCGTGCCCTGCAGCGTTGGCGTGATGTCCGAGGTGAACGAGCCGGCGGCAATCGTGGCGTTTGCGTTGTTGACGGCGGTCGCAATCGTCACCACCGGCAGGTTGGCGACGATCGTGAGTGTGCGCGCGGCACTGGCCACGCCCGGGTTGCCGGCCGCGTCGACGACCTGTGCGGTGTAGCTGTAGGTTCCGCCTGCCAGCGCAACCGGTTCGGTGTAACTCCAGGTCGTGCCCGTGGGCGTGAGCGTGGTGATCGCGGTGCCGCCCCTGAGCACCCGAACCTGCTCGCCGGTGCCCAGCGCCGCGCTCAGCGTGCCAGCCAGCGTGGGTGTGGTGTCGCTGGTGAAGCCCGCCTCGGGCAAGGTGCCGGGGTTGATGTCGTCGGACAGCGCCAGCGTGATCGTCTGCGCCGGCGCGGCCGTGTCGATCGTGATGGCGTAGCTGTTGCTGGTCGGGCCGAACGCCGCGCCAGCCTCGACACGCGCCGTGTACAGCTGCAGGCCGTTCGGCGCGCCGGCGGCTTCGGTGAAGGTCCAGGTGCTGCCCGTGACCGCCGCCGTGCCGATGGCCGCGCCACCGCGCAGCACGCGCAGCGACTGCATCGTCTGCAGACCCGCGCTGAGCGTGCCGCTCAATGCAGGCGTGGTGTCGGTCGTCGACGAACCGGTGGCGATCGTGCCATGGGTGTCGTTCACCGCCGTGACCACGGTCGCCGTGGTGTTGATCGTCGGCAGCGCGGAACTCGGCGGCTGGGTGCAGCCGCGCTCCTGCAGCGGCTGGGCGATGATGCTGTTGTGGCAGGTGGCGCACACCGTGCCCGGTGGCGTGAAGCTGTGCTTGGCCGGGATCGTGCAGGCGGTCGAGATGATGGCCGGCGCGGTCGGGGTGCTGCGCGGCGGCAGGTTGGCGGGTTTGACGCATGTCTTCCAGCCGTTCGGGAACGCCGTGATCGGCGGGGTGCGCGCCGGGTTGTGGCACATCTG